>JBDHCH010000065.1:0-17467 GCA_039592115.1 Gemmatimonadota bacterium | reverse complement strand
GATACGGGCACACACGACGCCACGCTGATCTTGAAATCCCAGGATGCCCGGAACTCCCCGGTCAGGATCCCCGTTCAGGTGACAGTGACCATCGATCAGCCTGTGATCGGCGTGTCGCCTACCGCGCTGGAGTTCCAGGGTGAAGCAGGGGGAGACCCCGCTGAAGCCCAAATCCTCCAGGTCTCCAACATCGGAGGAGGCACCCTCGCCAACATAGACGCTCAGGCACTATACACGGGGGTCGGGGGCTGGCTGACCGTCTCAATGTCCGGGAGCACGGCCCCCGCCCAGATCCTGGTCCGACCCGATCCGGGATCCTTGTCCCCCGGAACCTACACCGGTGAGGTCCGGGTGACTTCTCCCGGTGTCATCAACAGCCCGCTGTCGGTGGGGGTGACCCTCGAGGTGGCACAAGCCCTGGGAGCCGACGTCGGCGTGACCAAGACCGGGCCTGCCTCTGCATCGATGGGTGCGTCAACAGAGTACGTGCTCGCCGTCACTAATTCCGGCCCTGGGACGGCCCGAGATGTGGTGCTGATCGACTCTCTTCCGGAGGAAATGACCTTTGAGAGCGCTTCGGAGGGAGGAACCCATTCCGGCGGGGTCGTCCGGTGGAATCTCGGGAACGTCCCGGCAGGTACGACGGTGGTGGACTCTGTGAGGGTAGCCGCGCAGTCCGTGGGCCAGCAGACGAACGTTGCTCGGGTGTCGACGTCCAGCGTCGATCCCCTGTCCGGGAACGACAGAGCCACGCTCACCACCTCCGTGACCGGGCCCGACCTGGCCGTGACCAAGAATGCTCCGGCTGCTGCAGCTGCCGGTGATCGGATCACCTACACCGTCACTGTAGAGAACCTGGGCCCCGGAACGGCGGAGAACGTGGTCGTGCGGGACACGCTGCCAGCCGGCGTCTCCTTCGTCTCGGCAACGGGCGGGGGAACGCTCGTCGGTAGCGTAGTTCCCAACGGGATGGTCAGATGGGATCTGGGTGTTCTGGAGGTCGCTGATGGCCCACAGACCTTCCAGGTCGTGGTGGATATCCTGCCTGGGGCCTCCGGGACCCTCTCAAACGCCGCCACGATCACTCCGGTCGCCGGAGACCCCACTCCATCCAACAACAGAAGTGTCGCCAATACCGGCCTCGGGGCTTCTGCGGAGTTGGTCGTCACCAAGACAGCTCCGGGAACGGGAGTGCCTGGATCTCAGATCACCTACACCGTCACGGCCCAGAATGATGGTCCGAGCAACGCGGTCGGAGTGGTGCTGACGGACACGCTGCCCTTGGGCGTGAACTTCGCCTCGGCCACAGGTGGCGGCACGTACGATGCCGCCGCCGGTTCCAATGGCGTGGTGACCTGGGCCATTGGAACACTGCCTGTGTCCGGCACCCCCGCAAGCTACCAGGTGGTGGGGGACATCGATCCTGCCACCACCGGAGCCATCACAAACATCGTAGCGATCACATCCACCACCCCGGAGACGGACCTCAGCGATAACCGGAGAACTGCGACGACCACGGTTTCGGGGTCGGATCTGGTGATCGGCAAGACCGGACCGGCGGTTGCCGATCCCGGCCAGCGAATCACGTACACGGTGACAGTCGAGAACACCGGACCGAGTGACGCGACAGGTGTAGTGGTGACGGACACTCTTCCACCCGAGGTGGCATTCTTCGGAGCTACCGGCAGCGGCACGCATGACGGCTCTGCCAATGGCGGCGTCGTGACCTGGAACGTCGGTAACCTAACGGTTGGCGCTGGGCAGCAGAGCTACGACGTGACCGTGGACATCTCCGCTGGAGCGGTCGGTGCCATCACGAATGCGGCGGCGGCGGTGTCCACCTCGACCGATCCGGATCCGTCCGACGACTGGATCCAGGTGTCCACCTCCGTGGAAAGCGCGAACCTGGCCCTGACCAAGTCGGGACCAACCACGGCTGCCCCCGGGGCTGTGTTCACGGATACCGTGAGAGTCCAGAATCTGGGGCCCAGCGGCGCCACCGGCGTTGTGGTCACGGATACGCTCCCGCCAAATGCGACGTTCAGCTCGGCGAGCGGGGGCGGGACTCATGATGGATCCGCCAACGGGGGCGTTGTTACTTGGACCGTCGGGGATCTCTCGGTTTCGGCGGGTACTCAAGAATACACCGTGAGCATGGTCACGGACCCCGGCGAACCCGGACCGGTCCGGAATGTTGCAGCGGTCACAGCCGATCAATTCGACCCGGTTGGGGGGAACAACCACGACGCCACCACCACATCCCTGGTTGCATCCGCCGACATCGAGGTGAGCAAGAGCGGACCCGGGGTGGCCCTGCCTGGAGAGCAGATCACCTACGTGGTGACGGTCCAGAACCTCGGACCCAGCGATGCGACCGGAGTGGTGGTGACAGACCTCCTTCCGGCGGGAGTCGCATTCGTCTCAGCCACAGGTGGGGGACACTACAACGTGGTGGGGGATTCGGTCACATGGAACGTCGGCGACCTCACCGTCGGCGCGGGCCCCCAAGCCTTCGATCTGGTAGTGGATATAGACGAGGGAACGTCGGGAGCGGTCATCAACACCGTCGAAGTAGCCTCGACTTCTGTCGATCCCGAGGCCGACAACGATCAGCGAACCGCCACCACATCGGTTTCAGGGGCTGACATCTCCCTCTCCAAGTCGGCACCACTGGCCGCCTCGCCTGGAGATCGGATCACATACACGGTGACCGTGGAAAACACTGGCCCGAGCGCGGCGGGGGGGGTGGTCGTCACGGACACGCTTCCGGCAGAGGTCACGTTCGTTTCGGCCACGGGCGGAGGCCACTACAACGCCGCAGGAGACACCGTCACCTGGAACCTGGGAACCCTCACGGTAGACGACGGGATTCAGACTTTCGAGGTGGTCGTTGATATCGACAGTGGAACGTCCGGCGACATCACCAACGCTGTGGGCGTGGTTTCCAGCACCGACGATCCGGACCCCACGGATGATGGCGCCTCGGCTACCACCACGGTTGTCGCTTCGGCCGACCTGGTAGCAGGAGCCACCGCCCCAGCCACAGCCACCGCGGGAACTCAAATCACCGTCACCGCTACGGTCCAGAACAACGGACCCAGTGATGCCGCCAACACCCAGGTGGCCATGGACCTGCCTGGAAGCGTCACCTTCGTGTCAGCCACCGGAGGCATCACGCCGGTGGGGAACACCCTGACCTGGGACCTGGGCACGCTCACCCAGGCTGCCGGACTCCAGAGCTTCGATGCTGTGGTCGCCATCGATCCCGGGTTCACCGGTGACCTGACAACACAGGTCACCGTCTCTTCCTCCGCATCCGATCCGGGACCAGGACTCAACACTGCCTCGGCTACCACCACCGTTGTCGCGTCGGCCGATCTGGTGGCGGGCGCCACCGCTCCGATTACGGCCACCGCCGGAACTCAGATCACCTTCACCGCCACAGTCCAGAACAACGGGCCCAGTGATGCCGCCGGCACCCAGGTGGCCATGGATCTCCCCACAACGGGTGTCACCTTCGTCTCTGCCACCGGAGGCATCACGCCGGTGGGGAACACCCTGACCTGGGACGTGGGCACACTCACCCAGGCTGCCGGACTGCAGAGCTTCGATGCGGTGGTCGACATCGACCCCGGGTTCACCGGTGATCTCACCTCAGAGGTCACTGTCTCCTCTACTACTGCCGATCCGGGCCCAGGACTCAACACCGCCTCGGCTACCACCACGGTTGTTGGTTCGGCCGACCTGGTGGCGGGAGCCTCCGCTCCGGCCACGGCCGATCCAGGGACTCAGATCACTTTCACCGCTACGGTCCAGAACAACGGGCCCAGTGATGCCGCCGGCACCCAGGTGGCTATGGATCTCCCCACAACGGGTGTCACCTTCGTCTCTGCCACCGGAGGCATCACGCCGGTCGGTAACACCCTGACCTGGGACGTAGGCACACTCACCCAGGCTGCCGGAATTCAGAGCTTCGACGCGGTGGTCAATATCGACGCCGGGTTCACCGGTGATCTCACCTCCGAGGTCACCGTCTCCTCCTCCACGGCCGATCCGGGCCCAGGACTCAACACCGCCTCGGCTACCACCACGGTGGTTGGCTCGGCCGATCTGGTGGCGGGCGCCACCGCCCCAGCCACGGCCACAGCCGGAACCCAGATCACCTTCACCGCTACGGTCCAGAACAACGGGCCCAGTGATGCCGAGGGTACCCAGGTGGCCATGGCTCTCCCGTCAACAGGTGTCACCTTCGTCTCTGCCACGGGAGGCATCACACCGGCCGGAAACACCCTGACCTGGGACGTAGGCACGCTCACCCAGGCTGCCGGACTCCAGAGCTTCGATGCGGTGGTGAACATCGATGCCGGGTTCACCGGTGAGCTCACTCCAGAGGTCACTGTCTCCTCCTCCACGGCCGATCCGGGCCCAGAACTCAACACCGCCTCGGCTACCACCACGGTTGTCGCTTCCGCCGACCTGGCGGTGGGCGCCACGGCACCGGCCACAGCCGATCCCGGGACCCAAATCACATTTGGCGCCACGGTCCAGAACAACGGACCCAGTGATGCCCAAGGCACCCAGCTGACCATGACGCTGCCGGCAGGGGTGACCTTCATCCAGGCGACCGGTGGGGGAACCCATGACTCCAGCGTGGTCACCTGGAACCTGGGGACCCTCACCCCCGCCGCAGGACAGCAAGCCTTCTCCGTAGATGTGAGCGTGGATATCAGCGCTGCTGGAACGTCCATAGACCAGAGCGTTGTAGCCTCGACGGCTACCAATGATCCGGCGCCAGGAAACAATGACGCCACCGCTTCCACATCAGTGAACGAAGCTGCAGATCTCGTCCTTACCAAGAGCGTGATCACTGCGGGACCATTCACCATCGGCGACAACCTGACCTATCGGATCACTGCGGAGAACCAAGGCCCTGCCATCACCAACCCGGGGGACGTGACAGATGTGCTGCCACCAGAGATGACCTTTGTCTCCACCACAGGGGGGACCTATGACGCGGGGAGCCACTCGGTCACCTGGAACGTGGTCCCCGGCCAGCTTTTCCCGACGGACGGGCCACAGGTGATGGATATCGTCGTCCAGGCCACAGCGTTCGGGACGTTCCAGAACACCGCGACCTTCGCCCAGGGAAACAAATACGATCCTGATCTGGACAACAACACGGAATCGGCTGATGTGACGGTGACCCCCCTGGCCGATCTCGTGGCGGGGGCCACTGCACCGGCCACAGCCACAGCTGGGACCGATATCACTTTCACCGCCGCGGTCCAGAACAACGGTCCCGATGATGCTGCCAACACCCAGGTGGCCATGGACCTACCTGGAAACGTCACCTTCGTTTCGGCCACCGGAGGCATCACGCCGGTGGGTAACACGCTGACCTGGAACGCGGGCACACTCACCCAGGCTGCCGGACTCCAGAGCTTCGATGCCCTGGTCACCATCGACGCCGGGTTCATCGGTGATCTCACACCACAGGTCACCGTCTCTTCCTCCGCAGTCGATCCGGGCCCAGGACTCAACACCGCATCGGCTACCACCACCGTTCTCGCTTCGGCCGATCTGGTGGCGGGGGCCATCGCCCCAGCCACGGCCACAGCCGGAGCTCAGATCACCTTCACCGCCACGGTCCAGAACAACGGGCCCAGTGATGCCGCTAGCACTCAGGTGGCCATGGCTCTCCCGTCAACAGGGGTCACCTTCGTCTCGGCCACCGGAGGCATCACGCCGGCCGGCAACACCCTGACCTGGGACGTGGGCACACTCACCCAGGCTGCCGGACTGCAGAGCTTCGATGCCGTGGTCACCATCGACGCCGGGTTCACCGGTAATCTCACACCCCAGGTCACCGTCTCCTCCACCACCTCCGATCCGGGCCCAGGGCAAAACACCGCGTCCGCCACCACGACCGTCGGTGTACCAACTCCGTTGAACACCGCAGCGACAAGCGAGGGGGATCCTCGCCACTTCCCTTCCCAACTCCGAACCCGCTGATGTCCAAGAAGCCCGACTCCGGGGGGAAGGGACCCGATCCTTCGACGAACCACCCTTTTCCCATAGCAGTACCCAGCGGCACCAAGCACCCACCGCCGAACCGGGTGCCGAAGTGGATCCGGAGCCACCCGGGCTCTGCTTCCCATTCTCCCGCCAACACGGGAGGCACTGCTCAGAACGCCGTCGGACCGAAGCCCACGAACGCCGGGGATCCAGTGCAGCGAGCCACCACCCAAATGCTGCCCGGACGCCTCCAACCTCTGGACCCGGGGATCCTCCAGCAGGAGATCCGATTCCTGAGAACATCAGTGGAGGAGCAGGTGGTCACTCTCGGGTGGAACATTGGAGAGCCCCCCGGCCACGTGACCCTCAACCACTCCTCCGTCCAGCCCGTCCACGCTAGAATGACCTATCGGGAGGGAGAGTGGTGGATCGAGACCCTGACCCATCTCGATCCAGTCGCCGTAAACCATGCCGCACTCATGGTTTCCGCTCCACTCCGACGCCTGATCGACGGAGACCGGATTCGCATTGGAGAAGTAGAATTCCAATTCTATTTTCCATAGTCCGTGAGGACATCGGTTTGAGATGGATGACTCAGCCCTGAAGGTGGCCATCCAAAGTCTCGGAGGAGATTTCGAGCTCGTCCGGGAGCTGGGACGTGGAGCCACCGCCATCGTATACCTCCTCAGAGACCACGATCTCAACCGGGACGTGGCGCTGAAGGTGATCCGGGGAGGGCTGGGTTCAGACGAGGAGGCCGTGGGGCGCCTGAACCGTGAGGCACACCTGGTCGCTCAACTCCAGCATCCGAACATCGTCCGGTTGTACGGTACGCATCGTCTCCCGGATGGGAGCTTCGCCCTCCTGATGGAGCACGTTCCCGGGAGGAACTTGAAGGAGGTTCTGGCCAAGGAAGGACCGCTGCCGGTCCCCCAGGTCCTTTCCGTTCTCAAGGATGTCGCCTCGGCTCTGGCCTACGCCCACCGCCGTCGGATCGTTCATCGCGACGTCAAGCCCGAAAACATCTACATCGACGAAGAAGTCGGAGCTGCACGCCTGGCCGACTTCGGGGTCGCCCGCCCATGGGATCAGGATTCTCGCCTCACCATCCCGGGAGCCTCCCTGGGGACCCCGGCCTATATGTCCCCGGAGCAGATCGACGGGCATGAGGTGGACGGGCGCAGCGACGTATACAGCCTGGGGCTCGTTGGCTACGAGATGATCATGGGCCAACACCCATGGGAGGGCGAAAACCTCTTCACCACCATTTTCAAGCAAAAGAACGAAGAATTGCCTATGGCCCCTCTGAGCCTGGAAAGGGTTCCAGCGCTTGGGGAGGCCCTGGAGAAGGCGCTGAAGAAGGACCCACAACAGCGGTGGGAATCAGCCGAGACGTTCCTGAAGCACCTCTCGAGTGTTGTGCCCGTCGCACGGGAGGATGTCCTGGACCGCTGGGCTCCCCACCCGGCAGAGGACGGAGCCCCCGCCAGCCAGGGTCTGGTACGGGGCAAGCCGAAGAAAGAGGTTGAGGGAGAAGACCTCGACGAGGATCTCTCTCCCGTTGACTGGCCCACCCTCGACGATGAGTTGGAGGAAGGAGAGGTCGCATCCGCCCTGGCCCTCTTGGAAGACGAGGTCCTCTTAGGTGCCGAGGACGATCCCGGAATGGTCGCGGGCCATAAGAAAGTCCTCCGTGGGATCCTGTGGGTCGCTCTCGCCATAACAATGATCTCCGGCAGTTCGTTTGGCGCCTATCGGTGGCTTCTCAGCCCCGGGGCGGGATCTGAGGCCGACGTCGCATCACCTCCGTTCGCAACCCGCCCGCCCCCTGAACAAGGGTCGTCCGCGGCCAACTCCGAGCCGGGTCCGTCCCTTCTGGTGATGCGGGGTAGAAACGAAGAGGGCACTGTCGGCTCCCGTATCCCTCTGGTAGTGCGGGCGGCAACCCCCGATGGAACCCCACTCGTCGATACCATCGTCGTCTTTCAAGTAGACGATGCTGGTGCGGAGATCGACGCGGAGCAGGTCCGCACCGGAGCCGGAGGCCTGGCCGAGGCAAGTCTCCGTCTTCCACCACAGCCAGGAACCGTAGTGGTTCGTGCGAGCGTGTCAGGCTCTTCGAACGAAGGCACTCGAATCCAACTCTTCGCCCTCCCCGCCACCCCGGCCGAGGCGTTCTCGTTCGTGGGCGACGACCAGTCGGGAACAACGGGTGAGGAGCTTCCGGAGTACCTGGGAGTGAGGGTCCGTGACGAGGTAGGGAACCTGATCAGGGGTGTTGAGGTCCGGTTCCAGGTCTTGTCCGGGGACGGGAGGATCCAACCGACCCGTACCGTGACCGATGATGTCGGTCGAGCCTTTGCGCGATGGACCCTGGGACCTGCCTCCGGGCTCCAAAGAGCGGTCGCGGTGGTTTCCGGGGTCCCAGATTCCCTGGTGGCCTTCCAAGCCACCGCCGGGAGTCCCGCCCAAACCCCGGCCCCTGGCACGCCCGAACCCCGGGAACCCGTAGATCCGCCGGCCCCACCACCCCCCACGGTTCTGAGACGACCCTATGCCGTTGGCGGGAGTACCGTGTGTCGTCTCGCGGGTGGCAGGTCGGTTTGCCGAGGTGGGAACGACCGGGGGCAGTGGGGGGGCGCTTCCGTCGGTGGGCTTCAGGCCATCTACTCTGGCGTCTCCCACGGGTGCGGTCTTGAATCGTCAGGGGAGGCGTGGTGCTGGGGAGCGAACGAATCCGGGCAGGTGGGTGACGGCTCTCAATCTGACCGCCCCTCGGCCCGGCCGGTGGCCACGGAGGTCAGGTATTCCCTCCTGGCTGTGGGCCTGGCCCATACCTGCGGGTTGGATAGCTTCGGCCGAGTGACCTGCTGGGGACGGAACCTGAATGGACAATTGGGGAACGGGTCCAGGACAGATCAGAGTCGCCCCGTCCCCGTCTCCGGCAACCACTCCTACCGAAGCCTCGTGGCAGGGTGGAACCACACTTGTGGCCTCACGACGAGGGGACGGGCCCTCTGTTGGGGGCTGAACGGAGACGGCCAGCTGGGGGAGGGATCTCAGGTGGATCGGCTGACACCCACCCAGGTTTCCGGCACCTTCCAGGCCCTTGCCACCGGTGCCGAGCACACCTGTGGGATCAGCCAAGGCGCCCTTCTGTGTTGGGGAGACAACGGAGCGGGTCAGTTGGGAACAGGGAGCGCGGCTGGTCAACATCCCTTTCCACAGCCGGTTCGGGGCCTCCCCTCGCCACCCAGGGCGATTGCGGCGGGGGCCGTCCACACTTGTGCCCTACTCGCCGGCGGTGTGGCATACTGCTGGGGCCAAAACCTCCACGGCCAACTGGGAGACGGCTCGACGGGAAACTCGGCTCTCCCCGTCCAGGTGTCCGGGGAACAGCGTTTCGTAAGCCTTCATGCCGGTGGAGCGGTGACCTGCGGACTCACCGGCAGTGGGCAGGAGTACTGTTGGGGCATGAACCAGGGCGGCCAGTTGGGCGACGGGACTCGGACCAACCGGCCGTACCCCGTCCGGGTCGGGGGAGGGCTTCCTTGACGGGTCCTGGGGAAGGCCTGCACAAGTGGGGTGCGGCCGTGCAATGAACGGTTTGCCCGCGGTTCGCTCGGCGGTCTCGCGGAGGTGCATCGGCAGCCTGCCATGACACAGGCCGCTCGGCTCGCCGACACGGGACCAGCTGATCAGGATCCGTCCAACTCCCGGTCCAGCGCCATCCTGACCTCCCTCCTCCTCCGCCCCTCCCGATAGCGCTTCTCGTCACCCTTCGTATCCAGCTTCAGCGGAGGAACGGGAACCGGTCTGTGGTCGGCATCGATGGCCACGAAGGTCAGGAAACAGGTATTTGTATGCCGTTTCTCCCCGGTGAGGAGGTTCTCCGCCTCCACCTTGACGCCGATCTCCATCGAGGTCCGTCCAACAAAATTCACTCGGGCCTGACAGGTAACCAGCTCCCCGGTGAAGATCGGCTCCTTGAAATCAACCCGGTCGAAGGAGACCGTGACGCATGGGCGACCAGAATGGCGCATCGCCGAAACAGCCGCCACGCGGTCCACCATCGACAGAATGACGCCGCCGAACACATTGCCGTGGTTGTTCACCTGGTGCGGCATCATGAGCTCCGAGACAAGGGCCTCCGAGCTCTTCGGCGTTCTGGGTTTGCGGTCGTGGGTCACTGGTCACTCCTGGGTTGTTCGACTGCTCGTGATCCGCTGGTTCTCCTTCAACCCCTTCGGGCTTCCCCTGTTTCTCTGAGATTCCCTCCCACCTTCCACCCAAACCAGTATCCGGCCCGGATCGTCCCAATGCTTGCACGCTGCTAGGACCCCATCACAAGATAGGGGGGTCCTTGTCAGAACGGGACACCAAGATGACCCAACCAGCTGACTCTCGGCTCGGGCAAGGGAAGCCAAGCCACCCTGGACCCGTCCCAGAGGGCGCGATCGGCCTCGGATTCTCAGCCGGGGATCGATGACCCACAAGTGAAAGAGGCTCATGGCGAAGACAGAGAGAAAGGAGGGGCCCGCCAAGACCGTTGGCCTCTGGTTGGGCGTCATCTCCTTTTTCCTCCTCATGATCTTTCCCGTGGACCCTGGGAACACTCCGGCTAGTCGGCTGGCGGCTGTGGCCCTCCTGATGGCCATTTGGTGGGTGAGCGACGCCATTCCCCTCTTTGCCACAGCCCTGGTCCCCCTGGTCCTCTTCCCCTTCTTGGGGATCCTGGGGGGCCGGGAAACGGCCCCGATCTATTTCAACAGCACGATCGTCCTCTTCATCGGAGGGTTCATGATCGCCCTCACGATGGAGAAGTGGAACCTGCATCGACGCATCGCTCTCGCCATCATCCACGCCGTTGGAGGCGGGCCGGCCCGCATTGTCCTGGGATTCATGCTGGCCGCGGCATTCCTATCGATGTGGATCTCCAACACCGCCACGGCCGTCATGATGGTTCCCATCGGGCTGGCCATGATCCTCCAAATCGAGGATGAGTTCGATCAGTCCAAAACTCACACCTTCTCTGTGGGGTTGATGCTGGGGATCGCCTACGCATGCTCGGTGGGAGGCCTCACCACCCTTGTGGGCACGCCTCCCAACCTCTCGTTCGTGCGAATCTTCCAGATCCTGTTCCCCGAGGCCCCCACCATCGCCTTTGGCCAGTGGCTTGTGATGTGCGTTCCCGTAGGCCTGACACTGATCCTCGTGGCCTGGATCTTCATCACGCGAGTCTTCTATCGGGCTCCCGCCGATCTGACAGTGGATAGGGAAGTGGTTCGGACGGAGCGAGCCGCCCTCGGCGCCATCTCCTTCGAAGAGAAGGCCGTCATGGCCGTGTTCGCGGCAACTGCCCTCCTATGGGTGTTTCGTGTGGATCTCGAGTTCGGATTGGCCACGATTCCCGGATGGTCTCGACTCCTGCCGCACCCAGAGATGATCGACGACGGCACCATCGCCATCACGATGGCCTCCGTCCTCTTCTTCATCCCCGTCCGGGACAGGAGTGCCGGTGACCGCCGGGTCATGGGCCCTGATGTCATCCCCCGGCTTCCGTGGAATATCGTTCTCCTTTTCGGAGGCGGTTTTGCCCTGGCGGCCGGGTTTCAGCAGACGGGCCTGGCACAGATCATCGGAGAGAGGTTCGAGGCTCTGGGGAGCATGCCTCCATTCCTCATGATCCTCCTGGTCTGCCTGATGATCACCTTCCTCACCGAGCTCACATCGAACACGGCAACGACGGAGATGATCCTCCCTGTGCTGGCTGCCATCGCGGTCTCAACGGGGATCAACCCCCTGGCACTGATGATCCCCGCCACCCTCTCCGCCTCCTGCGCATTCATGATGCCGGTGGCGACGCCGCCGAACGCCATCATATTCGGAAGCGGGCGGCTGACCGTGGGAGAGATGGCTCGGATCGGAGTATTCCTGAACCTCATCGGGGCCCTGGTCATCGCCGGAGTCGTGTTCACGGTCGGCTCGGTGGTCTTCGACATCGATCCGGGTACCCTGCCCGAGTGGGCCACCTCTATCGCATCGGGGCTTTCGGAATAGCCCAGACTCCCACCGCAGACGGCTGGCACAGGAGAGACAGATCCTAAACCCTAGTCGGACCGGTGGTTAGGGTTCCGGAACCGAGGTGTTGGATGTCAACTCCTCCGCCCTGCGCCCCCAAGAAACGCCAGGACCGGCGTGACCACCTCTGGACTTCCCAGGAGCTCGTTGTGCCCGGCCCCCTCCAGAATCAGGGCCTCCACCCCAGCACCGTCGGCGAGGATCCGGGCATGGGAAGAATCGACGCTCTTATCCTGGGCTCCGTGAATTACGAGAACCGGCACCGTCAGGTCCCTCACCTTCTGGTCCGGGCGAAGGGTATCGAAGGATACCCGTGCCCGAGTGCGCCAAAATGGCGTCAGGAGGCGGACCACAAGCGCCCCTGGCAGCCATGACTTGTCCAGGTGTTCTGCCCACACACTGAAGAGGTCCGCCGGAGCAGAGATGGTCACCAACCCATCGACGGGGGCGCCCTCGGCAACAGAGAGAATGCCCGCAGATCCCCCCATGGAATGACCGATCAGAACCAGGGGGCGGTCGGGGTATCGGTTTGTCATTTCCGTGGTGCCAGCGAGAATATCGTCACGGAAATGACGAGCGGTCACATACCGCGCTTCCGGGGCCTCACCGTGATGCCGCACGTCGAAGAGGAATACCGGATGGCCCCGCTCCAGAAGGGGCCTGGCCAGGAGGGTCATGCGTCCGTGGCTGGAGCCCCACCCATGGGCCAGGACCGCGACAGCCCCGCCGTTGTCCGTTTCCGGAGTCAGCACCCATCCTTTGAGCCGTTGGCCCATGGATGATGTGAATGAGTGGGTGTGTGCGTGGAAAGGAAGATCCCGGACATTCCTGGAATGAAGCCGCTTCCTGGGCCGAATGAGCTTCAGCGCCAAGCGATCCAAAACGATGACGCCCCCTCCCAACAGAGCAACTCCAACCATCAATCCGGTTCCGGCGATGTTCAATGAGCCCCTCCCTCAGGACCGTTCATCTCCTCTGGAGCCAGGGGTCGAATGACCCGGATCCCGTCCTGGCTCTCCAGGCGTAGGATCCGCTCCGCCAGTGGAAGAGCGCTGACCTCGACCACCTCCCCCACCAGGGGGGCATGGAGCAGGTGCAGGCGATCCTCCAGCCAGACTGCTATGCCAGTGTGAGCGACGTCCAGCCCGTCCACCGTGCTGGTGGCAGCGATGATATCCCCATCCAGAATCAAGGGCACACGGAGGGGGATCTCCTCCTCAGGGATTCTGTGGCGAATCAGTCCACTCAGGTAGAACTCCTGCTCCTGAATGGCCCTGAGATTGAGGGGATTGGCAAGCTGCCGGTACGACTCAGGATGCTCGGACATGAAGTCCACCGCTCTGGCGTCCTCGATGCCCTCGAGTTCCTCCGTTACCTCTCGTACAAAGCCTTTGGACTCATTGTCCAGGATCCAGTCGGAGAAGTAATGGAGCCTGCTCGGATATCCGTCGATCCTCCCCCCCCGATAACGAATTCGCGTAAGGATCTGGCGATAGAGGGTTTTGGTCTCGAACTCCGACTCCGCGATCCGGGGTTTGGCGGACCGGATGAACTGGGCGAGTGCGAGAACGTTCTCCACGAAGGTGACGCAGTCCAGCTCCTGGAGGTTTACCACCAATTCCTCTGAGCCGGGGAGCTCCAGCGTCCCAGGCGTGTAGCGGGAATCCAAGAACGAGAGTCCCAGGTACACCATCGACTCACCCATGGACAAGGTGTCCAATCCCAACTCCCACGCCCAGATCGCTTTTTCACGGAGGATCCGCCAATCATCGGGAGTTCCCTCTTTGGGCCGGAGAAGAAGCGCCGCGGCTTCCACGTCTCCCTCCCATACCTCCGAGTCCTGGGCCTCCGCTTCACCCTCCCCTTCCTGGCTTCCCGATCCCGCCCCACTACATCCCTGCGCTAGAAGGAAGCCTGCAAGGACGACGACCTGGAATCTTCTGGACATCACCGGCTCCTTCTCACACGGGAGAGGAATGACAGTACGTTGGCTAGAAGGGTGTTGAAGAAGTGGGGCGAGAATCAAGCTACTCGGTGTCCAACCGAGGGGGAACCTGAAGACCGGCTTCCGGGGTATCCTCCCCGGATCCGTGCAAAGCACTCAAAAAGCAAGAGCAGATCAGTGGGAGGGACAGATATGCCGTATTCCGAGTTGATGGTCGCCCCAATGCGCCGAGACCTGGTCCGCATTGGATTCAAGGAAATGAGGACCCCTGAGGACGTGGAAGGGCTCCTGGAGTCGGCCGGAACCGTGCTCGTGGCCGTGAACTCGGTTTGTGGTTGCTCGGCGGGAGCCATGCGCCCCGGCGTGGCGCTGGCTCTCCAACACCCCACCAGGCCGAATCTTCTCACCACCGTGTTCGCGGGTCAGGAGCTGGAAGCGACTGAAAAGGCTCGGGAGTATCTCCCTGGATATCCCCCCTCCTCCCCTTCCGTCGCCCTGTTGAAAGACGGCGAGCTGGTGTTCATGATGGAGCGACATCAGATCGAAGGGCATTCCCCCCAGGAGATCGCACAGGAACTCCAAGCAGCCTTCGACGAGCACTGTGCATAGCGCCCCGGGTCCCTCGGGCGTCGGAATTCCGAATATGCGTTAACCTCAGGGGTTGTCCCCCAGCAGCTCTGCGATCTCCGGGTCTTCCGCCAGGTCTTCCTCGGTGAGCTCGGGGAAGTCGTCTTCCTCAGGGTCGGCCTTCTTCGCCGTCTCCCCTTTCCCCTGGACAGCGTCATCCGGTTGTGGCTTCCGGTTCTTCCGGATCTTCATCACCCCGTCCAGACCGAATCCGCCCCCACCCCGCACCGCCAAATAGAGGAAGAGGAACGAGTACAGGGCGGCCAGCTCCCCTCGGTTCACGATGGGCCAGAAGCCCCCCGCCACATGGGAAGAGAAGTAGGCCCAGGCCATTTCGCCGGAGAGAACGAAGGCGACCGGGCGTGTGAACAGCCCCAGAACCAGAAGGGCTCCACCCACTGTCTCCAGAATGCCGGCCAATCCCAGCAGAGTGAAGAAGTCGACGGGGGCATCCCTACCGAGAACCCCAAAGAGCTTCTGGGCTCCGTGTTGAAAGAAGAGGAAACCGGCAGCGACGCGCAGAAGGTTCAGCGTGATCTGCTCCATCCAGGGCGTGATTCTTCCGTTCATGGCCCTTCTCTCCGGGGATTCTCGTTCAAGGGGACCGTGTCCCATACTCCATCATCGCGGGTACGCATGATACCAACCCTACGCTCAACCACCAAGGCCAGTTTCCTTCAGGCCTTCGGCTCACCTGCCGCGCCGAAGTCGCTTCTGCTCCTTCTTAATTTCCCTCAGTCTTCGCTTGGCATCCCGAACGGATTCGCCCGGATACCGGATGCTGACCTCCACGCCGCCCATGACCGCAATTCCTTTCAGACGCAGCACCGGCGCCTCGGGGTCATGGGAGATAGTGGCCTCTTCCCGATGCTCGAATCCCCCGAGGATGGCAACGCCGTCGGACTCCACAGTCAAACCAGGGGGGACGATGATCTCTGCTCCCCCCATCAAGGTGAAGATCCAGACTTCCGTTTCTCCGGGTGGCAACAACGCCTCCCGGAAATCCAGCTCAAGTCCCCCCATGACGGCGACCGCGTAGGTCTGGCGGGCAGGAATCCATCGACCCTTTCGCTCCACGCCCCCCAGGGCGGCCACCATGACCCCCTTTTCCTTCACACGGTGGGCTGGGACGGATGCCTCGGCCCTGGGCGGGTGGGCCGGAGTCACTTCATCCCTTCGAATCGGAAGGTCCCCGGTAGGCAGGTCCTGGAGGAGCTTTCGAAGATCCGCTGAAGACTGGGCCTTGTGGGCCAGATCAACCCGCCGTTCGAACTCATCCACCGAGAGGGCGTCGTTCGCAAAATGCTCACAAAGGGCGTCGATGGCTTGCTGTCGAGTACCGGCCAGCTCCCCGCCCTTGGATTCAGTCATCTGAGCCCTCTCTGAGGAACACGATCTCACCCTCTACGATGGTCATCTCCACTTCAACGTCAGGGATCTCCGCTGGGTCCAGGTCGAAAAGGTTCTCGGAAAGGACCACCAGATCGGCGTACTTTCCTGCCTCGAGACTCCCTACCTTTTCCTCCATGAACCCGGCTCGTGCACTCCCTAGAGTATACGCGGTCAGGGCTTCATCCAACCCAATCTTCTCTGCAGGAACCCATCCCCCAGGATTCGCCCCGTCGAAGGTCCTCCGGGTGAGGGCTGCGTAGATCCCCAAGCGAACATCGAGAGGGGCCACCGTCCAGTCCGAGCCGAACGCCAGAGCAGCACCTGCGTCCAGGAGCGAGCGGAAAGCATAGGTCGTCTCAATACGCTCCGGACCGATCCGCTTTTCGGCCCACCGGCCGTCGTCGATGGCATGGTAGGGTTGCATGGCCGGAATCACTCCCAGGGCATCGAAACGACCGATCGCATCAACGGACAGGTGCTGGGCATGTTCGATGCGAGCCCTCCTGTCACGGGGCCCGTTGGCTTCACCGGCGGCTTCGAACACATCCAACAACCAATCGTTGGCCTGGTCTCCGATGGCATGGATGATCAACTGCAGGCCAGCTCCATCACCAGCAAGGGCCATCTGGCGGAGGGAGGCCGTATCCGTAAGAAGAAGACCGGACGTGCTGGGGTCGTCGGCATAGGGATCATAGAACCAGGCAGTGGTGGACCCCAGGGATCCGTCCACGAAGCCCTTGAGCCCACCCCACCAGAGCCGATCGTCACCCCGTCCGTTCTCCGCCACGAAGTCCCTGAGGCGATCCCAGGTGGAGATGGGAACCACCGCGTAGGCCCTCATCTTCAGACGCCCATCGTTTCGGGCCCGCCGGAAGGTCTCCAGGTCGGCCCAAGTGCCCATATGGTGGGTCTGAGTCACACCCAACGACAGGGCGTGTGCAATGGCTGCATCAAGGGCCCGGTCCAGCTCGTCTTCCGTGTACTCGGGAATCGCCCTGCTCACGAGGGTCATCGCCTCATCCTTGACAACCCCGGCGGGCATCCCGGTCGCGACGTCCAGGACCACCTCTCCCCCGAAAGGAACTTCGGTCTCCCCTGTAACACCGGCCAACTCAAAGGCCAATGAGTTCGCAAGGGCCATATGACCATCGAGCCGACTCACCAGCACGGGATGCTCACGCGTCAGCTCATCGATCCACTCCTTCCGGGGAAGCTCCCCTCCCCACATCTCATGATCCCAATCCCCTCCGGTGATCCAGGTTCCGGGAGGGACCGTCGCGGCGAATTCCCCGATACGCCGTGCGAACTCCTCCGGCGTGGCCGCAGTCCGCAAGTCCACGCTGGAAAGCTGAAATCCCCCGGGGATGAAGTGCGTATGACTGTCGATGAACCCGGGGAGCACCATCC
>JBDHCH010000064.1:0-30701 GCA_039592115.1 Gemmatimonadota bacterium | reverse complement strand
CGTAGGCTTCTCTGTGTGAAGGGCCAAGTCCAGTGCTCTTGGGAAGGTCTACACGAGTGGGGTGCGGCCGCGCACAGGGGTGTTCGCCTGCGCACTGCTCGGCGGTCTCGCGGAGGTCCATCGGGAACCTGCCACCAGGCAGGCCACTCGGCTCAGCGGCACGGGGCCATCTGCGGCGTCGGGGCTCCTCGACGTAGCTCGGGGCTATGCGTTCACCTGCGCATCGCTCGGTGGTCTCGCGGGACAGCGCCAGGTAGTGGCCGCCTGGGTGGCCGCTCGGCTCGGAGCCCCGCCTTCCAGCTGGCCCCGTGGCGCATGATATGCGGCTCGCCCCACTCATGCAGACCTTCCCTTGGTTACCTTGTCCTGAGCGCGGAGCCCTGCCCGCCCGGTGTGAGGTGCCCGACCTGAACCTGTTGTACCCAGAGCCCGGGCGGACTCACGATCCGATCCTGAAGGCTGGAGGCGATGACGGATAGCCCCACACGATTTCCCATCCCTGCCCGACTTCATCGGGAGGAAGAGGTCATCCAGAGGAGTCGGTTCATCACCTCCCTGGCCCACGCGCCTTCGGCCGAGGCTGCGCAGGGCTTTATCGCCCGGATCCGGGAGGAGTTCCCCGACGCTACGCACCATTGCTGGGCCTTCGTGGCCGGTCCCCCTGGAGATACTACATCCATCGGAATGAGCGACGATGGTGAGCCCCACGGCACTGCAGGACGACCCATGCTCACTACTCTCCTCCACGGCGAGGTGGGGGAGATCGTAGCCGTGTGCACACGGTATTTCGGTGGCACCAAACTCGGGACCGGAGGACTCGCGAGGGCCTACTCCGGGGGTGTGAAGCTCGCCCTCGAAGCCCTGCCCAGGGCGGAGAGGGTGGAGCGGGTCGCCCTCCTCCTCAGGGTGGATTACGAGTCGGTGGATCCGGTGAAGAGGATGCTGGCGGAGTTGGACGCCGCGGTGGTGTCCGAAACCTACGCTCAGGAAGTGGAGTTCACCCTGGCCGTGCCGGCAGAGTACGCGGCTACGCTAAGGGATCGATTAGCAGGAATCACCAGAGGACAGGGGAGAATCGAGGCGTTGGAGGAGGGCGAGAGGGGGTAACCGGCCACCCGGATGAAGGGGCAGCAGGGAGTCTGGGAGCCCCCTTCTCTCATCTGGCCCCGTGGGGCACGGCATGCCCCTCGCCCCACTTGTGAAGACCGTCCGTGGGGCGTGGGAGAGGGGAAACCGTGGAGCCCGGGGCGCAGACTTCTTCTGCGTCCCGGGCTCCTGCGTTCCCCCCAAATTTCGAGGACAGCGCTACTGGACGATCTCCAGAAGCTCCACCTCGAAGATCAGGGTGGCGTTCGGGCCGATCACCCCACCAGAACCACCCGGACCGTAGCCGATTTCGGACGGGATGAAGAACCGGTACTGGCTTCCCACCGTCATGAGCTGAAGCCCCTCGCCAAAGCCCGGGATCACGCCGGTCACGCCGAACGTAGCCGGCTCGCCCCGATCATAAGAGCTGTCGAACTGCGTGCCATCGATGAGCGTCCCCTTGTAGTGGATCGTCACCTGGTCCTCCGGGGTGGGGCTGGCGCCCTCCCCATCCCTCAAGATCTCGTACTGGAGGCCGCTCTCCGTGACCACGACCCCGGGCTTCGCGGCATTCTCCGCCAGGAAGGCTTCCCCTGCCGCGGCGTTTGCAGCACCGTCGGCGGCTCGGCGCTCCGTCTCCTCGGTGTTTACGGTTTCCGTGAGCGACTGGAGCGCGGTCTGAATCTGCTCTTGATCGATGGCCGGGTCATTCCCAGCCATCCCATCGCGGATGCCCGCGAGAAACGCGTCCATGTCGATGTGGGATTCCGCTGGCGCGAGCTGTCCTCCCATCTGGTGGCCAATCCCATAGCTGGCCTTCTGGTCTTCGGTTTCGAGGGAGGGCGTGCCGGAAGGCCCACAAGCCCCAAGGGCCAGGGCGGAGAGAACGAGAAGGGGTCCGATACGACGATGCATGATGCGGGTCCAAGTCGAAGGTTTTTTGTACGGCGTCGTGAACCCAGGAAGGTAACGGGGAAGGCCTCCCGGCCAAACTGCCTGAACTCTCCGGGAGGCCAGCGCATGCACGGCAGGGTCCCGGAGAGCGGGGACTGCACACGACAGCTATCTCCTTGTCTCACAGCCCAACCCCCTTCTACACTTCCACATTCATCACACCAGGGCTCGAGGAGGCCCGATCGGTCGTCCACCTGCAGGAGACCCGATCGGTCCCTTCCGGATGTGGATACATCTCCGGTTCCTCTCGACCCTATCGGCTCGAGGTGACGCTTCCATGGCCAGATCCTCCCTCACCCACCGGGAAACCAACCGGGTTCGGGTCCACCCCTTCCTGATCTTCTCCGGCCTCATCGCCTTGGGGTGCACCGGACCCGGGCCGGCTCCCCCTCCCACACCGGCTCCCCTCCCCCAGGCTGGCGGGGCACCTCCCTTCCTGGACCCCGAACTCCCCCTGGAATCCCGCGTCGAGGATCTCCTGGGACGCATGACGTTGGAAGAGAAGGTGTCCCAAACGCTCTACGACGCACCAGCCATCGAACGGTTGGGAATCCCGGAGTACAACTGGTGGAATGAGGCGCTCCACGGCGTGGCGCGAGCCGGCCTGGCCACCGTATTCCCGCAAGCCATCGGTCTGGCGGCCACCTGGGACACCGATCTGATGTTCCGGGTCGCCACAGCCATCTCGGACGAAGCCCGGGCCAAACACCACGCGTCGCTGCGAGCGGGACAGCGGGGCATCTACGAGGGTCTCACGTTCTGGTCTCCGAACATCAACATCTTCAGGGACCCCAGGTGGGGACGCGGAATGGAGACCTACGGAGAGGACCCGTATCTGGCAGGTCGGTTGGCGGTGGAGTTCGTCCGTGGGATGCAGGGGGACCATCCCGTCTACCTCAAGACCGTCGCCACACCCAAACACTACGCCGTTCACAGTGGCCCCGAGCCGGACCGCCACACCTTCGATGCGGTGGTTGACGAGCGGGATCTTCGAGAGACCTATCTCCCTGCCTTCCGGGCCTCCGTCATGGAGGGGCGAGCCGAGTCGGTCATGTGCGCCTACAACCGATTCCGCGGGGACCCGGCATGCGGGAGCCGCGAGCTCCTCCAGCAGATCCTCCGGGACGAATGGGGATTCCAGGGCTACGTGGTGTCCGATTGCTGGGCCATCGTGGACATCTACCAGAACCATCGAGTGGCGGAGACCGCCCCCGAGGCCGCCGCCATGGCCGTTGCTGCCGGAACGGACCTCAACTGCGGGGTCACCTTCGACAGCCTCGGGGTGGCCGTGCGAGAGGGACGGCTCCCCGAAGCGCAGTTGGACACCTCCCTCCGGCGCCTGCTCAGAGCCAGGTTCAGGTTGGGCATGTTCGATCCACCGGATCGGGTTCCCTATGCGAACATTCCACTGAGCGTGAACGAGTCAGAAGCGCATCAGAGTCTGGCCCTGGAAGCTACCAGGAAATCCTTGGTTCTCCTCAAAAACGAGGGGGATCTGCTCCCTCTCGACCGGACCCTGGGAACCGTCGCCGTGATCGGGCCGAACGCCGACGACGTGCAGGTACTTTTGGGGAACTACAACGGATTCCCTTCCGATCCCGTGACTCCTCTCCGAGGCATCCGGGAGAAGGTCTCGAAAGGCAGCGAGGTTCTCTTCGCTGTGGGAAGTGAGGTGGCAGAAAACCTCTGGCTGGAAGGCGTGCCCTCCTCGGCCTTGCGGGCGGAAGCCAGTGGTGGAGGCAGCGAAGGAACTCGAGCGGAGTTCTTCCCGAACACCGGCCTGGAAGGCGAACCTGTCGCGACTCGGGTAGACGAGTCCCTCGAGTCCGTGTGGTTCGGAGAGGTTCCCCTCCCCGGCCTGGACCCAGGCATTTTCAGCGTCCGGTGGACCGGGTCCATCGTTCCCCCCGTTTCCGGTCGATATTCCCTCGGCACTCGAAGCCAGGGGCGGTCCAGGCTTTTCGTGGACGACACCCTGCTCCTGGATTCGGGAAGCCAGCATGAGTGGCACGTGGACTGGACAGAGCTGGAGCTGGAAAAAGACACGCCCGTCGATTTCCGACTCGAGTTCCGACCCCTTCGACCCGACGCAGCGGTTCAGCTGGTCTGGCGCCAGCCAGTGGACGGGCTTCGGTCCGAAGCCGTTGAGGTCGCCGAGATGGCCGACGTGGTGATCCTGTTCCTGGGCCTATCCCCTCGGCTGGAGGGGGAGGAGATGGGGGTTGAGTTCCAGGGGTTCGCCGGAGGAGATCGGGTCGATATCGGTCTTCCGGCCGCCCAGGAGGAGCTTCTGGAGGCAGTGATGGCGACTGGGAAACCAGTGGTCCTCGTCCTGCTGAACGGGAGCGCCCTGGCCCTCCCCTGGGCCGCCGAGAATGTGCCCGCGATCCTCGAAGCGTGGTATCCAGGCCAAGCCGCAGGGACCGCTATCGCAGACGTGCTCTTCGGGGACTACAACCCGGCCGGCCGACTCCCCGTCACCTTCTACCGTTCGGTTGAGCAGCTTCCTCCGTTCGACGAATACGACATGAAAGGGCGGACATACCGGTATTTCGAAGGCGACCCCCTCTTCCCCTTCGGCCACGGCCTCAGCTATACCACCTTCCGGTACCGGAACCTGGAAGTCCCCCGCCGGGTGCGGGCCGGGGAGAGCGCCCGGATCTCGGTGGAGGTGGAGAACGTCGGGCCGCTGGCGGGAGAGGAGGTAGTCCAGCTCTATCTCACCGATCTCGAGGCCTCAGCGCCCGTCCCCATCCGGTCCCTCCAGGGGCTGGAGCGTGTGTTCCTCAGACCCGGGGAACGCCGGACGGTATCCTTCACGCTCACCCCCAGGCAGATGTCCCTCATCGGCTCCGACTGGGAGCGGGTGTTGGAGCCAGGAGAGTTCGAGGTGACAGTAGGAGGGAAACAGCCAGGGTTCGGCGGCCTTGCCGATGCAGCCAGTACAGAAGTCGCCACGGCAGTCTTCAGGGTCTCGGGCGACCTTCTTCGTCTGCCGCGGTAGAGTCCGGGGGGTCGTGGCCCTCTCCCGCCCGTTCCACGGCCTCCTCCGCCTCCACAGCCATGGCCTCCAGCAAGTGCAGGAGCCGCTCCCGATACTTCTTCGTGGACCGGCTCCAGAGGGTTCGGGCGAGGAAGAACGCGGGAGGCAAGCTGGAAAGGAGCGACGCTGCGATGCCGGCATCGGTCTCCCCGAAGACCAGCTTGACGAGGAGGAGCGCGATGACCCCCACCGTGGACATTCCCACCCCACCATAGATGCCAGCCATCGACTCGGTCCGATCCGTCGATGCCTGAAGGATGGTTTCCCCTTCACGGGGAGTGACTGAAGCCCCAAAACCGGTCGTCGCGGTACTGGCGGTCCACTCCAGGCCACCCAGGATCTCTCGAGTCTGCCCCTGGGTCGACACCATCTTCCGCACCACGTCGATGATGCGACCCAACTCCCCGGTGGGAACCACACCCGGAATGGAGTGCTCCACGCGATGTCTCGGCGGGCCTCCGAAGAATCGTGTCACGGCCGAGTCATCGGCTGACGGCAGGAGTGCGGCGGCCCTGGTCACCCGGTCTGGATCAATCCCGACCTCCGCGGCGATCTCCCTGATCTGGCGGAGGGTCAGGCCCTCACGCGGCGGTGCCGGATCAGGACCCTCCCTGACCTCCGAGGCCGTTCGGAGAATCAGGGCGAATTCCAGGTCGGAGTATCGCCGTTCCGTGTCGGATCGTGACATGAGTGAAGTGTTGGGAGTCCTCGGTGAGAGTGCAAGTGGGCGAAGTGGCGGTGCCTGAAACCATATTTATATCACTTACGTAGTAAAAACCATCGTTGCAACGCCGGGCCACGAACAAAACCAGAGGAGAACAGCCGGTATGGTCGAGATTCGCCTTCGAGAGTTCGAGGAGCTGGTCCTCCTGAGCGTCCTGATCGCCGGGCCGGAAGCCTACGGCACATCCCTTCAGCGGATCCTGGCCGAGGAGGCCAGGCGGGAGGTCTCACTGGGTGCCATCTACACTGCCCTGGAGCGGCTGGCCCGGAAAGGCCTGGTTACTTCGGAGCTGGGCGATCCGACGCCGGTTCGCGGTGGGAGGCGAAAGCGTCACTACGAGCTGACGCCCGAGGGCATCGAGCACGTCCGAGGGGTTCGGAGTATCCGGGACCGGATGTGGGCGAAAGTCCCCGCGGAGCTGCTGGGCGGGGAGGCGGCGAAATGACCGCGCCTCCGCGATGGGCCCGGTTCGCGCTCCGGAGGGTGTGCTCCGCCCGCCGCCTCCCAGAGGTGGAGGGAGATCTTCAAGAGGCGTTCACGGGGTGGGTAGCCACCCGGGGTGCCTCGTTTGCCCGACGCCGCTACTGGAAGGAAGTCGCCCTTCTGTCCTGCTGGAGGGTCCTTGGCGTTTGGCGACGGCACCAGGACGGCCGGACCGTGAAAAGAGCCCGAACCGGCCGCGAGGGCCGCGGAGCCGGCCCTGCGGGCGGCTCCGACCCCACCTCCCCCAGTCGTACACCCGGAAGTCGGGGACAGGGAGGGACAAGCGGTCTCCTCCAGGACATCCGTTTCGGCCTCCGACGACTCGGGAAAAACCCGGTCTCTTCAGGCGTGGCCATTCTTCTCCTGGCCATCGGGGTGGGTGGGAACGCGATGGTATTCACTGTGGTGGATGCCGTCTTCGTGGAGCCCCCGCCCCACATCCGGAGCCCCCAGGAGCTGGTCGGCCTGGATTGGATGATGGGGCGCAACAACGGCGTCGACTTCGGCTACTACGACTACGAGTTTTACCGGGATCAGGGCACAGCCTTCGCCGACATCCTGGCCTACGGCGGTTTCCCCGGGAGCAGGGGCCGGAGAACCGATGATGGGGGGGGAGAAGTGGTGGTGGGGCGGGGGGAGGATGCCCAACAGGCAGGGGCCTGGGTGGTGTCAGGGAACTACTTCCAAGTGCTGGGCTCACCCATGGGGATGGGGACTGGCTTCAGCCCTGAGGTCCAGGCTGAAGCCGAGCCCCTCGCTGAAGCGGTGTTGAGCCATGGGTATTGGCAGCGGGCCCTGGGGGGGGACCCCTCGGCCTTGGACAGTCCCCTGTTCTTGAATGGTGTACCGTTCAGGGTGGCGGGGATCACCCACGAGGAGTTCCGGGGCATCAACCCAGGGGAACCGCTCCCAGACATATTCATCCCCATCCTCTCCGCAGAAGCCATCAGTATGGGCTTCCTTGAGCAACTCCGCCGCTTCCATCCCGACGGGTCGCCCAGTGCTTCTCGGTTTCTCCGCCTCGTGGCCCGTCTGGAGTCAGGAATCGGTCTGGAGGAAGCCCAGGCCCAAGCCACCGTTCTCCAGGAGAACTGGAATGCCGCCTTCTCCTCCTGGGCCGAAACGGTGTATGGGGGGTCTTACCAGGTCAGGGTTCGATCGGAGTTCAATATGGCTCCCTTCGAGAGCCGACTTCTCAAGAGGCAGCTGTACTTCCTCTGGTTCGTAGTCGGAGCCGTGTTTCTCATCGGCTGCACCAACCTGGCCATTCTTCTCCTGGCCGGGGCAGTAGCCCGGGAGAGGGAAATGGGGATCCGTTCCTCCCTGGGGGCCGGGCGACGGCGACTTCTGGCCCAGCTGGTGACGGAGAGCCTCATCCTTTCCACCCTCGGTGGCCTGGCCGGGGTCGGACTGGCCATCCTGGCCGCAGGAGCCACTACCGCCAGCGTTTCGATGGATTTCGAGGGTCCGCTCCGGCCTGATGGATCCGTGATCCTCTTCGCCCTACTCCTTTCCGCAGGAGCCGCCGTCCTCTTCGGCACCGCACCGGCTTGGCGGCTTTCGAAAGTGGACGTTGCGCCTCTCCTCCAGCGGCCAGGACAGGCCCGAAGGCGGGCCCTTTTCCGGGGTGGGTTGGTGGTCACCCAGACGGCCCTCTCGATCCTGCTCCTGATCGGAGGCGCGCTTCTCGCCCGGAGTGCAGGGGCCATTCAACGGCTCGACCTGGGATTCGATCCCGAGCGCAGGGTCGCCCTCAGCATCCAACTGGACAACAACGGGTACGAGGAAGCAGAGGGGCAGACATTCGTGGTGAACGCCCTCGACCGACTCGTGCAGGTCCCGGGCGTCAGAACCGTTACTACCTGTAACCGCCTTCCATTCCTGGGAAGCAACACCTGGACCTTCACGGCACCGGGAACAGACTTCTCGGAGCAGGGGATGGGGAGCGCCTTCAACCTCGCCGGACCCGGCTACTTCGAGACCATGGACATCTCCATCGTCGCAGGCCGCCCGATCACCGGAGACGATGTTCCAGGGACCCCTCTGGTGGCGGTGGTGAACGAGGTATTCGCGCAGAGGATGTGGCCCGGCGAATCCCCCCTTGGAGAGACACTGGACTTCGCTGGGCAGAGCGCCGAGGTGGTGGGGGTGGCCGAAACCGCCGTCTACCTGAGCGTGACCCAAGGGCCTCGCCCCTTTGCCTACTTCCCTTCCCTCCACTTCTACCAGGGGCGTCAGAACTTCATCGTCGCCACAGAGGCCGCCACCGCCGGGATGGTAGCGCCGCTCCAGGCCGCACTGTGGGAGATCGACCCGAACCTGGCCATCTCCCCCATGAGCCTCCGAGATCTCGTGGACGGCCAGACCTCGGACTACCGAATCTGGACCACTCTCATCAGCGTGTTCGCTTCCATCGCGCTGTTCCTCGCACTGGTGGGCCTTTATGGGGTCCAGTCATCCATGGTGGCTCAGCGGACCAGGGAGATCGGAATCCGGGTCGCCCTCGGGGCGAAAAAAGGGACGGTGCTGGGTGAAGTGCTGAGGAACGGCCTCCTCATGGGGGGCATTGGCACGGTGGCCGGGGTGGGGGCCGCCCTTGCCCTCACCCGCCTGATGCGAGGATTTCTCGTCGGCGTGGCTCCTACCGATCCCCTGGTATTCATTACAGTACCCATCCTTCTCCTCATGGCCTGTGCCGCGGCGAGCTTGGTGCCGGCCCTCCGAGCCAGCCGTGTGAATCCGGTGGAGGCCCTGACCAGGGAATAGAAAGGCGCGGGCCCAACGGCCCTCACACCCGGGGGGCCGAAACCCAAATGGCTCCCGGCCCCCGGGGCGAGCGCCGGGCCTCCAAGGACTGTAGGTTTACGCCCAGGGCCGGCCCCGTGCCGGGGCTGGGTCTGGTGCCGTTCCAGGTACCGGCAGGGAGAGGATACCTCCAGTCGAGGATACCGGTCATGGCCTATCACCTTCCCGATCTCCGAGGGCAGCGTCTGGCTCGGGACCCCGAGCAGATGATCGCGAACCTCCAGAATGATTTCTCGCCGGGATTTTCGGTCGGGATCTGGTACTTCACGCCTGGCGGGGGGCGGTTCCACGACCGGTTCGTGCCTGAAGCCACCCTGGAAGAGAGGCTGGAGATGGCAGCCGGGATGGCAGAGCTCGGGGTCACCGGGATCGAAGCCCACTACCCGTCCGAGGTCAACGAGGAGAACGCTCATCTCTACCGGCGCCTCCATCATGAGTCGGGAATCCGGCTGGTGGCCGTACCTTTCTCTCACTTTTTCGACAAGCGTTTCGAGTTCGGGAGCCTCTCCAACCCGGATTCGGCGATTCAGGACCACGCGATCCAAATCGCCGTCGGGGGCTTACGGCTCATCCGGGAGCTGGAGGCCGAGGTCGCGATCTCTTGGCCGGGGATGGACGGGTATCGCTATCTCCATGGCAATCCATACATGGCCATGTGGGATCGGTTCGAAGCCGCCATGGCCGAGGCCATGGACGAGGTGCCTGGAGTCCGAATCGCCATCGAGCCCAAACCCTACGAACCGGCGGCCAACAACATCTACCGCACGACCGCGGAAGGCGTCCTGGCAGCCCAGCGTATCGAAGCCCGACTGCGACATCCGGAAAACCGTCGCTTGTTGGAGGACGGGCACGCCCTGGTGGGACTCAACCCCGAGACCGGCCACGTGAAGATGGGCTTCGAGATGCTTCCGGCCGCCTTCTCCCTGGTAGGTATGGATGGCCGCCTGGCACACACACACTGGAACAGCCAACCGGACGGGAACTACGACCAGGACAACAATGTGGGGGTCGTGAACCCCCACGAGGCCGAAGCCCTCCTCTACTCACTCTGGGCAATGGGGTATGCGGGGTGGTTCGGGATCGATATCAACCCGGAGAACATCCCAGTCAGGAAAGCGGTAGAGCTGAACGTTCGGGCGCTTAGAAAGTTGAGGGACCGCGTGGCGGGGCTCCCCCACGAGAGGATCTTGGACTGTCATCTTCGGCCCGCAGAGCACCGTGGGGAATTGGAAGAGATCCTCATCGAGAACCTCTGACCGCCATGCCCGGACGAACCGAGGGCCGCCGGCTCTTCGCCGGCCTCGACGTTTCCACCCAGAGCTGCAAGCTCGTGGTCCTGGATGTGGATGCCGGGACGATCCTCCATGTGAGCCGGGTGGAGTACGACACGGACCTTCCCCACTTCGGCACACAGGGCGGTACGGTCCCCGGCCTGGGCGTGGGTGTCTCCGAGTCGGACCCACGCATGTGGATCGAATCCGTCGAGTTGGCCGTGACCCGCGCAGCCGAGGACTCGATCCCTCTGAGCGAGATCCGGTGCATCTCCGTGTCGGGACAGCAACATGGCCTGGTGGCGTTGACCAAGAATGGAGAGCTGGCCCGGGCGAGGTCGAAGCTGTGGAACGACGTCTCTACCGCCGACGAATGTTCGATCCTCACGGAGGCCGTCGGAGGGCCCGAGGCCATGATCCGGGAGGTGGGAAACACGCAGCGGCCGGGATACACAGCGGGGAAGATTCTCCACCTGAGGGGCAACGAGCCCGAAACCTACGCCAGGTCCCATACCCTCTTCCTGGTCCACAATTTCATCAACTGGTATCTCACCGGGGGTCCAGAGGGGGGAGTTGCCGTCATGGAGCCGGGCGACACCTCGGGGATGGCCCTCTGGCATCCGGGCACCGGACGATGGTCTCGCAACGTCATGGACGCCATCGATCCGGGGCTCTCGGAGAAGCTCCCGCCGGTGCACCCGTCCGACAGGTCCATCGGGACCGTGGCTCCCCGTCTGGCCGAGCGTTTCGGCCTTTCCCCCCGCTGCCGCGTCGGCGCTGGGAGCGGGGACAACATGTACGGGGCCATCGGGACCGGGAATTTCGAGCCTGGAATCCTCACGGTGAGCCTCGGCACCAGCGGTACAGCGTACACCTTCCTGGAGGACCCTTTCATCGACCCACTGGGGGAAATCGCGGCCTTCCGGGACAGCACGGGAAACCACCTGCCCCTGGTCTGCGTGTCGAATCTGGCCAATGGATACGATGCGCTCCTGGAGGAAGCGGGACTTTCCCATCAGGACTTCAGCGACCTCGTGCTCCGGACGCTTCCGGGTGCTGGGGGAAGGGTGATCCTCCCCTGGTTCCAGGGAGAGCGCACCCCCGATCTCCCTGACGCTGCCCCCCTGTACTTCGGGTTCGGCGTTGCGGATCTCGACCCTGCCTACCTCTGCCGAGCTTTGGTGGAAGGACATGTGATGAACCTCTACGAGGGCGTGACCCGCCTTCCCCTCGACCCCAGTGAGGTCCGCGTCACAGGTGGTCTCTCCAAATCCCCGGCCTGGTGCCAAGTCATCGCCGACGTGTTCCAGGCCGAGACGGTCCCGGTCCGGGGGGAGGGGGCAGCGCTGGGGGCGGCCGTCCACGCTGCCTGGGTATGGCTCCGGGAAACGGGGGATGGGAACACCCTGGCCGACGTGGCCCGGCCCTTCATCCGGTTCGACGATGTCGGCCGCCGGACGCCCGACCCGACCGCTAAAGCCGGCTATGCCCTTCTCCGGCGGCTCTTCCGGGCCCTCAGCCGAAGGGTCCAGGGCCGGGAAGCAGAGGACCCGTTTCTCCTTCGAACCCAACTCCGGGACGCATCGGTCCCCCCCAGTGAAGCGGACGACTCATGAAGCCATCGCCGGACCCGCGTGTCTCCAGACTCCTTTTCTTCGGCCTCCTACTGAGCTCCGCCACCGCCTGCGGACCCGGGGGCCAGACTCCGTCCCTGACTCTGGTCGACGCGACTACGGGCTCACCTGTGGAGGGGGCCCTCGTCTACGCACCGGGGGAACTGACCGTCTTTCGCTCGAATGTCCACGGGATCGTGGAATTACCAACTGGTTGGGGCGGGGATGGGGTCCACATCTGGGCCAAGAACCATCGGCCCCAGACCCTGGGCCCCGACGCGGTTCCAGACTCCGTCCGACTCGTGTTCGACGAGGCCCTGGTAAACCCGGGGGAAGCCCGCATGGTCTTCAACCGGGCGGATACTCTGAGAGGTCAATACGGCCCATACCGGGAGAACAACGATCTCCTCGCCTACCATCTCGACATCGAGGTGGACGTGGCGGGGAAGTCCATCTCCGGGATGAACGCCATCGACTTTCGGATGGTTGGGGACGGGGACAGGATCCAGCTCGACCTGTTCGAGAACATGTCCGTGGACAGCATCGTGTTCAGGGGAAGGCCCATCTCCTACTCCCGGGAGGCCAACGCCGTCTTCGTGGACTTCCCCGAAACCCTCCGCCGGGACGAGACCTATTCCATCGACTTCCACTACTCCGGGAGCCCCACGGCATCGGGGCGCTTCGGCGGGTTCGTGTTCAGCGAGGACTCCCTTGGGAACCCCTGGATCTACACCGCTTGTCAGGGCATCGGGGCCAGTCTCTGGTGGCCGAACAAGGATCAACAACCCGATGAGCCGGACAGCATGACCATCGCCGTCACGGTCCCATCGGATCTGGTGGACGTCTCGAATGGGCGGCTGATGGAAGTGTGGGACCTGGGAGACGGAACCACGAAATACACCTGGAAGGTCCACTACCCCATCAACAACTACTCGGTGTCTGTGAACATCGCCAAGTATACTCAATTCTCCGACACCCTCGGCGACCTTTCCCTGGACTACTACGTCCTCCCGTATCACCTGGACGAAGCCACGGCCCAGTTCGCCCAGGCGAAGCCCATGCTCCAGTGCTTTCAGGACCGCATCGGGCCTTACCCCTTCCCGAGGGACGGGTACAAGCTCATCGAGGTTCCCTATTCCGGGATGGAACACCAGAGCGCCGTCACCTACGGAAACCTGTTTCAGAACGGGTACCTGGCCCGGGACTGGACGGGGGTGGACATCAGTACCCGCTTCGACTTCATCATCGTCCACGAGAGCACGCACGAGTGGTTCGGTAACAGCATCACCGCCAACGACGTGTCCGACGCATGGATCCACGAGGGCTTCGGGACCTACTTGGAGGGGGTTTATGTCGAGTGCATGTGGGGATATGACGACGCCATCACCTACTTGAACGGCTACCGTGAAAAGGTGGGGAACCGCGAGCCTATCATCGGCCCTACCGCTGTGAACCATTGGCCCACCGGGGACCAGTACTTCAAGGGCGCCCTCTTCCTCAACACCCTGCGCCACGTCCTGGACGATGACGAAACCTGGTGGGTGCTGCTACGCGACTACACCGACGAATTCAAATTCAGGAACATCTGGACCCAGGACGTCATCAACTTCTTCAACGGTCGGTTGGGACGGGATTTTCGGCCCATCTTCCAGCAGTACCTCTACTACTGGGACCTTCCGGTTTTGGAGGTGCGGCCCCAGGGGGACGAGATCTCCTTCCGGTGGCAGGCGGATGTTGCGGACTTCGACATGCCTGTGAAGGTCCGGGTGAACGGAGAGCTCCACACCATCTTCCCCACCGCCGAGTGGAAGTCGGAGCCCCTGGAGGGCATCTCAGCTGAGGAGTGGCAGCCGGCGAGGGACCTCTTCTATATCGCGGTGGAACGGCGAGGCGGATCATGATCGCGGCGGCCTTCCACGGTCACCGACGGGCTCCCTCAGGCTGGCGTCATCCCCAGGCCAGAAACCGGTAGCCCCCTTTGGAGCCTGTGACCGGAAGACTCCGCCGCATCCCATCCTACCTCTGGACGTTCTTTGCGCTCTTGATGGGACTCGGGCTGGGCGGTCTCTTTCCCGGCCCGTTCACTCCGGTAGCCGACTTCACATCCCTCCTCATCCGATGGGTCGTGGCCGTGGTTCCCCTCCTCATCCTGGCCGCCCTGAGCCCGGCCATCGCCACCCTCGTTCGCCGGGGCCTGGCGGGTCGCTTCGCCGGAGCCGTTGTGGCGTGGTATGTGGGGACGTCGGTCCTCGCCGGCCTGCTGGCGCTCGTTTCCTCCGCCCTGGTCTTCCGACTCCCCTTCTCCACGGGGGACCAGGGCGCGTTCGCCGAGGCCATGGGGATGCTTCGAATCTTCGGGTCAGGTGGCGCGTCCCTCCCATTGCTGGCCATCGGTGCAGGAATCCTTCTCGGCCTGGTTGGAGCCCGGCATGATCCCACCTACGCTGTGCTCGCACGGATCGCGAAGGGAATCGAAGATGCAGGCCACCGCATCGGCTTTGTGCTCCTCCCCCTGATCCTGGCGTTCGGCGTAACCCTGGGGGTCCGGTTCGGAGCCCGGCTTGGGATCTCCCACTACTTCACCATGGCCGCCTACACCGGGCTCCTCTGCCTGGGTTGGTGGACATTCTATACCTTCGTCCTGGTGCGGCGAGTGGGAAGGAAACCCGTGGGGGCCGTCATCACGGAGTACTATGTGCCCACGGCGATCTTTGCGGCCGGAACCTGCTCGTCTCTGGCGACCCTTCCCGTGAACCTGGCCAATGCCAAGAAGCTCGGGGTGCGGGATGAAGTGGCTGACTTCGTCATTCCCTTCGGGGCCGTGGCGAACCTCGATGCCAGTGCGCTCGCCTACCTGGCTTACGCCCCCTTCGTGATCAACTACGTGTTCGGGTTCGAGTTGAGCTGGGTGACGCTCCTCGCCGCTTGGCCGGCCGTCGTCTTGTTCACCATAGCCGCGCCCGGCCTCCCGGCCGGAATGGGCACGGCCCTCTGGAGTGCCACGCTCTTCGCCAACGTCCTGGGCCTCGAAGGGCAACTGCAGGGAGAGTTCATTGCGGGATGGATCGCCCTTTCGGGAGGGATCCCCGACATGTTCCGGACCGCCACCAATTGCACCGATGACGGGTACACCGCCATCATCTTCGATAGCCGATTCGACGAGTTTTTCCGGAGATCCGATGGTTGACTCGAACGCTGGAAATGCGCTGAACCCAGGAGCTGTCCGCCTTGTGGAGGTGAATGGGCGGGTCGAAGCGGGTGACCCCGTGGTGATCGTCACCGACCCGGAAATGGAGCGGTTCGCCACACTCGTAGCGGAGGCCGCCCACGCGGCAGGGGCTGTGGTTACGACCTGTGTAATCCCTGTCAGAGGTCAGGACGGTCAGGAGCCGCCGGACCCTGTGGCCCGGGCAATGGCCGAGGCCAAAGTGATCTTCTCGCCGGTCCGGATCTCCATTACCCACACCCGGGCCATGCGGGCGGCTCTCGATGCGGGCGCTCGGGCAATCCTCATGACGGCGTATACCGACCGGATTCTCTCCAGTCCCGCCCTTCTGGAAACGGACTTCCACGCTCAGGCCGCGGTCTGCCACCGGTTGGGAAACGCCTTCACCAAGGGAAAAGAGGTACGCCTCACTTCCCCTCGGGGCACATCCCTCACCTTCTCCATCGAGGGTCGAACAGCCAATGTCCTCACAAACGTCCCAGACCCCGGCCAATTGGCCCCGGTACCGGACATCGAGGTGAACGTTGTCCCGGTCACGGGGTCTGCAGCGGGCACTCTGATCGCGGATGCGTCCGTGCCCTACCTGGGGATCGGTATCCTCGAACAGCCCATCGAGTGCACCGTCGAAGACGGTTACATCACCCGCATGAAGGGGGGGGACGAGGCGGTTCGGCTGGAAACCCACCTCGGTCTGTTCGGCGACAAGAACTGCTTCAACGTGGCCGAACTGGGGGTAGGCTTGAATCCCAATGCCCGTCTAACCGGGGAGATGCTCGAGGACGAAGGCGTCCTGGGGACGATTCACATCGGAATTGGTACCAGCCACACCCTGGGGGGGGAGATCGTGGCGCCAACGCACTACGATCTCCTCATGTGGGAGCCCACCATCGTGGTTGATGGCCGGGTGGTTCAGAGGGACAGGGAGGTTTTGGGGTGAAGGCCGGCGCCCGGATCCTGGTGAGGGAATGTGCCCGAGTCCGTCCCGGGGAGCAGGTCGCGGTGGTGGCCGACGACGCGAGGCGGCCCATCGCCGACGCGCTCGTCGATGCCATCCGAGCCGAGGGAGGGATCGACAGCCTCATCCTCCCTCCCCCGCGCAGCATCGACAACGAGGAACCACCTCTGACGGTCGCCTCGGCGCTGGGGGGCGCCACTGTGGTCTTCCTCCCCGTAACGCTGGCTATGGCCCACACAGCGGCCGTCCGGAACGCGATCACCGGCGGGAGTCGTGTGGTTTCGATGACGGCATTCACCGAACGCATGATGCGGGAAGGGGGGTTGTTCACCGACTTCGGTGCCCGACGCCCAGTCTGCAGGGCCATCGCCGACCGCCTTACCCGGGGATCGCTGCTCAGGGTCACGAACCCTTCGGGGACGGAGCTATCCATGAGCCTGGAGGGCGTATTCGGGAACAGCCACGCCTGTATTCTGGACGGGCCCGGGTTCACGGCCGTCCCGAACATCGAGGCCAACTGCGCCCCGGCGCAGGGAACCGCCTCCGGCCGACTGGTGGTCGACGGCAGCATTCCCTACTACGGGGTGGGGGTCGTAACGGAGCCTGTGGTGTTCGAGATGACAAAGGGGTTCGTGACCGGCATCAGCGGAGGAGAGCAGGCCGACTTCCTCTCGGATCTTCTGGCTGCCCAACACGATCCCTGGGTGTACAACGTGGCCCAGTTCGCCTTCGGGCTGAATCCCGACTGCACTCACTTCACCGGAGAGATGCTGAACGATGAAGGAGTGGACGGCACGATCCACGTGGGAATAGGTACGTCAGCCAACCTCGGCGGCACGGTCTCGGCCAAAACCCACTTCGATGCCATCATCCGAGATCCCACGGTGTGGATCGACGAGGAATCCATCGTCCGGTCGGGGGAGGTTCTCCTCCGGGCCTAGTGTCCTGAGTCAGGACACCCGCAGCCTGCCCCGGTAATGGGGTGCGCCTTCCGTCCTGATCCGACATCTTTCCGGACAACCAGATTCGGCCTAAAACGCGTCTACCTCTACATCTGCGACCAGAACTCCGTCCCTCAGACCGTTGGAGCTACCATGTTCACACGCCACTCCATACCGGCGGCCCTGTTTCTCAGCCTCACCATTGGCTTTTGGGCCCTCCCCCCGCAGCCCGGGGCTGCCCAGATACGTCTCCGAGGATTTCGGTGCCATCCAGACAGTGCGGGAGCTCCCTGATGGCCGCGTCCTCGTTGCGGATCCCCTTGGCAAGGCCTTGTACGTGGTGGACTTCGGCGAGGACACCAGGACCGTCATCGGGAGAGAGGGCCAAGGTCCCGACGAGTACCGGCAACCCGACGCGGTTTGGCCCCTTCCCGGGGATTCGACCCTTTTGGTCGATCTCGGGAACGGAAGGCTGGTGGCCCTTGCGTCCGACCTGAGCTTCGGACCCACGCCCGGTCGGCCCCTTTCCCTGGCCATCCCCCAGGGCGTTGACGCCATGGGCAGGATCTACGCGAGGAGCATGGGGGGCGGGATGGGAGGCGCCTACCCCGACTCCGCTAGTGTCCTCCGAGTAGACCGGGCCACCAAGACTCCGGAGACCGCGGCCACCTTCAAGATCCAGGCGGTGACTCGGCAGACCTCCGGCGGGGCCAACAACCAGAACGTCATGATCTCCCCTATTCCCCTGTCTCCGGAAGACGCCTGGGGAATCGCAGCAGACGGCTCAGTGGTTGTGGCCCGCTCCATCGACTACCACATCGAGCGGATCGCGCCCGATGGGACGGTCACACGGGGTCCTCCCAACGCGTTCGAAGCCGTGGCCATCCGGACACCCGAAAAGGAGGAGTATCTGGCCGAGCGGGGGCGGGCCGGCGGAGGGATCGCCATCGGGGTTGAGATGACCAACGGTCAGATGTCCATGACGTTCGGAAGGGGCGGTGACGAGTCGGGCCCCCGAGAGATCGATCAGTACACCTGGCCGGAGGCCAAACCCCCCTTCTACGGGGGTCGGATCCCCGTGGACCCCATGAACCGGGCCTGGGTCCGGAGACACGTGGATGCCGGAGAGCCCAGCACCTATGATGTGTTCGACGAGTCGGGAAGCAAGGTCGGAACCGTGCTCCTTGACAACGGAAAGCGGGTCGTGGGTTTCGGGGAGGGGGCGGTTTTTGTGGTGGGATTCGACGAGTTCGACCTGAACTACCTTCAGCGGTACGTCATGCCCGGATTTTAGGGAAGGTCTGCACAGTGGGGTGGGAACGGGGCCGTCAGGTACCGGCGTCCCCGTCCCCCTCCCCGTTCCACTCCCCGCCCGGCCCCGTCTTCCACAGGACCCAGAACGAGAACGCCAGGGCCACACCCGCCGGGATCACCCACCACCCCTCAGGCTCGAACCCCTCGGGCAGCCAACCCATCCGGTCCGGCACGACCGAGATCGCGTTGTTCAGCGTGTGCCAGAGCATCGCCGGGTAGATGGAGCCTCCCAGGATGACCACCCAGGTGAGAACAAACCCGATCCAGGCCGTCGGGGCGATCCGGAACAGGGAGACGTGGAAGATCCCGAAGATGATCCCCACGCTGAGGGCCACCGCCCATCGCCGTTTCAGCCGCTTCCTGAGGCCGTGGAGGAGGACGCCCCGGAAGAAGAGCTCCTCGAAAATCCCCGGCATGACCGTCAGGAAGAACACGATCTGCCAGAGGGGCAGGTTTGGATCGATGAGCTCCTGGCCGAAATTCTGGAGGAGCTCGGGAGGGACCGGGAAGACATACGTGTTCACGAGCTCGGCGACCGCCACTCCCACCAGCAGTGCCGAAGGGGTACCGAGAAGCACGGCGAACCAGGCCAGGGGGTGGACCCTCTTCAGGCTGAAAGTCTCGACCACGTCGAGCTTGTACCGCCGCACCATGTAGATGGAGCCACCGAAGAAGATCACCACCAGGTTCACAACCACCTGCCCCCGCATCCCCAGCTCCTGACCGAACCAGAGGCTGACCAGGAAGAACACGACCCAGAGGCCGAGAAACCACCCGAGGACGTGGCGGGGAAAGAGTGCGGCCCCACCCACCAGGTCCGCCTCATCCAGATCGGCGCCGGAGATGAGCTTCTCGTTGGAGAGTGTTCCCTCGGTCAGCCGTGTAAGCCAGAAGGCAAGCCCTCCGGTAGACACCAGGGCCAAGAGTTGGAAGGGAAGGTCGATCTCACCGGTCAGGATTTCCTTGACTGCTATCGAAACTCCGGCGAGAGGCACTGCGGCGATGGCCGAGTGAAGGTCCATGCCGGGGAGGGCAGCGGCCAGAGAGGGGACCGCGAAGGCGATCACCAGGGGAAAGAAGGACACCTGGAACTCCCGGTACGTCTTGCTGGCGCCGGACAGGAGAAGGAGTGCGGACGCCACCAGCACGGCAACGGGCACGAACTGGGCGAGAAGGAGGAGCAGCCCAAGTGGACCGACCTCCACCGAGAAGTTGGCCGGGAGATCCAGCAGCCCCAAGACCAGATAGACCAGGAGATTCAGGACATTGATGACCGCCACCGCCAGCCCCACCACCACGACCGCAAGGAGCTTGGCCCGCACGATCTCCGTCCGGCTGGCAGCGGTGGTGAGAAGTGTCTCCAGGGTGCCCCGCTCCTTCTCCCCGCTGATGGCGTCCACCGCCACGATGGAGCCACCGCTCAACATCAGGAGAACCAGGAACGGAGTGAGGGCAACGCCCAGAAAGGCGCCTGAAGCCTTGGCGGCGGAAGTCAGACTCTCCGCGTCCATCTGAGCCACTTCTGTCCTCGCGATGGGGAAGCCGGCTGCCCGGAAGACGGAGTCCCTGCGGGCAATTCTCAGATCCCGGACCTGGTCGTCCAATCGGAGCCAGGCTTCCCGCGAGAAGTCGCTCTGGGCCCGATAGAGGATGCGGAGGGCCGGAACCGACACCCGATCTTCTTCTTCAGAGGGATCTTCTTCCGCTTCCGCCGTCTGCTCCCCTTGAGCTGCCTCGGCCCGCTCAGCCTCCTCCGCCGCCCGGACCGAGTCATACTCCGCCGGCGAGAGCCCCTGGACCACCACGTGGAGATCCCCGTCAACCAGGGCCTGTTCCGGGTCGGCCACACGCCGGAGTTCGAAGGTCACCGGTGGCCGAGTGGAATCCGGGTTCGTTTCGCTCTCGGCGATGGCCGCTCGTACGATCTCCCCGGCCCAAGCCGCCCGGTTTCCCATCAGGGCGTAGGTGTAGGTTTCCTCCTCCAGGGCCTGCTGCTCCCGGGAGTCGACGCGATTCAGGACCAGGATGTACGTCGGAAAGATGATGAGGGGGGCCACCACCGCGATGAGGATCGTCCGGGTGTCCCGAAGGAGCATCCTGATCTCGTAGGCGAAGAGCGTTCCCAGCACGCCCTGGGCCCGGGAATTCCTCACGGGGCTTCCTCCAGCTCTCCCATCGCACCCACTACCGCACCATCAAGCCCTTCGGCTTTGGTCACATAATGGACGAAGATGTCCTCCAGATAGTGCTGGTCCGTGGCCTCCCTGAGGCTCTCGAGAGTACCCAGGGCGAGCAACCTGCCCCGATGCACGATGGCGATGCGGTCACAGAGCTTCTCGACCTCGCTCATGATGTGGCTGGAGAAGATGATGGTCTTCCCCTCGGCTCTGAGCTCTCGAATGACCTTCACCATCTCCAGGGCGTTGAGAACGTCCAGGCCCACGGTGGGCTCGTCGAAGATGAGCACCGGAGGGTCATGGGCGATGGTCCTGGCGATCGAGACCTTCTGCTTCATCCCGCTGGAAAGCTTCTCCACGCGGGCGTTCGCGTACTCCTCGATCCCAAACCGTTCGATGAGATCCTTGACCCGGGCCGCTACCCGGTCTCCAGGATAGTGGTTGATCCGAGCGAAGAAGTTCAGGGTCTCGCGGCCGGTCAGCCGGGGGTAGAGGGCCGTGGAGGCGGAATAGAAGCCCAGACTCCTTCGGACGGCTTCCGGATCGGACAGCACGTCGTGCCCCATGACCGACGCAGTTCCCCCCGTAGGCTTCAGCACTGTCGAGAGCATGCGTAGGGTCGTGGTCTTCCCTGCTCCGTTCGCTCCCAGGAGACCGAAGACCTCCCCGGCACCGCAGCTGAAAGAGACTCCGTCAACGGCCTTCACTTCCCCACGAGACTCGTCGTAGAACATCTTCCGAAGGTGATGGACGGAGACCGTCCCGTTCCTCATGGTCATGCGGTTTCCTTTTGTTTACCCCAGGGGCGCATCCGGTCCTTCGCGAAGCGCCAAAAGCTCCCGTCGAAGCTCCCCATGAGAATGTCCTCGAAACGGAGGACGAACCGGGCCAGCCAAAGGCAAAAGACCACTACGACCAGGTTCACGGACATGGCCTGGAAGATGTGCTCCCAGAGATAGATCTCGTTGATGGCGTCCCGGATCATCATGGCCACATTCGCCACAGGGATGGCCGCGATCCCGGCCGTCAAGGTCCGATCCGTCTGCTGACCAAGGAGAAGAGGGATGATGATGGCCAGAAAGTAGACAGGCTGGACCATGGCCTGGCCGTCTTTGAAGGTCCGGGCGAAGGCCGCGAGGATCATCATCCCCGCGGAGAGCATCAGGGCCAGGGTGATCGCACCGACCATCATGACAGGGACGGCCAGGAAGGGCAGGCGGAAGGTGATCCCCTCCGTCTGAGCCAGCAGGGGTGCCATGACAGCCCCGATGGACACGAAGATCGCCAGGACGTTCAGGACGCCCGCTGACACACCCATGGTGGCCACGTAGAGGTACTTCGCCGCCACCACACTCAGCCGCGACGCCGAGGTGGTCATCAGCGTCTCCCATGTGGACCGCTCCCGCTCTCCTGCAGTGGTGTCGACGGCCGGGAAAAAGCAACCGAGGGCCACCATGATGCTCAGGAAGAGTGGAATCATCATCCCCAGAATCAGGGTCCCCAGATCCTCCTGGGAGGAAACGTTCTCATCCGAAATGCGAAAGAGGGCACCTTCCTCCGACGTGATCCCAAGAGACTCCCTCTCTCGGCTTATCCATTGGATTCGGTAGGCCTGGACTTCGTCTCGGATACGGCTCACCGCGGTTCGGCTTCGGGATTCCGAGGAGTCGTAATCCACGTCCACGAGGAAGTTGCCGGTCAGAGCCGCACCTTCCTCGGTGGGTGGGGCGAAGGAGATGAGGGCGTCCAATTCCCCGGTCTGGAGACGCGAGATGGCCTCTCCCACGCCGAGTTCCCGATCCAGCAGCACGTCATCCCGGGCCGCCAGAGAGTCGATGAGCGCCTCATGCCCGAAGGGTGGATCGCCGGCCAGGGCGATACGCGACGTGAATCCCTGGTTCAGGCCCTGGATGAACGTCATGGTGCTGAACATTACCCACAGGAGGACCGGATAGAGAAAGATGGGCATGAGGATGCTGTTCACTACGATGGAGCGCTCGCGCAAGGCGGAGCGGAGCTCCATGGTGTAGAGAATCCAGATGTCCCTGAGGTTCATCGCGCACCGACGGAAGCAGGAATCGGAGGCTGCTGGGTTTGAGCCGGACCAAAGTGGCCAAACCACCACGGTCCGGTCAACTCTGAAGGCCGCGGTGGCGCATCCTTCAGTCGCCTGAAGTCTCGCCATCCAGACGGCTCAGGCCCTTCCTTTCTACCCGGGTGTTATTGTGTTTCTCTTTTTACCCGGGTATTATTTCCCCCGGATTCCGGCCAAGAGTGGACCGGGATCACAGACTCACGATCGGGGAACGAGGGGGGAGCAGAGCCGTGCAGGGGATCCACCAAGAGTTCGTCGCCTTCGAAGGAACAAAGCTACTTACCCGAGGTCACCTGGAAGAGGTGGTGACACTGGCGAAGGCACGAATCGACCAGGGAACAGAGCAGCGTGTCGCCATCTTCGACGACTCGACGGCCCGAATCCTTGATTTCGACTTCCGGGGCGACGTGGATGAGGTGTTGGCCAGGTTGGACGCCCACCCTCTGTTGGACCAGGAGGATCGGAGGCGGGTCCCAAAGGCCGGCCCCGGCCGCCCGAAGTTGGGCGTCGTATCCAAGGAGGTGACCCTCCTCCCACGCCATTGGCAGTGGCTGGCCAGACAGAAGGGAGGAGCCTCCGCCACCCTCCGACGCCTGGTGGAGGAGGCCCGAAGGAACGGGGGAGAACAGGAAGCGATGCGACGGGCCCAGGAGGCGGTCCACCGGTTCCTCTGGGACATGACCAGCGATTTCCCTGATTTCGAGGAAGCGACGCGGGCCTTCTTTGCCGGACAGTACGACCGGTTCTTCCAACTCATCGCCCACTGGCCTCGAGATATCCAGGATCACCTGAAGCGAATGGTCAACCGGATCGGAGAGGACACCGAAAGGAGCTAAACCGGGTCGAACGGGGATGCGCTGAAGCTGAAGAGGGGCGAGCCGGCTGTGCCGCTCGCCCCTCATCGATGGAAGGCGCTCGAATCCTAGCCTGAGTCAGACTCCGCCCTTTCGTACCAGGATCTCCTCGAAGAACGCATAAACCCTCTCATCCTCCGATTGGGCCAACCAGAACATGGCCGAGCGCCGGGTGTCCGGATGCGGGGCCGTCCGGGCCACATCCATCAACACCGGGACCGATTCGTGGTCGGGCCGCTGGGAAAGGGCGAACACCGCCGCGTCTCGTATGTCCTGGTCCTCATCTTCGGACAACGCCATCCCGGCCAGCTCCTCTGTGACCGCTGCAGCTGCCTCCTGGCCCACCCAGAAGAGGGCGCTGGTCCTGACATCCTCGACTGCACCCCGATCCTGGGCCAGGTCGAGCAGCTCCCGCCAGATCTCATGGACATCGGCCAGAACGGCCGGGAAGAGAGCATCTTCCGCGCCCCGGTGCGAGCCGTTGCCCCGGGCCAGACCCAGGAAGTAATCGGTTGCGTCTTCCGGCGAGACAGCTCCGAGGTCGGTGGCATCAGGCGTCCGATCGCCCGCCTTCAACACGACGTCGATGTCCCGCACTTCCCCTTCCCGGAGCTTGACCTCCACCTCCACTGGGCCCTCCCGGCAACGCTCAGGCTCACGATCCCAGTCGTCGGACCGCCACCGGATTCTGTGATCCCCCATCCGGATACCATCGTCGCAGATTTCGACCCCAGGGCGCGCAGGATAGGTGAACCGGACAGCCCCACTCCCAATCGCGGCAATCCGCTGGGATACTTCCTGGCTGGTGGCGGCGGTCGGAGCCAACACCATAGCCAGGAGGGCCATCCAGGTCCGGGTGTTCATCGTCCGATGATGCGGAGAAGGAACTCCGCTACCCGAGGATCATCGCTCTGCCCAAGCCAGAAGATGGCCTGTTCCCTCAACTCGCCATTCTCCGGATCCTCGGCGATCTCCATGAGGAAGTCGACGGCCTCCGCCTCGTCTCTCTGGGAGGCGGCGAAGATCAACTGCTCCCTCATCTCAGGATCCGTGAAGCTCTCGAACAAGTCCCGGAGCTCGTCGATGGTGAACGCTCCGCTCTGACCTGCCCAGAACAGCGCGTTGGTCCGAACCTCGATGTCCTCCGACGGGTCTCTGGCCCGTTCCACCAACCATGCGCGGCTGGCGGCGTCCCCGGACTGAGCGATGGCGTGGAGGGCACTCTCCTTGAGATCCGGGTCGTCGAGAGACCGGAAGATCGACCGGAGATACTCCGCGCCGCCGGGGCTCTGGCCCAGGAAGAAGACCGCGTTCGCCCGAAGGTCCGCGGGGACCCCAGACCTCTCGACGTAGCCCTTCAGGATCTCCACACTCCGCTCGCTCCCGTGGTGGGAGATAGCGAAGAGGGCGTTCTCCTGGATCTCGGTGTCATCACTCTCTCTGAGGATGGCTTCCAGTGCGTCGAGAGCTTCCTCCGACTGAACCTGGGAGAGCCAGAACACGGCCTGTTCACGGACCTCCGGATCTGGATCTGGATTTCGGTGGGCCAAGTCCAGGAGGATATCCACCGACTCGTCGTCCAGCTTCTGGGAGAGGAGGAAGATCGCCTGTTGCCTCAATTCGGCGGAGCAGGCGTCTCTGTCCTCCAGCACCTGCCGAAGGATCGGCACGGCCCGCTCGGCGTTCATGTTCAGGAGGGCATTCAAAGCGGCGGCCCTCAGCTCCTGATCCGGACCACAAGGGTCGGTGGCTTGCTGGGTGATGGCCGCTGCGGCTGACGCGTCTCCCTGTCGGGCGAGCTGCGACTCCACTCGGACCATGAGCTCCCGAGCATCCGCGAATGTGCCGGAGTCAGTGTGGTATTCGATTTGTGCCCTGAGGAGATCCCGCGCTTCCCTCAGCTCGTCCCTCCCACCCATACGGGAGAGGGCAAACGCCTGGTAGTAGTAGGAATCGGCGGCATATACGGACCTGGCATACTGGGCCCGCAGTTGGGAGAATGCCTCCGACGCTTCCTGATATCTGCGGGAGTTCAGGTATTCCCTTGCTTGGGCGTAGGCCCTGGCACCCGGATCTTCCTGCACCCATGGCGCCGGGGCCGTCACCGCGCCCCCATCGTCTCCAATCAGTAGGACACCCTCTCCTGACGCGCCTCCGCCCGAGCTCACCCGGTGTTGGGCGCCGGCCGGGCCAACGACGAGCCCCACTGCCACCAGCACCATTCCCCACAGCTGGAGTCCCATGGTCCTCTTCATTCTCTCTCTCCTCATCAGGTCCCGACAAACCGGGGGCCGGCGGGCACAACCGCCTGGATCCGGGTCAGGACTTCACGTTCTCTCAAACCTTCAAGAGCCAGGTGCAGCTCCGATTCCACTCTTCCCTCATCGCCGGCCGGAGCATTGGCGACCCCGACGATCTGGATCAGAACCAATTCCAGATCCTCCAATAGATCTGACATGACAGGATCCACCCCACCCTCCGCGTCCATGAGGAGGCGGGTTTGGGTTAGAAGGCCCCGGGCCCAGGGTCCTACCGAGGGCTCGACCCTCCCAGCCCGAGCATCGGCTCGAACCAGGGTCAGGAGGGATTCGGTCCGTACCAGGTGCTCGACCGCGGCGGCCCGAAGGATGTCCGGGCTGGGGGCCATGGTCGCCGTCCGATCCGGCCCTGGCGCGGTTGCCGGAGACCCAACAGGGGCCGTGAAACGCCCGAGACCGATCCCCACCACGAGGACAGCGGCCGCCGCTGCCGCCCAACCGAAGGTCTTCCGGACTGGAGGCACCCGGGAGCGGCGGACCGTCTCGAGAGAGACCACCTGGCCCCCCTCCGAGCCCAACCGGGCCTGAATGATGGACCACATCTCGTCTCGCGGCGTCTCGGGCGGGGGGTTGTACTCCTCCCGAAGCTCTGTCAGCATCTCTTCCATTTCCTTATCGCGCATCTCAGGCATACTCCCGCATCGCTTCTCCCAACGCTTCCCTGAGCAGTTCTCGGGCCCTGAAGAGCCTGGCCTTCGAGGTCCCAACCGCCACACCAAGGGCCTCCGCTATCTCCGCGTGAGGGAACCCCTCCAGGTCGTACATGAGAAACACCGTCCGGTAAATCTCGGGGAGGCCGTCCACAGCCTCCTTCAACCGGTCGGCCACTCCTGGCTCCGCTCCCCTCGGGAGCTGGCCCAGGAAGCCGGCGTCCTCCAGCGACCGTTCCCGCTTGCGGTGGCGATCAACCTTCCGAAGCCCGTTGAGAACGACGGAAACCGCGATGGAGTGCAGCCACGTGGAGAACGCCGAATCACCCCTGAACTGGCCCAGAGCCTCCCAGACCCGGACGAAGGCGTCCTGCGTGAAATCCCGGGCAAGATTCTCGTCTCCCACCATCCGGAAGCAGAGGCGGAACACCCTGTCCACATTCGCATCATACAGGGCCTTGAACGCGACCTGGTCGCCGTCCCTCGCCCTCCCCACCAACTCGAAATCGTTCAATTGAAGAGCTCAGTTGATCGCCGTTGACTCTCTCTTCACACCAGTAGGACACAGCTCTCGGAGGATCGGTTGCGTGGCTCACGCCCCCACCCACCGGTTGTTTTGCCCTCCGTTATGGTCCCGACCCATGATAGGATCCCCCGGAGGTGAAAGGCGAGGTTCAACATTCCGGCTCCGAAGAGTGACATGAGAGGTGAGTACGGGCCCTCTCCTTGAGACAGGCACCGCGCCCGGGTACCTTCCCCGGGCCCTCCTCGGGGGGCTCGTCCAAGTGTGTTCGACCATCTCGTCCTACAGGTAAGGCACAATGAAAACCCTCCTCCGGTCCGTTGTCCTCCTCTCCCTGGCTTTTTCCCTTGCTCCCCCTGTCCGGGCCCAAGACGGCCCGCAGCTGAACGAGACGTGGCTGGAAGGCTTCAAGTGGCGCTCCATCGGGCCGGCGAACATGTCCGGCCGGGTAACGGACATCGAAGGTCTCCCGGGCCCGTCCAAGACCTTCTACGTCGCCTCCGCCGCAGGGGGGATCTGGAAGACGACGAACAATGGGACCACCTTCCGGCCCCTGTTCCAGGACGAGCGGGTCGTGGCCCTGGGCGACCTGGCCATCGCCCCAAGTGACTCGCTACAGATCTGGGCTGGAACAGGCGAAGAGGATTCACGGAACTCGATCTCCCCGGGAGGCGGGATCTACAAGTCCGTCGACGGAGGGCTGAGCTGGGAGCTCAAGGGCCTGGAAGCCACCGAACACATCGGGCGGATCGTGGTTCACCCCCACGACCCGGACGTGGTGTGGGTGGCCGCCGTGGGAGCCCTATGGAGGTCCAACCCGGACCGGGGTCTTTACAAGACCACGGACGGCGGAGACACCTGGGAGCTCGTGAACTTCGTCAGTGAGAAGGCTGGCTTCATCGACATAGCCATCCACCCGAAGGATCCCGATGTGCTCTTCGCTACGAGTTGGGAGCGGGAGAGAGGTCCCTACTATCTCCAGAGCGGAGGGCCCGGGAGCGCGCTCTGGAAGAGTGTGGACGGAGGGGGAAGCTGGTCCAAGGTCGAAGGCGGAGGTTTCCCTGAGACGGAGCTGGGGCGTCTGAGCGTCGCCTTCGCACCGAGCTACCCCCAGGTGATCTACCTGATGGTGGAGGCCGCGGACCGGGAAACCGAGGACGGGGAGGAGGCGCTCTCCGGTCTGTGGCGGTCCATGGACGGCGGCGAGACCTGGACGCACATGAACCCCTTCAATACCCGGCCCTTCTACTACTCCGAGGTCCGAGTCGATCCCGCCGACCCGGACCGGGTGTACTTTTCTTCTCTTCGTTTCACAACGGATGGGGGAAAGACGGCTGCCACAGCGGCCCAGGCCACGCACGTGGACTTCCACGCCATCTGGATCGATCCCAACGACCCGGAACGGGTCATCTTGGGGAACGACGGAGGGATCTCCATCTCCCACGACCAGGGAGGGAACTTCTACTTCCCCAATACTTTCCCCATCGGCCAGTTCTACAACGTCAGCTACGATATGGCCGTGCCGTACAATGTCTGCGGCGGACTCCAGGACAACTACAGTTGGTGCGGTCCGAGCCGGAAGCTCCGGGGCACAATCACGAACCACGACTGGATCATGATCAGCGGCGGCGACGGGTTCGTGACGCAGCAGGACCCCAGGGATCCGAACATCGTCTACTCCGAATCCCAGGGCGGGAACATGGGCCGTTCGAATCTCGCGACGGGAGAGCGAGACGCCTTCGGCCGTCCGAGCTGGCGGGACGCGTATCGGGAAATCCAGGATTCCATCGCGCTTCTCTGGCCGGACAGCACGGTTCCCATGCCCTCGGAACATGCCGAGAGAATCGGCGAGCTCCAGCAAAGAGCCACGGCCGACTCGGCCAGCCTTCAGCTCCGGTTCAACTGGAACACACCGTTCTTCCTGTCCCCCCACGACCCCGACGTGGTCTACGCCGGCTCCAACCGGGTCCTGAAGTCTACGAACCGAGGGGACGACCTCGTTCCCATCTCTCCAGACCTCTCACGGCAGGATGAAGAGAAGATCCGCATCAGCACGACCACCACCGGTGGAATCACCCCTGACGTGACCGGCGCCGAGACCTTCGCCACCATCGTCTCCCTGGCCGAGTCCCCGATCCAGAGAGGACTTCTCTACGCTGGTACCGACGATGGGAACCTCTGGCGGAGCCGGGATGACGGCGGAAGCTGGGAAGACCTGACTCCCAACCTGGGCGAGCTGGTCCCCGACGGGACCTATGTGAGCCGGATCGAACCCTCGAGCCACGATACCGGCCGCGTCTATGTCACCTTCGACAACCACCGAAGAGGCGACTTCACACCGTATGTCCTCGCGTCGAACGATGGCGGCGACAGCTTCCGTTCCATCTCGAGCGACCTGCCCACCGGAAAGCCCGATTTCGCACACGTGATTCGGGAAGACCCGGTGAACGAGGATCTCCTTTTCGTCGGCACCGACGTGGGCGCCTACGTCTCCCTCAACCGGGGCCAGTCATGGCAGCGCTTCATGAATGGACTGCCAACGGTGCCGGTTCACGACCTGAAGATCCACCCCAGGGACGGCGACCTGATTGCGGGTACCCACGGCCGTTCGATCTGGATCACGAACATCACCCCGCTGCAGCAGATCGATGCCTCGATCCTCGAATCTGAGATCCATCTCTTCGAGCCGGCGCCGGCATTCCATTTCGGTACTCGTTCGACAGGCGGTGAATTCACCGCTCAGGCTTACTTCCAGGCCTCGAACCCGGCCTATGGTGCCGGAATCCGGTATTGGCTCGCTGAGATGTCCGACGAGGACGTGGAGATTCTCGTCCAGGCGCCCAGTGGGGACACGATCCAGACGCTCACGGGCTCCAAGAGGAAGGGCCTGAACACGGCGAACTGGAACCTCCGTGGCCGGAGCGTGACCCTCCCGCGGTCCCCGTCCGAGGTTCGGGACAGCATTGCCACCGAGAAACGCCTCGCATTCGTGGTGGACTCCCTGGCCCAGGCCGGGACCGACCAGGAAGAGCTGGACGAGGCCGTGGAAGCCCTCCGGAGCCCCGCCGGGGGCGGCGGATTCCGGTTCGGTGGCGGGGGGGGTGCGGCCCCCGTCAGCGACCGTTGGGTAGAACGGCCGGCCGAGGGCCGGCCCACCGGCGGCGCCCGACCCGGCGCAGAGCCCTCCCTGGAGCAGGACATTCTCCGGTTGGTCCGGGGAGACGCGGGCGGGGGAAGACGCCGGTTCTTCGGCGGAGGACGAGGTCTCTTCCCGACTCGCTCCGAACCCGCAGAGATGGTGGAGCCCGGGACCTATACGGTAATCCTGAAGATCGGAGAGGACACCTTCAGCCAGCCCCTCCGGGTGGACAGGAGCGAGAACGCACCGTCAGGCTGAGGCCATCTTCCATCAGGTGGGCCGGGGCCGGTTCCCTTCCGGGAGCCGGCCCTTCCCTCTTCAGTTGGGAACGGCAAGGAGCCCCTCGAGAGGGGGCTCCTTATCACTCCTCGGGCAGGACGAACACCTCTTCCACCCCAACTCGAAAGACGCGGGAAAGTCGAACGGCCAACAGGAGGGAGGGAACGTACCGATTCGCCTCCAACGCGATGATGGTCTGGCGGGTCACGCTCACCCGGCGAGCCAGCTCCTCCTGGGTCATCTCCTCATGT
>JBDHCH010000063.1:0-17506 GCA_039592115.1 Gemmatimonadota bacterium | reverse complement strand
CGCTGCGAGGACCTGCTTTCCGATGCCCGGGGACTCGCGACCTCTCCCCTCCCTCTTTCGGCCTTGGATCTGGTGGATCCGGGCCCCACGGGAGGGGCGGTCCTGGCGATTCGCCTGCTCGGGTCCCGAGCGCAGGTGAGCGAGATGGAGGGCAGGGTCCGAAAAGACCTGGGACCTGGACGCTCCAGGGACACCGGGTCTCATCCTCTGGTGGTATTGCGCGGTGCGGAAGGCCGCGGGTTCCACCGCGCTCTTGGGAAGTGGGAGGAAGGCGCGGGGATGGTTCTGCGAATGAGCCTCCTTCCGTCAAAGCTGGGGACTCTCATTGAGGAGGCACGGGCCTTGGCCCGACTGGTCGAGGCCTTCTTTGAGTCGAACGCTATCGGGGAACTGAAGTCATGGTCCGGAGCGGGGGGCGAGTTGGGTGGTTGGAACATCGGTGGGACGAGACTCAGCGGCCATGTTGGATGGGGCGTGCTCCGTTTCGCAGTTCCGAGGCTCTCGGGGGATCCAGGGGAATTGCGTGCCCTGGCCAAGGCCGTTGGAGAGTTGAGGAGCCGACTGGAGGCGGATGGCGGAAGTCTGACGATGAGTAGCGCTCCCCAACACCTCATGGAGGAGGTCGGGGCTTGGGGAGCCCATGGGTCCGAAGTGGCCCTCATGAGGGGATTGAAGGCGGAGTTCGATCCGGCCGGGGTCCTCTCTCCTGGTCGCTTCGGGATACCCCACGATGTCTGATCGAGTTTTCACGGGGGATTGGCCCGAGCCGGAGGTAGAGGCGAAGGTGATTCGCGTTGTCCGCCCCTCGGACGGAACCCTGGTGGGCGAGCTCGCCGTCACGCCTCCTCACGACATCCCGAGAAGGGTGGCTAGAGCCCGTTCGGTGCAGGAGGGGTGGGCATCTTTGGAGCCACGAGACCGGGCTCGCCGGTTGGAGGGGTTGGTTGAGGCGATTGGGGCCAGAGCCCGGGAGATCGAAGGAACGATTTTGGCGGAGACGGGGAAGCCCAGATCCGAAGCGATGGTTGAAATCATCACCGTGCTGGATCTCTTGAGATTCTATGGGAAGAAGGCTCCACGTTTTCTGGGGGCCCGGTCCGTGCCGTCGGGATGGCTCGTTTGGAAAGGGGCTTCGGTTACACGGGAGCCACTGGGGGTGATCGGCGTTATCTCGCCCTGGAACTACCCATTCATTCTCTCCATGACTCCTGTGATCACGGCTCTGTTCGGAGGGAATGGAGCAGTCCTCAAACCCTCGGAGTACACACCGTATTCGGGCCTGTTCGCAGAGGACCTGGCGAGGGATGCAGGCCTCCCGGATGGCCTGGTCCAGGTGGTCGTGGGCATGGGCGCCACCGGAGAAGCCCTGGTCCGGTCCGGCGTGGACAAGGTGTTTTTCACCGGAGGGTCTGGGACTGGGCGCAAGGTTCTGGCCGCTGCTGCCGAGTCACTCACCCCCGTGGTAATGGAGCTGGGGGGCAAGGATGCCGCCATTGTCTTGGAGGATGCGGACCTGGAACGAGCGGCACGGGGCATCGTCTGGGGTGCTTTCCAGAACGCGGGTCAGGCCTGCATCGGCATCGAGAGAGTCTTCGTAGTGGATGACGTCTTCGAGGCGTTTCTTCGGCAGCTCCTGGAAGAGGTCCGGAGGTTGAGAGTTGACTCAACGCCCGGTGTGGACGTGGGACCGATGGTGGTTCCGGAGCAACTGGAGAAGGTGGAGCATCAACTGCGGGACGCGGTGGAAAGGGGTGGTCAGGTGGTGGCAGGAGGGCACAGGGTGGACCCCGCCTCGAATGTCCTGAGGCCGACCGTGCTTGTCGACGTCCCCGGTCCCTCGGCAGTCCTGGAAGAGGAGACCTTTGGCCCACTTCTTCCGTTGGTTCGTGTGAAGGACGCGGACGAGGCGGTTCGAAGGGCCAATGATACCCAATACGGGTTGTCGGCAAGTATCTGGACTGGTGATCGCCGCAGGGGGATGAAGCTTGGGAAGCGACTGAAGGTCGGCGGCGTAACGGTGAACGATGCGCTGGTCCATTACGGGATTGCCAGTCTCCCCTTCGGCGGGGTCCGTGAGAGCGGGTTCGGCAGGGCTCGAGGCATGGAGGGTCTTGGGGAGCTGACCCGCACTCACGGCACTGTGACCGATCGCTTGGGATTGGAACGAGAGCCGTGGTGGTTCCCCTACTCGAAGGCCACGGAGATGCTTCTCTGGGCGACCCTCCTGTTCCGCTGGAAGGGAGGGATTCGGGGCGTTCTTTCCGCGGCCGTGGCCCTGCTCAAACGGAGGCGCGGATGACGGTCCTCCGCACGGAGCTTCTGGAGCAGGAAGAGAAACTCCTCAACTGTGTCCACTGTGGGTTCTGTCTTCCGGTTTGCCCCACCTATTCCCGGCTCGGTGACGAGGCCGACTCACCCAGAGGGCGCCTCCATTTCATGCAAGCGGTCGTGGACGGTCGCCTGGACCCTGGCTCCGAGGCATTCGCCCACCACCTGGATCGATGCCTGGGGTGTAGAGCTTGCGAGTCCGTCTGTCCGTCGGGAGTGGAGTATGGGCACCTTCTGGAGGGGGCGAAGGAAGTCCTTGGCAGAGCCAGGCCCAAGGGAGTTCTGGACCGCTTTCTGCCGGCGGTGATGGCGAATTCCTCTCTCCTCGGCCCCTTCATGGTCATGGCTCGGGCACTCCGCCATTCACGGATCCCGGAGATGACGGTCCGGCGCCTCCCTTCCCGAGGCGTGTTGGGCCAGATTCGCCTCGGCTTGGGAATGATGGCGGCCACAGCTGACTGGAGGGCCCTCGGAGGAAGGGAGCACAGCCGGCGGGTCACACGGCTCGGAAGTGCCGGGGTCCTCACCGGCGGTGAGGCGAGCGGTGGGGGCGGCCCACGGACCGACGGCACGGGTTTTGGCACCGGCCGCAGCGAAACGCTGGGTGGTGGTGCTCCGACGGCGACCCTCCTCGGTTGTATTCAGGAGGGGCTCTTGGCACGAGTCAACCGCGCCACTTGCCGGGCGCTCGAAGTGAACGGATATCCGACGGTGGATGTGCCAGGGCAGGGGTGCTGCGGAGCGATCCATGCCCACACCGGAGACCTGGAACGGGCAAGGTCTCTCGCCCGGGCGAACATCCGTGCCTTCGAGGCTTCCGGAGTCCAGATCATCGCGGTGAATGCAGCGGGGTGTGGCGCCACCCTGAAGGATTATCCTCACCTTCTGGCTGACGACCCGGATTTCGGTCCTCGGGCGACCGCGTTGGCGAAGAAGGTCCGGGACGTTTCCGAGCTTCTCGGCCGGGAAGGCGTCCGGAAGGGCGCGCCTCTCTCTCTGACCGTCACCTATGACGCCCCCTGCCACCTCCTCCACGCCCAGAGGATCTCGGAGGAGCCAGAGTTCCTTTTGCGCGCCATACCCGGTTTGTGCCTGATTCCCCTGGCGAATCACGACGAATGCTGTGGAGGGGCGGGGGTGTACGGAATCACACACCCTGACCTCGGGGGTTGGATTGGCGACGACAAGGTGAGGGCGGTGTTGGAGACCGGGGCTGCGGTGGTGGCCACCGGCAACCCGGGGTGCATGATGCAGATTGGAGCGGGCCTCATGGCCGTGGGATCGGAGGTGCGTGTGGTTCACCCCATCGAGCTGTTGGATGAGAGTTATCGACTGGCGGGTTTCTTCGGGCCCTGAAGTGGAGAGACGGTGAACCGGGGACGTCGAGCGCCGGCCAGGAGAGGGGGTTAAGGAAGGCCTGCACAAGTGGGGTGCGGTCGCGCACAGGGGTGTTCGCCTGCGCACTGCTCGGCGGTCTCGCGGGATAGCGCGAGGAAGTGGCCGCGTCCGTGGCCGCTCGGCTCGGAGCCCCGCCTTCCATCTGGCCCCGTGGCGCGCGATATGCTGCTCGCCCCGCTTGTGCAGGCCTTCCTCAAGACACCGAGGAGGAGTCGGGAATCGAATGACAGAGATCGGTGAGAGGCTTATCGCCGCCGCCCGGGAAGAGAGAGAGGCCATGGTCGCTCTCCTCCTGGATCTGGCCGCAATGGAGTCGCCGAGCGACGATCCGGAGAGTCAGGAGCCGGTTCAAGCCCGCATTGCAGAGGAGCTCCGGGAGTTGGGGTTCAAGCCAAGGCGAATCCCCGGAAAGAAGACCGGCGGATCCCTCCTGGCGGTGCCCAGTCCCCGGGTTCGAGGGCGCCAGGCCCAGCTCATGCTCGGGCACTGTGATACCGTTTGGGCCAAGGGAACGTTGGCCACCATGCCTCTCGTCCAGGAGGGGAACAGGATCAGGGGGCCCGGAGTCTTCGACATGAAGGCAGGGCTCACCCAAATGATCGTGGCGTTGCGGATTCTCCAAAAGCTGGACCTGGAGCCGACAGTCACGCCCGTGATCCTGGTGAACTCCGACGAGGAGATCGGCAGCCCGGAGTCCGGCCGACATATCCGGAGGCTCTCGAAACGGGTGATCAGGGCCTTCGTGCCCGAACCGGCCATGGGGCTCGAGGGAAAGCTGAAGACGGTCCGGAAGGGGTGGAGCCGGTTTACCCTGAAGGTGGAGGGAAAGGCGGCCCATGCCGGTCTGAATCCGACAGGTGGGGCCAGTGCGATCCTGGAACTGGCTCACCAGATTCAGGCGCTCCATGGGATGACGGACCTGGAACAGGGCATCACCGTGAACGTGGGCGTGGTATCCGGAGGAACGCGTTCGAATGTCATCGCCCCTGATGCGATGGGGGAAGTGGATGTGCGCGTCCTCACCAACAAGCAGGCAGCGGAAGTCCGGGATCGGATTCTGGCACTCGAGCCGACCATTCCGGGGACCAGGGTGAAGGTGCTGGAAAAAGGGGTGGTGCCTCCTTTGGAGGCTACGCCTCGGAACAGGGCGCTCTGGGAAGTGGCCAGGGAGGCAGGGAAGGAACTGGGGTTGCGGCTGGAGGATGACATCGCCGGCGGAGGATCTGACGGCAACACCACGAGCCAGTACACCGCCACCCTGGATGGATTGGGACCGGTGGGGGACGGAGCCCATGCTGCTCACGAATTCCTTTTCGTGGACAAGCTGGTCGAGCGGTGTGCCCTCCTGGCGCGCCTCATTCTCCTGGACCCCTGAGGTCAGCTCCCATGTCTTCCGACCAGCCAGCCCCGGACCTGACCATCCGGCCCTTCTCCGCCTTGGGAGAGTATGAAGCCTGCGCGGACTTCCAGGAGGAGGTATGGGGGGCCGGGTTCAGCGAGCGGGTGTCGGCCGCGATTTTGATGGTGGCCAACCGGATCGGTGGTCTCGCTGCAGGGGCCTTTGATGACAAGGGGCGAATACAGGGGTTCGTGTTCGGACTCACCGGCGTGGAGGAGGGAAACCTGGTCCACTGGTCCGACATGCTTGCGGTTCGAGAGGGTCTGAGGGATCAGGGTCTGGGTACCCGCCTGAAACACTACCAGAGGGATGTTCTCTTGACTCGGGGCATTCGTCGGATGCGCTGGACGTTCGATCCCCTTCAGAGCAGGAATGCCTACGTTAACTTCGCCAAGTTGGGCATTACGTCGAAGGAGTATATCCGGGACATGTACGGCGATACCGGATCGCCGCTCCACAGGGGTGTGGGGACCGACCGGCTGGTGGCGCACTGGCAGATGGATTCCGAACGAGTGACTGGCCGGATCAGTGGGGAGGGTGTGGTGCCCTCCCCTTCGGATGTGCAGGGTTTGGGCCGCGCGGTCCCAGCACGCTCTGGTTCCTCTCGCTTTATGCCCGGGGATCCAAACCTGACCCTGGAAGACCCTTCCGTACTGATCTCTATTCCTGGAGAGATCGACCGGTTGACGAAGGAGGATATGAAACTGGCTGTGGATTGGAGACAAGCCACGCGAGCTGCCTTCCTCCACTATTTCTCTCGCGGATACGAGGCCACTGAGCTGATTCCCACCGGACAGTTGTCCCATTATGTCTTGAGCCGGGCCCCCTCCCAGTGAACGGGGTTGCAGGCCTGCTTCCGTGAAGGGTAGCCCATGAAAATTCGTTCTGTGGAGCTCAGGGAGATCCACCTTCGTCTGAAGGAGCGCTTCGAGATCAGCACCGGGGGCTGGGACCTCCGGCGGATTCTCCTTCTCCGTATGGAGAGCGAAGACGGCGAAGCCTGGGCCGAGTGTGTCGCGGCGGAAGCTCCGAACTACTCATACGAAACCCCGGAAACAGCCTGGCACATCCTCACCGATTATGTCCTTCCGGAGGTGGTGGGTCGATCGGTGAGTGGTCCGGACGAGATCCTGGATCCCGTCTCCTGGATCAGGGGCCACCCCATGGCGCTGGCCACTGTCGAAATGTGCGCCTGGGGCCTGGAAGCGGAGAGACGGCGCATCTCTCTTCGGGAGCTGATGGGCGGTGTGCGTGAGGCGGTTCCCGTAGGGGTGAGTGTGGGCCTTCAGGGAACCGACGACGACCTCGTCCGGCAGGTGGAGCAGAGGGTGAATGCCGGATACCGAAAGATCAAGTTGAAGATCAAACCCGGACGGGACGTGGAAATGGTCCGAAGAGTTCGGGAGCGGTTTCCTGAGGTGCCCCTGATGGCGGACGCCAACTCCTCATATACGCTGGCCGATGCTTCGCGCCTGGAGGAGTTGGACGCCCTCGACCTCATGATGGTGGAGCAACCGTTGGCCTACGACGACCTCCGGGAACACGCGCTTCTCCAGGCACGGTTGGAAACCCCCATCTGCCTGGACGAGTCCATCGTGTCCCCCGGTGACGCTCGCTTGGCCCTGGAGTTGGGCGCCGGAAAGATCATCAACATCAAGCCAGGCCGAGTCGGGGGGTTCGGGGCTTCCCGGGAGATCCACGACCTTTGTGCGGCGCAGGGCGTCCCGGTCTGGTGTGGGGGGATGCTGGAGGCGGGAGTGGGACGCGCGTACAACCTGGCCTTGGCGAGCCTGCCCAACTTCACCCTCCCGGGAGACATTTCCGAAAGCCGACGTTACTGGGAGGAGGACATCGTCGAGCCCGAGTTCGTGATGAACGACGGAATGATGCCGGTTCCCGATGGCGTGGGGATCGGCGTTGAGGTGAGAGCTGACCGGGTGAGGGAGCTGACGAAGCGGCGGTGGGAAATGCGGGCATAGCCTGCTGGGTCAGAGGCCCGCTCGTCCTTCTGGTGCGTCAGCGGGCCTCGGACTCAGGGCACCAAAAGGATGTTGAAGAGGTTGGGCGCGGCCGCCTTCCTGACGATCCCGTGTGTCCAAGAGAGAGAGCACACCCCCCTCTCCCACCGGGATGGTGTGGGACCGAACCTGGAATCTCCGGGTGGGAAGCCCCAACATCCGGACTAGCAAGCGACGGAAGCCCCGGGCCATGGCACCCTCGACATCCTCTTCTCCCGTGACGGCCGGGCCCAATTCCCCTTGGAGCCACCTCTGGAGTTCTTCCAGGTCGCTCAAGGAAAGGGTCTCCATCTCCACATCAGCTTCGTAGTAGTATCGACCCCGCTCCCGAGGTCGGATGGGAAGATCCAGGGTGAGTTGGAGTGTGGAGCGGGCCTCCTCCAGCGTGTTTACCTCATGGATGACGCCCTCTTCGGCCCCGGTCTGAATCCTGTACCGACGTGTCAGAGGGTCGAAGACCACACTGGCGCGCCATTCGAACCGCCCATGGACGTCGTCGAACAAACCGTCTTTCCAGAGCTGGACCAGGATTCTGATTCGGAGCGGGAGGCCGGAATGGATGGCCTCCAACAGGCGTCGGTCGTCCAGGAGGCTCCCGACTACTATGACCGCTTCTCCGGTTTCTGAAATGACATCGAAGCGAACGGGGTCTTCCTCCTGTGCGCCCAGGCCTGACGCGGTGCACAGGAGTACCAGGATGAGGACGAGAAGGCGCCTCAAGCTGGGCAATGGACCGTCAGAACCGCCTTGTGAGGCGGATGAAGAAGTTGCCGTCCCGGTCTCCGTTCGCGTCGTCGTTGAGGGGGTAGGCGTAGTAAATTCCCAGATCCCCCAGATAGAGGCCGACGCCCAGATCCATCAAGGTGTCGGTGTCGCCCAACCCATCCACGGTCCATCCTCGGCCCATGTTGAAGAAGGCCGTCCAAGTCGGAGAGAACTCGACTCGCGGGTACCAGTTCCAGTCATCCTCCCACACGTCGTCATCGCGGCCTCCCCCGAAGTCCCAGTCCATGAACAGGGTTCCCCGAAATTCTGCCTGGAAGAGGGCGATCTGGTCACAGCCATATGAGGGAAATACAGGGTCCCGAACCGTCACATCATCCACGGTGACGTCATAGCCCCTGGTGACGCTTCGGGCCCCACAGTCGGCGGAGAAGAGGGCGTAACCCGGAAGGGATCCCTCTCCTCCCATCGCATGCTGAAACTGGGGGGGGAGCGGCACATCGTTGAGTGTGCCCCCGAAGACGCCTCTCAGGTTCAATGATGATCTGGGCCCTACGCGGTTGTAGCTGCGAATGTCAGCGAAGCCCGAGAGAAAGTCGGTTTCGTACTCGAATGCGGGAATCAGGGCTGCCTGCGGCTCGTTGGAAGTGCGATGGGCCGGGACGAAGATGTCCCCTCCCACCCCCTGTCGAGCGCTCGCCTTGACGTACCACCCATCAGTGGGCTCATCTCGGTGGTTTCGGGTATCTACCGTGAAGCTGCCCTCCACGTACCTGAGCTCACCCTCGGCCACCAGCGGCTGATCCCGCCAGATCTTGTTGTTCTTGGTCAGTGACCACGGCCCGGATACTGGCGCGAAGGCGTGATCCTCTTCGAAGTACTCGGCTCGGAACTCAATGGGAACGTAGGGCAGGCTCATGCGGGCATAGGCACTCCAGCCCGTCCGCTCGTAGTAGTCCCGGTAGTCCTTGTGAAGGATGAAGGTGGCCAGGGAGGCCTCCAGGTTGGAGAGTCCCCACTCCTCGATGGGATCGACGATGGAGAATCCAGTGCCCCCGATGGCGAAACGGCTCCTCCCGCCGAGGCTCTTCTCGGCCCTGAGGAGGTACCCGAAGTCTTCCTCTCCGAGGTCCAACCCCATCTCGGTGCGCCAGACCCCCCAGATATCCAACCGCAGGGGGTTCCGTCCGCCTGTGCGTATAGAGGGTCCGAATATGACGGGAAGGCCTTCGACCCGGTTGTAGTTCTTCCCGGCTTTGAGGGTGAAGCGTGCATCGCCCCAGGGAAAGTCCCTGGAGAACCGTTCGCCCTCTTCCGGGCGCCGCCGTCGGACTGCAGAGATGCGGTCCCCTCTCTGCACGTAGCGCAGGGGCTCTTCGAACACCCTCAGGTCTCCCCCGATCAGTCCCAGATCCTGCCCAAGAACCCGACCGCCGACGATGAGGACGTCTCCGGTAACGGAACCTCCAGATTCGAAGACCAGATCGCCGTTCACCACGACAAGATCCCCGTCCACCTCTCCCGCGATGGTGAACGGTCCGCCGAGGGCCCCTACATTCCCCACCACTACCCGGGTCGAGGGCACCCTGGACCGTCCTGAGAACTGAATCGTGCTCGAGTCGTTGAAGAAGTCGATGACGTCTTCCTCCACCCAGCGGGGGAGGTCGGCTTCTTCAAGGGGCCGCTCCTGGCCCCGGATCAGGACAGGGAACACCAGGAGCAATCCAGTCAGGAACACCAAGCCCTTCTTCATCCTATTCCTCCCGTGCAGGGGACCAGTTGTCGCTGAAGGTCCCTCTGGCAGGGGTCATACCAAAACCCCTGAACGATCGTAAACATCGGTCTGACTAGGTGTTGCCCAAGTTGGACGAGAAGGACTGTCCTGCGTCGAAGTGCCGCATCAGCGGCCTTTCCCGTTTCAGATAGACACACCCCTGGACCTCCCTTTTCCATGGTCGAGAGAAGCTCAAACCTCGCGATCTCTGATCCCCAACCGCTTCATACGCCGGTACAGGTTCGCTCGATCCGTCTGCAGGCGCCGCCCGGCCTCAGCGACGTTTCCCTTGGAGCCCCCCAGGGCTCCTTCGATCAGGGTCCTCTCGTATTCGTCCAGGCGCACGCGCAGAGGACGGGGATCCCCCTCCTGGTAGGTCGGTGTCGCTCCAGGATCCGGGGCCGCGGCGGGGAGGAGATGGGTGACTTCATCCGCTTCCACTGGAGCGCCCGTATTGAGGATGGCCAGGCGTTCCAGGATGTTCATCAGCTCCCTGACATTTCCTGGCCAGGGATACCGGGTGAGGGAATCCATGCCCCGAGGCGTGATGTGGGGCACGGGTAGCCCCTGCCGTTTCCTCAACCGCTGGAGGCAATGGGCCACGAGGAGGGGCAGGTCGTCCATTCGCTCACGAAGAGGGGGGAGGTGTATGGGCACGACTTCGAGGCGAAAGAGGAGGTCCTGCCGGAAATGGTTGTCCTCCACCTCCGCACGGAGGTCGTGGTTCGTCGCCGCGATGACGCGGACATCCACTTGGATGGGTTTTCCGCCCCCCACCCGCTCCACGACCCCGGTCTCGATGGCTCTCAGGAGCTTGGCTTGAGCTTCGGGCCCCAAATCACCCACCTCATCCAGAAAGAGCGTTCCCCTGTGGGCAAGCTCAAAGCGCCCCCGCCTGCGCTCTGTCGCACCGGTGAATGCGCCCCGTTCGTGGCCGAACATCTCGCTCTCAACCAGATCCTTGGGGATCGCCGCGCTGTTGACCCGCACGAACGCCCGCCCCTTTCGGGGAGAGAGGGCGTGGATGGCGCTGGCGACAAGCTCTTTCCCTGTGCCGCTCTCCCCGGTGATAAGCACTCGGGCCTCCGTAGGAGCGACCCTCTGGATCATCTCCCGTACTCGATTGATTTCAGGAGATCTCCCCACCAACTCCGCTTCGGGGCCGACCTCCTCCTGAAGGGCTCGAGTGAGATCTCGAGCCCTGCTGACCTCCAACGCTCCCCTGACGGTAAGGAGGACCGCCTCCGGAGTGAGGGGCTTTTCGATGAAATGGAAAGCCCCCAATCGAGCGGCTTGAACAGCGTCTCCGAGGGTAGCCTTTCCGCTCATCATCACCACCGGGATGCCCGGGCAGAGGTCGCTGATCCGGGGAAGGGCCTCCAACCCTGACATGCCGGGAAGCATCAGGTCCAGGAGTACCGCTTCGGGGGCTTCCTTGGCCAATTCCTCGAGCCCCGCCTCAGCCGATGCAGCTTCCCGGACGGCGTACCCCTCCTCCTGCAGGAGGGCGCCGAGCATCCTTCGGATGTTTCCCTCGTCGTCGATGATGAGGATGTCCATTCGCTGCTGTCCTCAGTGATGGCGATGGGGACGGGGGGTGGGCGTTCCCGCCTCGATCCGAATGCCACCAGAAGCATGGTGGAGGCGGGCCCCAGAAGGAAGGCCAGCAAAACCTTGACGCCGCCCTTCCGCGAACCGTCTCAGTGAGGGGTGGGCTCCCCACCAGCACCCAGAAAGGCCTCATCGACGGGGGAGGCGAACACCCCCGCCGAGGGAATCTCCACTACGAAGACGGCACCGCCATCCGGGTGGTTTCGGCCGCGCACTTCACCATTGTGGATTCGGATGGTCTGCCTGACCAGGGGTAATCCCAGTCCAGTGCCCCGGCTCTTCGTCGTGAACTCGGGCTCCCAGATTCGATCCAGGTCTTCTGGTGGGATCCCTGGCCCTGAGTCACGGATTTCGACTCGGATTGCCCCGGAGGCCTCCTCCACCCTCACGTGGACCTCTCCTCCCGAACCCGCTGCGTCCAGGGCGTTGAGGAGGAGATTTCGAAAAGACCTCAGGAGCGCTTCATAATGCCCCTGGACCAGGGGCAGGTCGGGAGCGGATCGGAACTGAATCCGGCTCGTTTGAGAAGGCTCACCGGGAAGGGTGACCTCATGCTGTTGCACGAGGCTCTGAAGCAGCTCGGTGAGATCCACTTCCGACGGAGGCCCCTCCGGCATGCGCCCGAACTGGGAAAAGGTCCGAGCCATCTCGTCCAGACGGGCGATCTCCTCCAGGAGAACGGCTCCGGCTTCCTGCGCCTTTTCTCCCTCCAGGCGACTCACGGAGGTGGCGGCGATTCTCATGGGCGTGAGGGGGTTCTTCAACTCGTGAGCGACCCTCCGGCCCATTTCCGTCCAGCTCCGGAGCTTCGCGGACTGGATCGCCTCTCTCCGCCCTCTTTCCAGCTCATCCGCCATCTCCCGCAAGGCTCCCCGGAGGAGCGCGAACTCCTCCACGCCTCTGTGGCCCCTGGGTCCCGGGGATGGAAGGGGTTCACTCCGGGCGATGAGGTCGGTCCACCCCACGAGGTCCTTGATCGGACGGGAGAATCCCCTGGAGAGCTGTCGGGCCGCCCAGTAGGATAGCCCCGCCACCAGGATCGCAATGACCAAGGCGAGAAGGGGGACCAGGTTCAGGATCTGATCGGCCAAAAGGCTGAATATCTGGGAAAGACGTAGGCTCTCTGACAGGATTTCCCGATGCGCTTCGGCGGATGCCGCCAACTCCGGGTTGTCCAGCCCTGCCGCCTCCACCCGGGACAAAAGGCTCTGGCCAGATTCCGCCAGAGAGCTCCAGGGACCTGCGCTACCTGTGGTAGCCACGACCCAATTCAGCGCCCACGCGCCGGCGACAAGGAGGACAGCCGCCGGCACCATGGCCACGAAAAGGAGGGCCAGGAGGATCCTCCGTTGGAAGCTCTTGACTCTGAACATGATACCGCCAGAAGGTAGGGTACGCCGGACGAGGCCGGCAAGAAAAAGGTAGGACGGAGGAGGGGGGGTGGGTGTGGTTGTCGGGAGAGCGCCGGTCAGAGCTTCCTCAGGCAAATTGGGCAATATCGCCAGCCATGCCTGACCTCGGCACCGCATGGGCAGAACCAGGCTCTGAGGGCTCCGCACCATGGGCAGGCCCGGCTTCCGGCAGGGACTTCTTTCCCACAATTCTTACAGGGGACGGATGCGCCGAGTTCTCCGCGGAGTATTCGTCCAACCTCATGGGGCGAGGTGGTTCCCTCCGCCACTTTCCTCAGGGCGTCGTTCCGTAGAGAGCCCATGCCCCCCTCCTGGGCCATCTTCCGGAGCCCCGCCAGCGGGACTCCCTGGGCCACTCCCTCCCGGAGTGTGTCGGTCATGCCGAGGAGCTGGAATACGCCTGTTCTTCCCCTATATCCGTCTGGGCAATCCGGACAGCCCTTTCCATTCCGCCCCCTGCATGCCCTGCACAGGCGGCGGACCAGTCGCTGGGCGACCACTCCCGAGAGTCCCCCTGCCAGGAGGTACGGGGGCACCCCCATGTTCAGGAGACGCGTGATGGCTCCGGGTGCGTCGACGGTGTGGATGGTGGAGAGAACCAGGTGTCCCGTGACGGCGGCGGCCATGGCGATCTCCGCTGTCTCTCGATCTCGGATCTCCCCGACCATGATGATGTCCGGGTCTTGCCGAAGGACCGATCGCAGGGCGGCCGGGAAGGTGAGGCCGGCCTTGGGGTTGATCTGGACTTGATTGGCGCCGGGGAGGCGGTATTCGACGGGATCCTCCAGGGTGATGAGATTCCTCCCTTCGCGATCCAACTCTGCCAGGGCCGCGAAGAGCGTGCTACTCTTCCCGGAGCCGGTGGGGCCGGCGGCCAGAATGACCCCCTGGCTATAGCCGAGGAGGCTCCTGAAGCGTTCGAGGTCATCAGGCGAAAGCCCCAGGGCCTCAAGACTCCTGGGGACCTTCTCCGGATCGAGGATCCTCACCACGACCTTTTCTCCCCCTTTTGCGGGTAGGGAAGAGACCCTGAGGTTCAGGCTCCGCTCTCCGTGTGAGAGGGCGAGGCCTCCATCCTGGGGTTTCCGCTTCACCGAAATGTCCATCCCGGCCATGATCTTGATCCTGGAGATAACGGCTTCCCGGTTTTCAGCTGGGACCCCCAGAGACCGGCGGAGTACCCCGTCGAGGCGGTATCGGACGAGCACCTCCCCCTCCTGGTCCTCGATGTGGATATCGCTGGCCCCCTCGTCGATGGCAGTATGTATGATGTGGTCGACCAGGCGGACTACCGGGGTGGCTCGGGCGGCGCGTTCCAGGATGGCGGCATCGGATTCTTCTCTGGAAGGAGAGGCTCCAGGGAGCTCTTGAATCAGGCTTTGAACCTCTCCTCCGAAAGCCTCGGATATTCCAGCCATGACCGCGCCGGGAGAGGACACGACCGGCTCGACCCTGCGACCGGCTTGGAACTGGACATCGTCGAGGATAGTCAGGTCGAAAGGGTCGGCCATTGCCAGCTGGAGAGTCCTGGCGTTGGCGGAGATGGGGAGGACCTTCCCCTTTCTTGCCAGGTCCGGATGAATGGTGGTGAGGGCGGATCTCTCACACCGGAGGGGTGGGGGGAGGTAGGGCAAGCCGAGCTGAAGTGAGAGGCAACGGGCAACCGACTCCTCATCCGTATGCCCGGCCTCAACCAGGAGGGTGCCGATACGCCGTCCGGTACCGATTTGACGGGCCAGGGCCTCCTCCAACTGGTCTTCCGTGATCGCGTCGGCCTCCAGCAGGAGCTGGCCCAACACCTTCGGTGTCGGTTTCGTCATCGGAGTCGGAACACTCCTTCCCGCAGGTGGAGGGCGAGGAGCGAATGCCCTGGGGCACCGGGATGGTCTCACCCGGATGCCTCCAATGGGACGTGGATCGGTCAACATCCGTGGAGGAGAAAGCTGCGGAGGTTCAGGGGGCGCAGGAATGGAGGCGGGGGACCGGAACGGAAGGACTCGTTCCCCAGTCGAGGAATCGGGCCCTGGCGGCTGGAGAGATACCTGGTCAGGTAGGCGCTGGCGTTGCGTCGGAGAGGGCTTCGAGGATCAATCCGGGGAGGTCGGTGAGTCGGGACCGTCCTTCGCGGAGGCGGTGTGCGCCGGGACCTCTCAGGAGGGTGAAGGCGGGATTGAGGGTGTGCCCCGACGTCACATCCTCGACGTTTCCGTGATCGCTACCGATGACCAAGAGGGTGTCCCGGGGCAAGTGATCCAGAACTCCTTCCAGGAACGCGTCCACCCGCTCCAGCGCGTGAACCGCTCCCTCCATCCTCCCGCGGTGTCCAGCGTAGTCCGTCGCGTAGTGGGCAAAGAAGGTGAGGTCGGCCTCAGCCGTGATTGAGGCCAGGTTCCTCCCGGCGGCTTGGGGGGTGACCTCCGGGAGATCTTCGTACCTCAGGTGATCCCTCCAGGCGGTGTTTACGATCTCACTGGACAGTGCCTGGCCCTCTTTCAGGGCCTCCCCTTCCCGGGTCAGAAGCCCTGCTGCCATTGCGGCAAGGGGGGGACCTGCGGGACGTCGTGCCCAAGGGGAGCCGTGGAACTCTTTCGGGTATGCGTTGGCGAAGACGCAACGGAACCCGTGGGCTTGGGCTCGGGATAGAACGTTCCTGTCCACCACCACTGGGCGAAGGCGAACGGGTACCCAGGGACCGAAGTGTCGGCCGTAGAGGGCGGGGCCGTTTTCTCCCGTGAGGATGGCTGTATGGCCTGTGCCGCTCTGCGGGAGTCCCTCCACTCCCAGGAGGGGATCCAGGGGGAAGCAGACACTGTCCTGGCTGGAATGCTCCGGGGAGTTCAGATGTGGGACCTCTCCGCCCAGGAGGCGAGAGAGGGTTGGGAGCTCGGACTGGAAGAAAGGGTTCTTATCCGGGTCTCGGGGTCCGATCCCGACACCGTCCAGAAAGATGAAAAGGACTCGTCCCATACCTCAACGGGGTATCCCGAGTCCATCTACGAGATCGTCCCGCATCCCTTCCACTGCGGTTTCTCCCGGGAAAAGCCCGTTCCAGAGGGAGACGATGAAGGAGTCGGGCCGGGAGAGGTCGAAGACCGCCAGAACCACAAAGAAGAGAAGCCCGAGGACCAAAAGGGCCCTCCCTGCCGGAGAGGAGAGACTTCTCGGCATCTGGGCGTCATTCCGCCGGACGGAGGTCCATGGTGACCGTGATGGAGATGTGACCGAAATCCGCGCGTTCCCGAAGGGCATCCCGAATCCGGGATTCCATCTTCTTGTAGGCGGCCATCACCCCTCCTCTGAGCTCCTTCCTGAGGAGTTTCATGGCGTTCACATCGGCACGGCTACTCTCTGTCTCCTTCTTCACTTCGTCGAGATCCGCCGGACGGATCTCGAATGGAGACATCCCTACGTCGTCGGGTCTGCCGGAATCCAGGTAGTGGATCACGACACTGATGTCTCCCCGGGCATGGTGGTGATGGAGGTCGCCGATGGCTCTGAACCGCGACGCCAGGCGGCCGAGCTCGTTTCCCTGGGCGGCGGCGACGTAGGATTTCTCCACCAACCGAAAAATCCTCTTCATTCGTTCGGGATTTGTGGCATCGGAGTCCGGTGGAGTGGTGTCCAACTCCCGGCCCACAGCCTGCCTGTCGTCGGAATGGCGGACTCCCTCATCGTCCCTGGTCCGTTCCCGGTCGATGCTCTCCAGAATCCGATCCGGGTTGGTCCGAAAGCTCATCAGGTGTCTCCACGGCGAGTAATGTCTGCGACTCTAAGAAAAAAGGATAACCCGGCCCTGGGACCGGGGCCAAGGCCTGGTCGGTCCCGGACGAAGATTATTGACCCTTGTTCCGTACAACAGGGCAGTCTATATGAAGGCATACTCTCGTCCATCCACAACCCGACCCAGGCCTGAATAAGGCAAAGGGAGATGACCCCCGGAGGAAAGCCCATGAAATCCGTCGCCGCAACCTTCGTCCTCCTTCTCGGCCTCACTGCCTGTGCCGGCCCGGGAGGCATGAGCCCTGGTGGGGGCCTCATGTACCAGGTTCCAGAGACCCCTTCGGTGGTGTACCTCACCGGAGACACGTCCAGTATCGACATCGACGCGGGCCCCATGGGGACCATGACCATGCGGGGAACCGGGACGGCCACCATGGCCGTCACCTTCGCCCAGGGCGAGGAGGGTGTCCAGGTCACCGCAACCTTCCAGGAACTGAATGCCCGGCTCTCCCAGCCCATGGGAGGTGCACAAACCGCCACGGAGGATGACCTGGTAGGGGATCTAGTGTTCACCATGGACGCCAAGGGCCACACTACGGTGGTTTCCGTTCCGGAGACCAAAGGGATGGCGGGTGAGCTGGCGAACCCCCACAACCTTGTGTACGAGTTCTTCCCGCTCCTCCCGGGTGGTGCTGTTGACCCCGGCGAGTCGTGGACCGACTCCCTGCACTACCAGATCGAGACCGGGATGGGGGAGGTCGAGTCCAGCTCCACCATGACGTACACCCTGCAGGGAGACACAGTGGTGGATGGCGTGAGCCTGCTCCACATCACGGTGGCGGGAACTGCCGACGTTGTCGGGTCAGGAGTCACGGAAGGCATGGAGGTGACCCAGATTTTCTCTGGTGACGTCTCCGGGACGATCCTTTGGGATCCAGCCCGTTCCCTCTACGTGTCGGGTGTGTTCGATCGTGACATGGACGGAACCGTGGAAGTCCCGGCAGCCGGTATGCCGCCGATGCCCATGAAAGTGACCGGCACCAGCCGTGTGACGATTCAAGGAGGCTGACCTGGGACCGGGGCCCGGGAGCCGTGTGCTCTCGGGCCCCTTTTCCTTCCCATC
>JBDHCH010000062.1:0-17675 GCA_039592115.1 Gemmatimonadota bacterium | reverse complement strand
TACTCGAAGTACCGCCGAATGTCGGCGTCATCGTCCTGTTGAAGCGTGATCACGCCACCGCCAACGATCTTCAGCCCGGCATCCAGGAACGCCTGCCGTCCAGACTCCAGCTCTTCCGGAGAGCTCTCGTATGGAAGGTGGAAGGACTTGACGCTGACGTAGGGAGTTTGGAGCGCTTGGATTGCCCGAATGGCGTCGGACCGGCTCAACTCGCGGAGGGAGTAGCTGGCCACCCCCAACTTGATCTCTCCACTCGACGTAGCCCCCGTCCCCTTGTCAGGTCCGATCCCCGCCGTTTCTCCCGCTCCGGCCAATGGAACGGGGAGCATCACTCCCGCCGTGGCTGCAGCCGCCGCTCTCAGAAAGTCTCTCCGCCCGGGCCCATGATTGGTCGACGTCATACCGTTGGCTCCCATCCCGGCTCATAGTCACGATCCCAAAGACGCATGGCGGCAGGGTGACCGATGATCCTGCCGGTTTGCGGATCACAGGCGATCGCACCATCCGTCCGCTGTGCGATATTCCCCAGGTGGCAGAGCAGCTGGCTTTTGTGGCCCCCCTCGATGGGTGCATTGAGCCCGATACCGTCCGTTATGGAATCGAGGAAGTTGGTGATGTGGAGGTCGGTGAGACTTCCACCGCCCCGGGTATCCAAAGCGTCCTCGGCCTGGCCACGCACCCGCCGCGAGATCTCGTTGTTCTCATTGTCGTAGATGACGTACCCGGAACGGTCCATCACCACCGTTCCCCCGGTCCCGTGGATGGACGCCCCTCGGCCCCGCCCCTCAATGGGGCGCCCGTTACAACTTCGCCCTTCCCAGGTGATCGTGGCGCCTCCCTCGAACTCGAAGGACGCCACCTGGGTGTCGGGACACTCCCAGTCATCATCGAAGTGATAGCGCCCCCCGGAAGAGGTTACCCTGGTCGGGAAATCCACTCCCAGGGCCCATCGGCAGATGTCGATCTCGTGGGTTCCGTTGTTGCAGATCTCCCCGGTCCCCCAGCGCCAGAACCAGTGCCAGTTGTAGTGGACCACGTTGTCTCGGTAGGGGGTGCGGGGGGCGGGACCTTGCCAGAGCTCGTAATCCAGCCAGGCGGGAATTGGGGCGACCACACCTCTCCCGATAGGGCCTCGAGTGTTGCCGTACCAGGCACGACCGAAGTATGGTCGCCCGATGACACCGTCCCGAATCTGCTGAATCACATCGATGGATTCCGGTGCTGAGCGCTGCTGGTTCCCCATCTGGACCAGTCGGGAGTACCGGGCTTGAGCCCGGAGGAGGAGCTCCCCCTCCCCGGGCCCGTGACCGCACGGCTTCTCCAGGTATACGTGCTTGCCCGCTTCCATGGCCAGAATGGCTGCCGGAGCATGCCAGTGATCAGGGGCAGCAACCACCAGGGCATGGATATCCTTATCGTCGAGGGCCTTGCGGAAGTCGGTGACCCCGTCGGGCCGTTGGGCCTGGAGCTCACCCACCTCTGCCACGGTGGCCTCGACCGCCCGAGAATCCACATCACAGACGTACGCCACTGACGCGCCCATGCGAGCGAAGGCCTTGGCCAACTCGTTCCCTCTGCTGTTCACCCCCATCACCGCGACGGCCACCCCCTCAGCTCGCCGGGCCTCCGGCCGGTACGGCGCGAGCCCACCCATCAAACCCAACCCGATCCCGGCCCTGGCGGTCTTCCCGACGAAGGCTCTGCGATCGATGAAATCGTTCATCGCATCAACTCCCGAATCTTGATATTGCGGAACCACACTTCGTCTCCGTGATCTTGGAGGACAATGTGCCCCGACCTCGGGTCCGCGAACCCCGGCAGAGGCGCATACTTGCTGACCACGAAAGCGGAGTCGAACGGTTGGGACCTCAAGTCGAACTCGAGGACCTTCTCGCCGTTCAGCCAGTGCTCGCCGTGACCACCGGTGAAGATGATACGGCCGGTATTGAACGCCCCCACGGGTCGAATCACCTTGTTGGGGCCCGGCGGTATGAGATCATACACGGCGGCAGCAGTCCGATTCGGACCATTGGCGGCATCCGGGTGGAGTTCGTCATCGAGAACCTGGTACTCGAACCCCAGGGCTGCGTTAGCGGGAGGGAAGGCGGTGGAGGCCTTCTCGGAGACGTTGTACTTGATCCCGCTGTTGGCCCCCGGGCTCACCTTCCACTCGAAAGTGAGCTCGAAATCACGAAAGGTCTCCTCGGTCATGAGGTCCCCGCCCTGAAGCGGCTGGCCATCCTGAGCCCTCGGTACATCTCCACTCGCCACCTTCCGGATGGCACCGTCCTCAATGACCCAGTGTTCGGGGGGCACGGAGTTCCGACCCAACCCACGCCACCCCGAAAAGGTCCGGCCGTCGAAGAGGGGCTTCCATTCGGACCACTCCCGGGCTTGTCCGCTCAGCTGAGAAGAGAGGAAGAGCAGGGGGACGACAACCAACCCTGGAATCAGTCTCATGACGGTCCCTCCGTGTCTTCCAGGCCATGGGGAAAGTCGACCCGCTCCCTTCCGCGGGTTGCTTGATTCCCGAGAGCCACCGCCACGGCTGAGGCTCGCCCGACTTCCTCATCGGCGAAGGGTCTGGTATCGGTCCGAATGCTCTCCACGAAGGCTGCGGCTGCGAAGAGATCCGGACTTCCCATCTCCCCCTCCGGGACGTCTATGGGAAGTCCCGGACCCCGGTAGGGCATATCTCCCCGGGTTGCCAGGGTAGCGCTGGTGTGCGCGCCCGCTTCGATGAGCTCGAGAGGCACAGCCGAGTTCGCACGGGCAGGCTCGTAATAGAACGCGCCGTCTTCGAGGGTCAGCTCGATTGTCCCCCCCGTGCCGTAAATGTTGACCTGGTACCCGACCTTGTGGTTTCCGATGACGGAGCTGAAGACGTGCGTACCGCCGCTGGGGTAGGTGAAGATGGCCTGGACATTGTCGAAGGTTTCCCGGCCATCCGGATAGAACGTCACCGCCCCCGCCCCAACAACGCTTTCAGGCATTTCCCCGAAGATCCAGTTGGCGACGTCGATCTGGTGTGACCCGAGCTCGGCGAGCAACCCGCCTGAATATTCCCGGTAGAGTCGCCAATTGATGAGGCGCTCCAGGGAGGGTTCGGGGACCGGCCGGCGCCAGTTGTAGTTTCTGTGCCAGTAACCGTAGACGTGGGTTACCCGACCGATTTCGCCAGCCCGGATCCGGTCGATGGCCTGGCGATACCATGGCGCATATCGGTATTGGAGTCCTGTCTGAAAACGTCCGGGGCTCGCCTGTGCGGCAGCGACGATGGCATCGCAGTCCTTCACCGTGAACCCCATGGCCTTCTCGCCGTAGACGTTCAGCCCCCGCTCAAGGGAGGCGACCATGTGCTCTCCGTGAAAGGATAAGGGTGTCGCCACGATCACTGCGTCCAGATCGTCCGAGGCGTCCAGCATCCGGCGGTAATCGACGAAGGTTGGGGTGTTCTCCCCACTTATCTGACGGCTTTCCCTGAACCGGGGCTCGTACACGTCGCAAAGAGCCGTCACCCTCACACCCGGCACCCGAAGGAAAACCCGCATCATGTGCTTCCCGCGACTACCTGCCCCGATGACGCCGAGGTTCACCTGATCTGAAGGCGAGACTCGGGTACGAGAAAGCGTTTCGGCGACGACGTCTACGCCGAGGAACGGAGAGCTGGCCGCTACGGCCGATGCCCTGACGAAGTCCCTCCTCTTCATGATGAACCTGCCTCTCCTCTCAAGAGTGCAGTTGGATTCACGGTGGACCCTCAGATCCCGGAAGGGCCAGGACACCCTCCGAACCCACCGATGAGTATCGGGTGTGCGTCCCTCTCAGGCCACTCGAGTGTGATAACGGTGGGACTCGCACGGTCTTCCTCCATGACCAAGAGGGCAGAAACCCCGTCTGCGTCGTTCAATGAATTCTTCGCTTCATCCGGACCCAGCACAAAGATGGCCGTGGAATAGACATCGCTCTCGGTGGTGGTCTTGGCGGTGACCGTGACCTGAATCACGCCGATGGACGGCTGGCCCGTTCGAGGATCGATGATGTGGCTGTAGCGCTGACCGTCCAGCTCAAACGATCGTTCTGCGCTTCCGGAGGTGGAGAGCGCTCCATCCTCCAGATACACACAGCTCAGCGGCTCTTCCGGATCGTTCGGATCGGGAATCACAACGAGCCACCCAGGTTTCTCCGGGGGACGTCCAATGGCGTAGTAGCTGCTCTTTCCAAGTCCAAGGAGGGCAGCATCAACCCCCAGGTCCTTCAGCACCGCAGCGGCGCGGTCCAGGGCCCAACCCTTTCCCATCCCTCCGAAGTCCAATTCGAGCCCGGGCTTGAGGAACTGGACGCTTCGATCACCCGGGGAAAGGGTTACGCCCTTCCAACCCGAGGCTTCCCTGGCTGCTCTCAACTCCTCCGCCAAGGGGGTGTGACCCGCTCCTCCGAAGAAACCCCAGGCCTTCAAGAGAGGACCCACGGTCACATCGAAGGCGCCTTGGGTCATCTCGCTGAAGTCCAGCGCGCGTTCGATGAGTCCGAACATCTCCGGATCGGTGGTGACTGGACTGTGTGCAGCATGTTGATTGAGGCGGTTCAATTCGCTGCCGGCGCGGTACGAGCTCAGGGAAGCCTCTACGCGTTCGATCTCCCCGAAGGCCGCCTCCATGAGCTCGGCCGCTCGATGCTTGTTCCTGGCAAAAAGGGTGATCTCCGCGATCGTGCCCATGGCCGGTCGGACCTGTTGGTAGACCGAATCAGGCGGAGGCGAGACAAGGCGGGTCTGCGGGCCACCCTGGAGAACGGGGACCAACAAGGCCACTGCCCTGAGACTCGGAATCGGAAGGGGAAAAGTCACCGGCTCCCACCGCGGCTGGGCCATCTGTCGTTCTGCGCCAACCGGAGGTTAGGGCTGCCCCACGGTCAGGCGCAAATCCTTCAACCTGGCAGAGTCGGGGCAACTCCGGAGTTCGTTTTCACGGCAGGGAAGAACCGTCGGACTCAGAAACGCCTCAAGTAGGTGAGCTTCACCACCATACCCCGATCGGAGAGGCGCCAGAGATCCCCATCCTCCCCACGTTCTTCGGTCAAGACCAGGAAGAGATCGCTCCCGGGACGATGAATGAAGTTCAACCGGAAGTTCGCGGAGAAGACTTCATCCAGGGAATTGTGTTGGACCAGGAGATTCGTCGTGAGCCGGGTTGAAAAGGCGTACCCGATCCGAACCGAGAGGAGGTCGGCTGTGAAGTCCCCGGAGGGTATGTCAACCCGACTCCGGTTCAAGCCCAGAGCCAGAGCCACCTGTGGACTGGGAGCCAGAGTCAGGTTCCCGCCGACGGCCGAGAGGTTTCCGCCGTAAAACGCAGAGACCGTCGTATTTCCTTGGACCGAGACAGGTCTGGAGGGGTTCGTGGAGAACATGGCCGTGACGTTCCCTGCGCCGTACGTCCCAGGATTTACGTAGAGGCTATCCGCAAGATCGAACTCTTCGTCCGGGCGGTTTTCTCCCACCTGCAGGAACATGGTGAACTGTGCGCCCGATTCCATTTCCGTCATTATCACCGGCCCTGCTCCCCAATCCTGGATCCCCCCTCCGTATCCGGTAAAGACGTTCCCACCGACCAGGACGTCCACTTTTCGAATGGCGTTCAACCCAGGCCGAAAACTGCGCCGGGCGTACGAATCAGTTCTCCGAACGTCCGAACGCTGAATGAACCCCGAGTTCGCTTCGGCATCGGGACCGATGGCAATGTGCCGGAAGAACGTGCCCCACCGATCCGTGGAGTAGTCGGCCATGACGCCATATGCGAGGTCGTCTCCCTCCCCTCCCTTGGTGAAGGTCTGCGCCAGCCAGGTCTGCACGTTGAGGCTGGGGGTCAGGTAAACGGAGGCATCGGTCCCCACCACGGTGTTCCACCCGTCGGCGCTCCTTCGATCCGTGACCATGAGCCCGACAAAATTGTTCTCCCCCACGTCACGCTTGACCCTGGCGACGGTGAAGCTCTCCCGTGCCACCAAGCCTTCCACCTCGTCGGTGATAACGTTCATGAAACCCACCGTCTGCCCACCCAGGCGGCCGGTCAGGCGCCCACCAGCAAGCAATGGGACCACTTCGTCTTCGTCTTCCTCGATTCCGATCCGTCGAGAGAAGAACATCTGGAAAGGGGGTGGCTCGAAGGGGTTTGGCGCCACGCCGAAGTGGAAGATTCCGGAATTCTCCAGGAAGAAATCCCGTTTTTCCGGAAAGAAGAGACCAAAGCGGGTCAGGTTGACCTGCTCGTCATCGACTTCCACCTGTGCGAAGTCGGTATTGAAGGTCAGGTCGAGGATAAGTCCTGGTCGGACTTCGGTTTTCAAGTCCAGCCCTATGTCCGCCTCATTGGAGCGACCCAGTCGGCCGTTCTCCTTCCGGCTCTGCCTCGTGCCCCCCAAGACGTAGGGTTTCATCTCGAGATTCCGGCCAGCGGCCGGGAGATCTTCCAGACCCTCGAGATTCCCTGCGAGGCTCACCCTGTGAAACCCCCCGCTGTCGCGAGACCACCCCTGCCAGAAGACTTTCTCGTTCTTCCTTCGGATGATGCGATGGACGTTGAACCCCCACGGCTCATCGGAATCGGATGGGTAGCGGAGAGTTGGGAGGGGGATTCTGAATTCCGCGGACCAGCCCTCGGAGGTTCGGGTTCCAGCCACCTCCCAAACCCCCCTCCAATCCACGTTGAACTCCCTCCCCTCATCCGCCAGGAGGGCATCAAACTCCGCGCCGTTGGCATTGGTCGCGAAGACGTATGCGTTTCGACGGTCGTGGAACGGGTCGAAGAGGAGGGCCACCGCGTCGTCCCCCGCAAAGGTCGGGCGTTGGTCGAACCCCCCGGCCTCCATCACCCGATCCCGTTGCAGGATCCGGCTCACGATCCGATCCGGTTCCGAATCCAGCGCCCTCACCCCGACGTAGAGGTTCTCCCTGTCGAAGAGGACCATCACCTCCGTGGTCTCAGACGCCGGTTGCCCCTCCCTGGGCTCTTGCTGCGTAAACTGGCTGAGAGCCGGCGCCTTGCCCCAAAACCCTTCCGAGAGCACCCCGTCCAACCGGAATGTCTCGGATTCCTCTGGAGTGAGTGGGTGAGCCCGGACCGTTTCAGCCGTTTGCCCGGCCAGCCCCCCTGATCCCAAAAGGATGAAAGCGGCCGCCATGGCAGTGGGGAGACCGGAGGAACGGGGTAGCATTCGCCTTAACGAGACAGGGGAGCCAGGAACCTGACGATCAAAGAACTTGCCACGATATCAAAGGACACCCTCCCGAGAAACCCCTGGTCGTAAGGTGATCCCGGCCAGGTGTGATCTCCCTCCTGGACGGCGAAGAACTCCAACGGACTGGAGGAGGGACATCCGCCGTACACCCACCGCTGAACGGTGGTACCGTCGGCGGCGATATCGGGTAGCGCTTCCACGGTCGGCTCCGGATCGCACCCGTTCTTTTCCGCCTACCAACGTCCCGAATCCCAACCACCGAACACCGTGTCGACCCCTTCGGTGTACCCTTCCCAGGGATAGGATTGATCCTGGGTGCCCAGAAAGAACACCGCAGGAGTGGCACCGGTTGTCTGGCAATCTCCCACGATGTCCGTTCGGACGGGGGCACCCACCGGCGCAACTGCGGTGACCAGATCCCGTCTCTGGCAAGCCATCTTCATGGCCAGAAGGGCCCCTCGGGAGAAGCCGGTGACGTAGATTCGATCCCGATCCACGCCCACCTTCTTGTCGATGTGGTCCACCAGATCGGATACGAAGTTCATGTCCAGCGTCTCGGACAGGGTGATGGTCCATAAACCGGAGATGGCATCCGGGTAGGCCACGACCATCCCCTCGGCCTCGGCATAGGAATCCAACTCGGTGACCACCTGCATGGCGGCCCCCGTCCCCCCTGTACCGTGCAGCACGACCAGGAGAGGGGCTTCACGGCCCCTCTGAACGGAGGAGGGGACATGGACGATGGCTCTCCGGTCCAGGTCCCTGGATTTGATCGTGACCTGGTAGTCGCCTCCCGTGGGACCCAAGCCGGTGCCGGAGTCCGAGCCGCATCCGGCCAGGAGAACCAAAGAAGCCGGTATCCCCCAGCGTTTCACTCTGTTCTGCATGGGCCCGCTCCAGAGGGGTACGAAATCCAACAGGACTGAAGGCGTTCCCCACGCCGACAAACCTGATGTTTATGCCCAGGGATCAAAAAAATCCACTTCTCCGTGGTCCGCCGACCCTGAACGCTCGGCTTCTGGGTTCAGGTAGCCGGACCAGGCCCTGGCCAACTCAGTGCCGAGGTTCTCAGGGATCAAGGAGTCCGCACCCCCCGTTCTGGAGACCGCTCGAACGTCTTCCATCTCCAGGAACTCCCTCACCGCACCCACGACCATTCGGTACCCGAACGACACGGCGGCCTCTGGATCAGGGTGCGTTATCTCGGATCTCCTGTCCAAGAGAAGGGGCGTGACGGTTGAAAGGATGTGTTGGTGAAAGGAGAGAACCAGCCGAGCTGACTCGGGATCAAGACCCCGCTCCCGTCCCAGAACCTTCCGGCGGTGGAAATCCGCCACCAGCGAACGCAGGAGGAGTCCCACCACCCCCTCCACCACTTTCGACATGGAAAGGCCTTCCCAGGCCTCAGCCGCGAGTGCGTGATTCCAGCGCTCTCGTGCGTCCGTCCACACGTTCTCCTGGAGGTACCGGATGAGGTCTTCCTTGCCCGCGAAACGAGCGTAAAAGGACCCCACAGATGCCTCCGCTCGCTCTACGATCTCCGCGACGGTGGCTTTCTCTACCCCTTTCTCTTCCATGAGCACCAGAGCGGCCGTAGCGATTCGATCCAGTGTCTGCTGGCTTCTGTCCTGTTTTGGGGGACGATAGGGAAGGACCGACTCATTCCCCTTCTCTGCGGAAACCTCTTCTGGGGCTTGAGATGAGTCGACGTTTTCGGACATGGGCGGATCTTTGATGGACAGAAAACAGAATACGAATTCTGATTCTAATATCTGATTTTGTCTCAACTTCTGCAAGTACACGTCGCTTCAAGGCCGGAAAGGGAAAGGGATATGGGAAAAAACTCCCTCCGGCGAACCCTTGTTCCCTCCTCGCGGGGGCCACACAAAACTCATTCTGAGTCCGGAAGTATCTGCCATGCATGGACTTGCATCCCCTTCCGGGAGAACCTCCCAATCATGGCACAGCGGTTGCGCTAAGGAGTGCGTATACCGAAGGGGCCCTGGAATCGAATTGAACGGAGGCGTTGATGAGCGGAGTTGTGCGCTGGATACCCAAAACCCTCCTTCGGATCCTGGGACCCCTACTCCTGCTGGCCTTCCTCCCCTCCATCGAGGGGTGCGGGGACAGCACCGGTCCGGAAACGACACAGGTCAAGGTCCTCCTCACGGACGCGGCCGCCGAATACATCGAATCGGCAGTGGTTACGATTTCCCGAGTGTACCTGCAGGGGTGCGCGGAAGGGGATGAAGGGGAGGAGTGTGAGGCGGCTAACCTCTTCGAGGCCAACCCCGAGGATGGGAAGGAGGGCTTTCAATCGTTCGACCTCGTTCTGCTCCAGAACGACGTTACCGCAAGCGTCACACCGCTGGAGACCGTCCCTGCTGAAGTATACCGGCAATTGCGGCTGGTGGTCGAGGAGGCTGTGGTCACACTGAAGAGTCCATATGAGTTCGAGGATCCCCTCGTCGTCGATCCCAAAGCGGATCCGCCTCAGCCAAAGCACGTCGCCGTTCTCAAGGTCCCGAGCGGGATGCAAAGCGGTATCAAGGTCAACCTCTCCGGGCCTATCAACGGCGAAGCCGAAGACGTCACCGTCATCCTCGTCGACTTCGACATGGAGGACAACTTCGTCCTTCAGGGCCCGGACGAAAACAACATGTTCAGAAGAATCCTCTTCACCCCGACTCTCAAGGAGAAAGGAAGGTCACACCAAGGTGAAGTAAGCTAGGAGTTTCCCACCAGACCGGGATGTCCTATCCCGGTCGACCGATCTGATCCCCTCCCAAGAGGGGGGTGGGCGCTTCGGGCATCACCGCCAGTCGGATGACGACTCGAAGGCCCACCTCCCCCACCTCTCTCAAGCCAGTGAAGTTGATGAGTTCCACGTCGTCCGCGGGCGAATGGTATTGCTGGTGGCCTCCAGTGGAGAGGAAGAGGTACGGCACCCCCTGATCCCTGAAGCAGGCGAAGTCCGAACAGTAATCGCAGGGCAGCGGGTCGAAGAGGATCAGCCCCGGTGAGTTGGCATTGACCACCATGTTGGCCCACTCGTTCGAGCTCTCGAACCCTCTGACGAGCAGGACCTCGTCCCGGAGTCGACCGACCATGTCGAAGTTCATCATGGCCCGGGTGGTGGAGCTCGGTGCCAACGGAGATTGAAAAGCATAGTGGCATGAGCCCAGCAACCCCTCCTCCTCAGCTCCGAAGGCAGCAAACAGGACTGACCGTCGGTTGGGCGTCGGCATGCCACCTGCAGCCACATACGCCTGGAAGACCCTGGCCATCTCCAACATCAAGACAGTACCGGATCCGTTGTCGTCGGCACCGTTGTTGATCCCCATCGTCCCATCATCCTGCTCCCGAAGGCCGATGTGGTCGTAATGGGCCCCTACCACAAGCCACTCATCTGCCAGGTCACCACTTCCCGGCACAACACCAAGAACGTTCTGAGAGGAGAGGAGAGAGTCGGTCTTCCTGGACAGAGCCTGGAAGGATTGTAGGTGACCTCCGGGAGGAGAGCCGAGCCCATATGAGTTGAATCGACCACGGAGATACTCGGCCGCCAGGTATTCCTGCTCTGTGCCCGAACCCCGCCCCATCATGCTGTCGTGAGCCAGAGCCTCCAAATTAGCCCTCAGGCTATCCTGATCCGGCCAGGGGGGAGATGTCCCTTCCGTCGTGAACTCCCATGACTGCTGTTCCGACAAGGGTTTACCTGACCGGCTCTTCAGGCTGGTTTCCACGACCACTCGGTACGTAGTCCCGAAATCCAGGGGATCCGTAGGTTGCAGATGGAGGACTTTCAGGTCGTGCAGGACCATTTTCGTCCTGATCTCTCTGCTTCCGACCCGAAGACTCACCGCTTCAGGCACCGAGGTGTGGTCCAGTTCCTCCGTAAACCTCACTCGGAGCGTCGTCAACACCGATACGCCGGTTGCACCATCCTCAGGGAAGACCGGTCCGACGTTCGGGGTCCCAGCCCCTCCCGTCCCAAGCATATCGCCACAGGCACCCGTGAGGAGCGCTAGGAGCAGAGTCGCCCGGGTGAATACCGGTGGAAGGATTGAGGGAGTTCGCACAGTCACACTCCTTCGAGGGAACGCCAAAGAGGGAAGCTGAAAGCATCGACCACCCGTTCATACGGCCAGGACCCTGGGTCCTTTCCGGCCCTTTTTAACGTCCCCGGGGTAATCTTCTCACTCGCTTCTCCGTAAAGACCCAATGCAGTCCCCTCTCCTCTTCCGTCCAGGAGCCCATGCGCCGTCCCTTGTTGTTCTGGCTGACCATTCTCCTTGTCTCGGCGTGCGGCTCTGCATCCCGAGATCCGACAGGCTTGGGCGACCTGGGCGATGGGCTGAAGGTCCTCTTCGTCGGAAACAGTCTCACCTATTTCAACGATCTGCCACAGATGGTCCAAGTGGTAGGTGAGGCCGCAGGCCACGAGATCGCCGTCCGGTCCGTGACGCGGGGAGGTTTCGCGCTAGAAGACCACTGGGGATCTGGGGAGGCCCTGGAGGTCATTCAAGCCGCTCCGTGGGACGTCGTCATACTCCAGCAGGGCCCCTCGTCCCTGGCTCTGAACAAAATCCACCTGAGGGAGTGGAGTGTGGTCTTCAACGAGGCGATCCGGGCAGCCGGCGCAACGCCGGCTCTATTCATGGTCTGGCCTGAGGCATCCCGACCCGCCGCCTTCGATGCGGTGTCTGATGCCTATTCCCAAGCCGCAGAGGCCGTTGACGGCATCCTGATGCCCGTGGGAGAAGCTTGGCGAGTGGCCTGGGAGGAAGACGCAGCCTTGGCCTTCTACGGCCCGGACGGGTTCCATCCCACCGAGTTGGGATCGGCTCTGGGCGCCCTGGTGATCTTCCAACAGCTCTTCGACGAGTCGCCGGTCGGGCTGCCTTCCACCATGGTTCCGACAACCAAAGGCCTCGAGACCCTTACTCTCCCATCCCACCTTACCGCTCTTCTGCAGGACGCCGCAGCCAAGGCGAACGCAGTGTACGGACGAAGATAGGACCATCCGCCAGAGGGAACCCCTTTCCAGGAGCGCTAGTAGGAAAGAAGATGATGCTGTCTTCATTTCCTTAACCTGGAGCCCCAATGCGGCGCGCAATCTTCGTTCTCTTTGCCTTCGGTTCTCTGATCTCCGTTGTTCCCCCGGACGCAACGGCCCAGGGCCCATGCACTGGAGAATATCGCCAGTTCGACTTCTGGATTGGGGAGTGGGACATCCTCAATCGAAACCGGCCCAACGACGAGAGTCGTTGGTACGATACCGGCGGGGCAACAGACCGGGTTTACCCTGTTGCTGGTGGATGCGGCGTCGTCGAGCACTGGCGGGGCCATGCATACGGCGAGTTCCTGGTTGGATTCAGCCTCAGAGCGTTCAACCCCACAACGGGACAGTGGGACCTGGTCCTCCTCTGGCCAAGTGACGGACAACCCCGTTTCGGTGAGCTTCGGGGCGGCTTCCGCCACAACCGAGGGGAATTCTACTCCAGGGGGATCACCGCGGAGGGAGACACCACCTTCACCCGGTTCACGTTCTCGGATATCACGCCGGAAACAGTGATGTGGCAGGATGGGAACTCCACGGACGGTGGTCGAAGCTGGAGCTCCACGTGGATCATGGAGTTCACCCGAAGGGAACTGCTATACCAGGGGCCCCTCCTGAATGGACCCTCCGTTACGAACCTGCGATGCTCCGCCGAGCAACATCGGGGCTTGGACTTTCTCCTGGGTGAATGGGCCGGAATGAGCCCCGAGACGGCTTCTGAAGACCAGGGGGAGGAAGTGCGGGCCCAGATTCACCCCATTCTGGAAGGTTGCGCGGTGATGGAACGGGTCCAAGCCGTCGGGCAGTCATCAGCCTGGGAGGTATTTCGGGTCAGGACCTTCGAGCCTGCCCGTCAGCAGTGGGTCGAATATCGCCTCGACACAAGACACCCTGTCATCCAACGCTTGGAGGCCGAACCGCCGGCAGCGGGTTCCCCTTGGGTTTTCGAGAGCCCCGGCGACACTCGAATCGAGGGAGACCTCAGAGTCACCCTCACACAGACTTCCGACGGTGGGCTCAGCTGGACCGAGGAGCGCTGGAATGAAGAGGGGGCCCAATGGCAACTCCAGCCGGGAGTTCGATATCGGGAACGACTCGGCAGTGTGGCGATGGGAGGTTAAGGCCCAGTCTGACTGAAACTTAAATACTTCTTGGGGCCTCCGGTCATCCAACCTCCACCGGCACCGGGGGCCCCAATTCGACCTTCTCCAGCCCAACCCGACACCGTCTTCCCAGAAGCCTGACGCCAGCGGCGTGTGCCTCTTCCAGGGCTTCCGCAAATCGGAGATCGATCTCCTTTGCCGCCCGGATCCTCCTGGCATCCCATCGTTGAAGAACGAAAAGGACTGCCGCCTCCCACCCAGGTTGTTCGGCGATCTCCTGGAGCTCCCCGAGGTGACGGGTCCCTCGCTTCGTAATGGCATCCGGAAAGAGAGCCACTCCGTCATTCACCAACGTGACACTCTTGACCTCTAGAGCTGCCTTCCGCCCGGATGCATGGGATAGCAGAAAGTCGAGGCGCGACCTTCCGACCACGAACTCCGGCCGCTCCAACCCCCACCCTTCAAATTCCTCCAGCGCCCCCTGCCGGAGTGCCTCCTCGATCAACCGATTCGGGAGGGTGGTATCCAGACTCACCAACTCATTCCCGGACGGGCTCTCGACCAGGACAGCCGTCCACCGCGTTTTTCGTTCGGGATTTCCTGCAGGTCGAATCCAGATGCGCTTCCCGGGGAGGAGGAGCTCCCGGAGTCGCCCCGGATCGGCCATGTGTACGTCTACGACCTCACCCGTATCATCCAGTCGGACTTGAATTAAGAACCGATTGTGGCGCTGAAGAAACCGAGAGGGGGTCAGTGGACCAGGGATCGGCGCAGAGGGCATCATGACTGCGGGCTTTACCCTCATCGAGTGGATACGATCCCCCTGCTGAGACCGTTCAGACCACGGGATTCGGGACGCCGCTGATAGTGTGCTGATAGATCAGCATTACTCTTCTGATCCGACCAGAAACAGTCTCGTCCCCGGAGGTCCGTATGAAAACCCACACCAGCGACCATCGATTCCTGGCGCTCTTTCCACCCTATCGAGGCGTGGAGCCCCTCGAACACCCGACTTCTATTCCCACAGATCCTCTTCCGCCCCGAGGGGCGGCTCTGATCTGGAACCTTCTCGGAGAAGATTGGGGAGGCGGCTTTCGGGCTGTGAGGAACCGGCCACCCGGGGTTGCTCTCTTCGTTCTCTTGCCCCCAGCCAATCGTTTCGATGGCATGGAGCGTCTTTTGGACCTCATGGAACACTGCCGTCCCCATTCCGTTCTCCCCCACATGAGCCTTCTTGCCGCAGAGGAACTCGTTCCCTTGTTGAAGGGATTGCCTGCCGATTTGCCCTCGGAGGTCTCCGAGTACCTCAGATGGCGAGGGGTGGAGGTCGACATGGACACCCGGCGACTGATCCGGAAGACCCTCGAGCTATCGGATGAGCTTCGAACGGTCAGCGGCCTGGCCCGGTCCCTTTATGTGTCAAGGAGGGCCCTGGGGAGACGGTTCATGAGCCGTGGGCTTCCGGTCCCTTCCCATTGGCTTCACCTGGGTCGAATTCTGAGGGCTTCTCTCAGGCTCCAGCACCCCGAAGCCACACTCCACTCGGTGGCATGTGAAATGGGGTATCCGGACGGGTTCGCCCTCAGCAATCAGATGTACCGTCTCACACGGCTCAGACCCTCTATCATGAGGGAGTGCTTCGGATGGGAATGGATCGTCGAAGCGTGGCTGAACCAGGAAGGGTTGGAGGGCAATCTGTCTCCGATACTGCTCAGGGCACTCTTTGGAGAGGAACCGAGCGCACCGTCGGCTCCTCCACCCAGGCTGCTGGCCACAGGAACGGGCCCCGTCCGGAGAGTCAACGTGGCGGAACGCCCTACTCCTCAGCAGCCCGAGGGCTGACCCCCCCTTCAAGATGACGATCCTGGTAGGGACGGGGAAAGCAGAGCCTGTGTACTCCGAGCCCAGGGCCCTGAGTTGTGTCCCAGCGGATTCTGCAGACATCTTGGACCGATGAGCGACGATAAGGACACCGACTTCCCATTTCGTCTATTCCTCTTCGGAGGCCCACGACTTCTGAAGGGAAGCAGGCCATGCCCGCTCTCTCGTGATCAGGGAGCGTTCCTGGGGTTCCTCTTTGGGAGCAAGGACGAGGAGTTGGAGAGAGAGGAGGTCATATCGACGTTCTGGCCAGGGATCGATCCCCCAGCGGCTCGCCACCGCCTGAGTCAGCTCATCTACGCTTTTAGAAAGAAGGTGGGATCCCCGGCCCCTTTCGTCACCGTCGGCGATCTTATCCTTTCGTCAGAAGGGATGGTCTCCTCTGATCTCCAGGAATTCGAGGCGGCCCTGGAAGAACTCCGGCTGTCTGACTGCGCTCAGCTGCTGGCTCACGGGTTCTTGCACGAGATGCGGGGCTCGGGCCCCCCGAGCCTATGCTCGTGGATTGAGGGAAGAGAGAGGGAGTTTCGGAGCCGGCTGGAGGGGGAGGCCAGAAGGCAGTTGGAGGACTGCACCTCGAAGGCGGATTGGGGTGGGGCGTTAAGGGCCGCAGAGGTCCTGTCGTCACTGGATCCGCTCAAGGAGGAAACACTCCGGGAATTGATGAAAGCCAGGGCAAGGGTGGGCAGAAGGGCTGAGGCAGAGGACGCATTCGAGGAGTACGCCCACCGGCGAAAGGTGGCTATTGGTGCGGACTTCGAGCCAGCTGAGGAGACTCGAGTGCTCCTCAGGCAGATTCAGTCAGCGGAAGAGATTGGTCCCCCGGACTACACCGCGGGAAATCCACAAGGTCAACGAGAACCGCTCCTTGTCGGGAGGGACGCCGAGCATGCCCTGCTCCGGCGGAGTGTTAATGAGCCACCGAACGGAGTATTCCGAGGAATCTTGGTAACTGGCGAGGCCGGAATTGGGAAGTCCCGCCTGATCCGAGAGTCACTCCTCGGCCTAGGGATTGAAGGACAAGAGGTATTCTGGGCAGACCAGGCCGAGCTCGAACAGCAGATTCCTCTCAACCCTTTGATTGAAGCGCTGAGAAAGCCTCGCGTGAGCGACACCCTCGCCCTTCTCGATGACCCCTGGCGTGCTGTGCTCTACGGCGTAATGCCCGGCCATTTCCGGGGAGAGGGGAAGATCCCTCAGGCACCGGAGATCGGCCCAAAGAGCGTTCCTCGTCGTCTCTTCGAGGCCTTCGATCAGATATTCCTGAAGCTCATCCAGGAGGGTCCCGTCACCCTGGTCTTGGAGGATCTGCAATGGGCAGACCAGACCACCCTCTCTGTCCTGGAATTTCTATTTCGAAGATGGGAACAAGGAAATCTCCAGGCTGTCTTCTCCCTACGGTCAGAGGAGATCCAACGGAACTCCGCCCTCAGAAGCTTTCTGGAGACACTCCGCGTTCACGAGGATTTCCTCGAGATCCCGTTAGAGGATTTGAGCCCTCTTGATTCGAAGACCCTCATCCGCGACCTATCGGACCACCCCCTCTCCGAGGACGAGGTTGCCCACCTTCACTCGCTGGCCGGCGGTAACCCCTTCTTCCTCATCGAGATGACCTTGGAGTATCTGACGGGGCGCGTGAACCGCCCGTCGGTGACGGATCGAGCGCTCTCTATTCCGATATCGATCCGCCAAGTACTGGAGAGACGCTTGACCCAGTTGTCCCCTGCAGCCGAAACGGTATTGGGCGTCCTGGCAGTGCATAGCAGAGCCCTCCCAATTGAGCACCTGGCGAGAGTGGCGGACCTCCCCACCTGGCAGTGTATGAATGGGTTGGATCAGCTAGAGGGATTCCGGTTGGTCCAAAGTGACGGCACAGAGATCTCCGCCCTTCATGAGCTCATTCGCAAAACCGCATACCAGAGCCTCACCTCTTCGAGGAGAGCATGGCTTCATAGGCGTCTCGGGATTCACATCCAAGAATTCACGGAAGATCCACCTCCAGATGAGCTCGCCATTCATTTCGATCATGCAGGCGATGGGGAACTTGCGCTCAAATTTGCACGGGAGGCGGCGCAGAAAGCGGAAGCATCCGGAGCCATCGCCGAGGCCCTCAAGTTCCTGGACATTGCACGGGATCATTCTCAAGCACCGGAAGAAGTGGCAACGCTCATCCAGAGGATGGGGCGCCTCAACTTTCTCACCCAAGACCATCAGAAAGCCGCACCGTTGCTGGAAGTTGCCGCTCAGCGGCTCAGACTGCAGGGGATGACCGCAGAAGCGCTGAGCGCCGAGGTGGACAGGGTCGATTCTCTAGGGCAGTCCGGGCTACTTCCGCTCAGGGAAAGGATGGAGGAGCTAGAACGAATCAAGAAAGAAGCGAGAGACAACGG
>JBDHCH010000061.1:0-17850 GCA_039592115.1 Gemmatimonadota bacterium | reverse complement strand
GGTCGCAGGTAGGTATCGAAACCTTCCTCTGCGAGCTTGGCCTCGGCCTTTTCGGCCGCCCCCCGGGATGCAAAGCCCCGATAGGGCACGCTTCCGACGATGGGGAACCACCAGGTCTTGGATACCAGCCGATCCGCATAGGCTGCAGACACGATCCAAGCCAGAACCTCGTCGTCGACGCGAGTGAAAGTCGTGTACGAGTCTCCGGCATCCAAGCCCATCATGTGGATGGCGAACGCCCGTGCCTGTCGGGTAAGGAGTAGCTTGTGCCGTGTCTCGGCGTCGGTGTCCGGGTCCTGGATCACCTCCGAGAGCGGCCTCCGGCCCATGAGGATCTTCGCTTCGGTCCATCCGGCCCGGGCCACATAGACCGGGGAGCAGCCGGAGCAGCTGAACGCGAGGAGGGCCAGAGGGATGAGAACGGCCCCCAGCAGGAGGGTGCGACGCACTCGTCTTCCCGGGGGCCGGCTTTCCATGGTCAATCCGCCTGGCCTACCGCCCGCCCCCCAGGGAGCGGATGAGGGGGATCCCGGCCTCAGTGGGAACGTAGACCACCGTTCCTTCAGGCATTTCCGTGAGCTGCTGGATGTAGAAGAAGGTCAGGTACGCGGGGGTGAGACCTTCCGTGATGATTTGTTGGGCCTCTGCGATCCCCTTGGCTTCCTCCGCCTGCTGCTGGGCACGCTCCTGGATGATCTCAGTCTGGAAGCGCTCAGCCGCCACCTGCTGCTCCCGTTGGAGCTTCTCCTCGATGGCTTCCCTCACCCGGGGGGGCGCCTGGACGTCCCTGACGAACACGTCCAGGACCTCGATGCGGTCTCCGGCCTTGGCCTGGATTTCCCGCTCCATGTCCTCGGCGAGCTCACGCCTGTTCGGGGAGAAGATTTCATTGATGGATTTCGTGGCGACGGCGTCGCGCACCCCATTCCGGACCGCATTCAGGACGATCCGGCTGGTGATTTGCCGCTCAGTTCCGATTCGCTGGTAGAGATCCGGGGCGTTGGCCCCGTCGATGCGGTAAAGGAGCGAGATCTCGAGATTGACATTCAGTTGTTCCGAAGTCTGGGCATCGATCTGCTCGATTCCTCCATCGGCGGGGAAAGCCTGCTCCCGGATGGACATCTTCTCGATGGAGGCCAGGGGGTTGATGACGTGGACTCCCTGCTCCAGGGGCACCGGTTTTACAGTCCCCAGGAAGTGCTGCACCCCCACCTCACCCACGTTGATGAGGACTACGGCGTTCATAAAGGCGAGGCCTACACCGAACACCATGACGACGTAGGAGAGGAGCCGGGCCATCCCGGCTCGTGCTCCCATGCCCGGGGCGGCGAGGCGCAGTGCTCCTCCGATGGCGATGATCATGATCGCAAAGATTGCCAAACCCATACTGGATCCTCCTTATCAGGTGACGAGGGCGCTAACCGTCCTACGTCGGGCGCCCGCTCCTTCTTCCGAAAACCGGGATGTCAGAAGCCTTCGCTCGGGGGAAGTGTCTTCTCAAAATCCGGCGCCTCCCGGAGTTCCACAATATCCACATCCCCGACAAGTTCCTCGGGGATTCGGTCCGCAGCTTCCCGGAGGGCCGCTGCGGCGTCCGTCGCCTCTACGGCCAGGGTGAGGTACCGCTGCGTCTTCCTTCCGTGGCGTATGGTGATCTGATAGTCCATGCCCGGGATCCTGGGTGTGTGAGTGGCCAGGTTGGCGCCATGAAGCCCGCACCGTAGAACAACGACAGCTGTCAGTGGCGGCACCCTCCCCATCGGGGGATCGGCAGGGGAACGCCCGAGTGGAGGTAGTCTGGAATACCAGGGAACGCTCCATGAGGTCCAGAAAGGCCGGGGAGTTATATTCGTTAGCACCCGGGCCCGCCCCGGGGAGCTGTGCGGATCTGGACCGCCTGCGCCGTCCCGAATGAGGCCCACCCCAAGCGGAGATAGAGAGCATTGACGTCGGAAGCCCTCCGCCCGGATGGGGTTGTGATTCGGGAAATCTCTCCGCTGGAGCTGAAAGAGCGGATGGATCGTGGAGACCCCCTGGTCTTGGTGGATGTCCGGGAGCGGTTCGAACGCAGGTTCGCCGACCTGCCCGATGTGGGCCAGATCCAGATGCCGGTGAAGGAGATCCCCTCGCGAGGGAGGGAGTTGGATCAGACTGCCGAGATCGTTTTGTACTGTCGGTCCGGACCAAGAAGTGCCTGGGCCACCGAGCGCCTGATGGAGATGGGGTATATGAGAGTCCTGAACCTGCAGGGGGGAGTGATGGGGTGGCGCGCCCAGGTAGATCCCACTCTCCCCAGATACTGATGACTCCGGCTCGGCTCTTCCTCCTGATCCTCCTTCTGGTCGGCTGCCAGGAAGGGAACCGTGGACGTGAAGCGGATCCGTCGGAGTCTTCCGGTGACGCTGAAGCGGCACCGGTGGTTCCGGAACCCGGCCAGCTGGAGGAACTTCAGGCCAGCATAGACCCTCAAAGCAGTGCCCTTCCTGAGCCGGAACCTCCGGGAGCCGTTTCCGGGGCGGACAAGGAGCTTCACTCCACCGATCCCGGTGATGCCGCCGCCGGGGACGAGCTCGCCTCGGTTCGTTTCCCCCGGCCGGAGGATATCAGGGGCATCTACCTCAACGCTTGGACCGCTGGGTCCTGGGGGCGTAGGGGCCGCCTCATCGAGATGGCGCGTCGGACGGAGATCAATTCCTTCGTCATCGATATCAAGGACGCGACGGGATACGTGAGTCACGAGTCTCGTGTGCCCCTGGCCAACGAGGTGGGGGCCGTCGATGAGATCCGGATCAAGGATCTTCCCGCACTCCTCAATCAGCTCGAGGAGGCCGGGATTTACCCAATTGCCCGGATCGTGGTCGCCAAGGACCCCCTCCTTGCCGAGGGGAGGCCGGACCTGGCCATCCAGGATTCGGCCGGAGGACCCTGGCTGGACCAGAAAGAAGTCATGTGGCTCAACTTCCATCACCCGGAGGTGTGGGATTACCACCTAAGCCTGGCCAACGAGGTTGCCCGAGCCGGTTTCCCCGAGATTCAATGGGACTACGTCCGGTTTCCCGATGCCCCCGAGAGTTACCTTTCGAGGGCCGTCTATCCTGGCAGTGAGGGCAGGACGAAGACGCAGGCAGTGAGAGAGTTCCTGGGTTACACGCGAGAGATCCTCGGGGCCGAAGGGGTCCGAGTCACTGCCGACGTTTTCGGCGTCACGACTTCCTACAGTCGGGATGTGGGAATCGGTCAGGTCTGGGAGTCCTTCATCGACCAGGTGGACGTGGCGCTGCCCATGGTCTACCCCTCTCACTACTGGACAGGGAGCTTTGGGTACGAAGAGCCCAATGCACACCCCTACGAGATTGTCCGGCGCGCCCTTCGGGACGCGGTCCGGCGGTCGAAGGCGGTGGATGGCGCTGGCGCTACTCGGCCCTGGCTCCAGGATTTCACTTTGGGAGAGCCCGTATACGAAGCTCCCGAAATCCGGGCCCAGATCCAGGCCACCTACGATGCTGGGATTCAGGAGTGGATCCTGTGGAATCCCGGGAGCAGCTACACAGAAGCGGCGCTCATCCCGGCTCGGGGGCTCCCTTCTTGGCTTGAGCCAGTCATGCGCGTGGGGGGGGAGGTCGTGCGGATCTCCAAGCGTTTCGAGGTTCTGGGCGAAGAGGACCCCGACGAAGGGGCACCGACCGGAGAGAGGCCCATCCTGGAAGATCTGTCGGCCCCCACGCCCCGAGTTCTCCCCGGGGCGAAGGTTCTTCCCGCAGTGCCGATCCCCGACACGGTAAAGGCAGGACCCGCCCCCCCCCATCCCGATACCGCAGGAGTTGGGTAAGGGTAGGGAGGTAGGGCTGAACCTGTGGGTCCGGGTTTGAAACGGGAGCCAGCTCCCAAGGATCTCTCGTCGCCTGTGCGGATCCGTGGTTCAGACGCTTGCCACGGAGGTGAATTGCAGCTCGTGAAGGCGGGCGTACAACCCGCCCTTGTTCAGCAGTTCCAGGTGGGTGCCAGTTTCCCTGATCTCGCCATGGTGGAAGACCAGGATCTTGTCCGCCCCCTGGACGGTGGATAGCCGATGGGCGATCACCAGAGAGGTCCTCCCCTTCATCAACTCGTTGGTGGCTTCCTCGATCTGAGCCTCCACTTCCGAATCCACAGAGCTGGTAGCCTCGTCCAGGATGAGGATGGCCGGGTCGAACGCCAGGGCCCGCGCGAAGGATAGGAGCTGCCGCTCTCCCACGGAAAGGGAGGAGCCTCTCTCCCCCAGGGGCTGTCCGTACCGTTTGGGGAGGTTGTGAATGAATCGGGTGGCGCCGACCCGCTCTGCTGCTTTCCGGACCTGGAGATCTCCAATCTCCTCGGATCCAAGGCGTATGTTGTAGCCCACATTTTGGCTGAAGAGGAAGACGTCCTGGAGGACCAGGCCGATCCGCTCTCTCAGCTCCAGGACCCTGACCTCCCGAATCGGGATGCCGTCCAGGAGGATCTCACCCCTTTGGGGCTCATAGAAGCGCATCAGGAGGTTGATCAGTGTGGTTTTCCCGGCTCCAGTGTGGCCGACGATAGCCACCTTGGATCCAGCGGCCACTTTCAGGTCGACGCCTTTGAGGACCCAGTCGGGCTCCCCCTCTTCCGTATTTCCATAGGCGAACCACACGTCACGAAACTCGATCTCCCCGTTGGTGGGAGTGGGCATAGGTCGTGGGTCCTCGGGGTCCCCGATGGCGACCTCCGTGTCCAGGAGGTCGAAGATTCGCTCTGAAGAAGCCATGGCGCCCTGAAGGAGATTGTACTTCTCAGAGAGGTCCTGGATGGGGCGGAAGAACCGCCGGGCGTATTGAAGGAAGGCCGCAACCACGCCGACCGTGACCGTGCCCTCCAGAATCGAGGCTCCCCCACTCCAGATGATGAGGGCCAGAGCCACGGCGGTGAACAGCTCGATGACGGGGAAGAAGAGGGCGTAATAGGTGATGGATCGAAGATGGGCCTCCAGATAATCCCGATTCACCTCCTGGTGACGGAGGGCGTCCCGCTCCTCTCGGTTGAAGAGCTGGACCACCTGGATGCCCGTAAACCGTTCGTGCAGGAAGGCGTTGATCCTGGCAAGCCGGACCCGGATATCCCGATACGCCTCCCGGATGCGGGCACGGAAGAGGAAAGCGGCCCATGCAACGAAGGGGAGTACGCTGAATGAAACCAGGGCCAGGCGCCAGTCCATCCGGAGCATGGCCGCCACGATGAAGGCCAGCGTGAAAACGTCCCCAAAAACGGTGACGATTCCTGAGCTGAAGAGCTCGTTCAGCGTCTCGACATCGCTGGTGATGCGGGTGAGAAGCCGCCCCACCGGATTCCGATCGTAGTATTTGAGGTCCAGCTTCTGGAACTTCCCGAAGATCTCCTTCCGGAGATCGTACATGATCCGCTGGCCAAGCCAGGTGGTGAGGATGCGCTGGCCGTAATTCAGGACGAAGCCCAGCAGGATCACGCCAAGATAGGCCATGGCTAGCTGGGCGAGGAGCCTGCCATCTTCCCTGGGGATGGCGTCGTCCAGGGCCACCTTGGTGAGCCAGGGCCCTACGATTTCCAGGCTCGACGCCGTGGCCAGCAACAGAACGGCCAGAACCACCAGCCACCAATACGGCACCAGATACGTGAGAAGGCGCCGCATGAGTCGGGCGTCGTAGGCCTTTCCCAGCGCTTCCTCTTCCTGGAATGACGACTTCGCGGCCATGACTTCCGGGTTCGGGACATTTGGTTCCCAGGCGCAAACAGATGCCCGGGCCGAATCCCGCGCCGAAGAGCGGGAAGCGGAACCCATGAAGTTCCCCAAACCGGCCGTATTGTGCCATACCGCAAGCGGAATCTTGTGGTGAACCCCTTCCCCCCTTCTGGGGGTAAACCCCACGATGAGCCATGTCAGCGGTTGTATTGGGCGAGTGACTTGTGGGCAGCTTCCCTCCTACCCCCTCCACTGAGCCTCAGCTATCATCGTCGGATGGACCAATGGATCCGAATCCGGGGCGCCCGGCAGCATAACTTGAAGGACCTGGACCTGGATCTTCCCAGGCGGGTCCTGACGGTGGTCACCGGACCCTCCGGCTCGGGCAAGTCCTCACTCGCCCTGGATACCCTCTTCGCAGAAGGCCAACGGCGGTATGTAGAGTCGCTCTCCACCTATGCCAAGCAGTTCCTGGATCGGATGGAGAAGCCCTCGGTGGACCATATCGAGGGGATCGCCCCGGCGGTGGCCATCGAGCAGAAGAATCCCACGAAGTCCAGCCGGTCCACCGTCGGCACCGCCACTGAGGTCTTCGACTATCTCCGCCTCCTGTGGGCTCGCGTGGGCAGGACCTTCTGTCCCGAGTGCGGCCGGGAGGTCAAACCGGACACGGTTTCGGAAGCCACCGACGAGGTCCTGAGGCTTCAGCCGGGCGCTCGGATCATGGTGACGTTCCCCCTGAAGCTCAGCGAACGGGTCACCCATGGTCTGGTGGTCGAGAACCTGAGGGCCATGGGATTCCTGCGGGTCCTCGCGGACGGGGATGCCTTGGACCTGGGTGGAGGAGACGCCTCCGATCCGGCCGCTTTGGGTCTGGATCTCACCGAGGTGGAGGAACTTCTCGTGGTGGTGGACCGCCTGAAAGTGGCTCCGGAGATCCGAGATCGGTTGGCCGATTCTCTGGGGACGTGCTTCGCGGAGGGTGAAGGGGAGGCAGTGGTCATCCTCCCCGGTGAGCGTGCAACCTTGCCGCGAGGGGAGCTCGGTGAGTACGGGGGTGGAACCCCAGGGACCCTTCCCGGGAACACCTCCCGCCTGGATTTTACCGAACACTTCCGGTGTCCGAAGCACCCCGGCATGGAGTTCCCTGAGCCCTCTCCTCAGCTCTTCTCTTTCAACAGTCCTTTTGGGTCCTGCCCGGCCTGCACGGGGTTCGGGGCCACGCTGGAGTACGACGAGGAACTCATCGTCCCGAACCCACGCCGCTCTGTCCAGGAGGGCGCGGTGGACCCCTGGACGAAGCCCAGGTATTTCCGGGAGCAGGATCGCCTTCGGGCCCTGACCCAGGAGTGGGGCCTCTCCCTCTATGCGCCGTGGGAGGGACTCCCTCAGGACTTCAAGGATGTAATCCTCCATGGCCGGAAAGGGTTCCGGGGTGTGATCCCCTTCCTCAGGTCGAAGGAGAAGAAGAGGTACAAGCGGTACATTCGGGTCTTTCTTCGACAGTATCAAAGCCCGAGGAAGTGCAGGGCATGCGGCGGTTCCCGGATCCGGGAGGAGGCCCTTCGGGTGCATGTGAACGGGAGGGACATCGCCCAGGTTTCCGGGCTTCCCCTGGCCGAACTGACGGGCTGGATCCGCGATCTCTCCCTGACTGAGATGGAGGCGCGGATCGCAGAGAACATCGTGCGGGAACTGAAATCTCGGCTCGGGTTCCTGGTGGAGGTCGGTCTCGGGTATCTGACCCTGGATCGACAAACCCGCACGCTCTCCGGCGGTGAGGCACAACGCATCAACCTGGCCAACTCCCTGGGATCCAGCCTGGTGGATGCCCTGTATGTGCTCGACGAGCCTACAATAGGGCTTCACCCGCGTGACACGGAGGCCCTCCTCCAACTTCTGGGTCGCCTCCGGGACAGCGGGAACACCGTGATTGTGGTGGAGCACGACCCCCTTGCCATCCGAAGAGCCGATCATGTCGTGGAGCTGGGTCCCGCCTCAGGCGAGCGGGGGGGGGAGTTGGTGTTCCAGGGCCCTCCGAAACAGCTGGAGGAAGCCGATACCGTTACCGGCAGGTACCTATCCGGGCGGGCGGAGATTCCGGTTCCCGAGATGCGCCGGCGAGTGGACGGCCCTCGCCTGAGCCTACGAAAAGCGCGTCTTCACAATCTCAAAGATGTGGACGTGGAGATCCCCCTGGGAGCGATGACCGTCGTGACCGGGGTCAGCGGGTCGGGCAAATCCACCCTGGTGCACGACGTTCTGTTCAGAGCCCTGGAGCAGGAGTTGGGAGGTGGGGAGACATCGGCAAAGGAGCACCTGGGAGAGTCGGTGGGGAAGTACGATGGCTTGGATGGCTTGAGCCGGGTGGAGGCTGTGGTCCTGGTCGACCAATCGCCAATCGGACGGACGCCTCGGTCTAATCCCGTTACCTACATCAAGGCATGGGACGAGGTCCGCCGGATCTTCTCTTCTCTCCCGCTGTCTCGCCGGCGAGGTTACGGGCCCGGCGCATTCTCCTTCAACGTGGAGGGAGGCCGTTGCGAGGCCTGCAAGGGAGCCGGTCGGGTGGAGGTGGAGATGATCTTCATGGCGGACGTCTACGTCCCTTGCGATGTCTGCGGGGGTTCCAGGTACAAGCCGGAGATCCTCGAGGTAAGCTATAAAGGGCTGAGCGTGGCGAAGGTGCTCGAGATGACGGTGGACGAGGCCATTCGGTTCTTCATCAAGGAAGACAAGCTCGGTCAAACGCTCTGGCACTTACAGCAGGTGGGCCTCGGCTATCTCAGGTTGGGCCAACCGGCCACGACGCTTTCCGGGGGGGAGGCTCAGCGTTTGAAGATCGCCAGGGAGCTGGCGTCCGGAGCGGGAAAAAAGGGCCGGAAGGTCTACATCCTGGATGAGCCCACAACGGGCCTCTCCGGGGAGGACATTCGGAAACTGCTCCGGGTTCTCACACAACTTTTGGAGGCGGGTCACTCCGTGGTGGTCATCGAGCACAACCTGGATCTCATCAAGACCGCGGATTGGGTGATCGATCTCGGACCCGGGGCCGGTGCCCTGGGAGGGGAGGTGGTTGCCATGGGACGACCCGAAGACATCGTCACGGTGCCGGAGAGCCTGACTGGGCGATTTCTTCTCCCACTTCTCAGCCACCCTGGTCCCAATGGGAGTATCGTCGGGCCTGGTGAGGCCCCTCTCGGGCCAGCGCCGGGGCGGACGTAACCATGCCGGCCAGTCCGCCCCTCTCGGTTCTCCTTCCTGTCCGTAACGGCGGCGAAACCATCGTCGAGGCGGTGGAGTCCGTCCTGGAGCAGACCTATGCGTCGTTCGAGCTTCTCATTGTCGACGACGGCTCAACCGACCACACACCCTCCGTCCTGGCAGACCTCGCCGGTACCGACTCCCGAGTCCGACTCCTGACGCAAGACCCGAATGGCATCGTGTCGGCCCTGGAGTTGGCTCGGTCGAAGGCGAAAGGGCAGTTCTTGGCACGGATGGACGCTGACGATATTGCCCTGCCGGGACGCTTCCAGGCCCAAATGGAGTTGGTGGAGACGGACCGGCGGATTGCGGCGGTCGGCACCCAGGTGGCTTACTTCCCGAGGGATCGAGTCCGAGTGGGAGCCCTGCGGTATGAGGAATGGTTGAACAAGCTCCTGTCTCACGAGGACATGGTGCGGGACCTCTTCATCGAGTGCCCGCTTCCCCACCCTACCCTTCTCCTCCGGGCCGACGTGTTGGACTGGGTGGGTGGTTATCGCGATCAGGGGTGGCCGGAGGACTACGATCTGATGTTCCGGCTATGGGAGGCCGGCGGGCGATTCGGGAAGGTGTCGAGCGTTCTCCTGAAGTGGCGTGAAGGGGAGCCTCGCCTCTCTCGGAACCATGAGGCCTACTCGGATGATGCGTTTCGCCGCTGCAAGGCCCATTTCCTGATCCGGACCCACCTCATGGGGGGGAGAGGGGTGATGGTGTGGGGCGCAGGCCCTTTGGGGAAGGCCTTTGCCAGGGAGCTCGTCGCCCAGGGAGGGCGCCTGTGCGCGTTCGTGGACCTCGATTCCAGGAAGATCGGCCAGGAGATCCATGGTGTGGAGGTGATCCACCCCGAGCGTGCGAACGAGTTCAAGGGCGCTTTCTCCGTGGCGGCGGTTGGAAAAGGGAGGGCCCGAGAGGAGATCCGGGAGACACTGACCGGACTCGGTTGGGAGGAGATGGAGGACTTCGTGGCGGTGGCATAGCGTCCCCCTGTTCCCCGACAGATCCTCCTGTGGAGAATCCTCGTTTTCGAGCCTCGAAAATCCCCGAAAAAAGCCCTTGGGCACCTTGCCCGAAACTGCCCTTTCTCGTTATTTTTCAATGACTTCACGGCGATCGTGAGCCTCGGTTTCCCGGGGCGGCACTCCGGCCCCGTCTGGAGACAGGCTGAGTGACCTTCGAGCCCCTCGAAAGCTCTCTCCCACACGCATTCCATGCAGGTGTTCCCATGCATACGGAACATCGGCCAAAGGTGTGCTGGAGACCGTGGTAGTCGCCCAGCGAACGGCAGACACCGATCCGGCCACCCCAGTGGCCCCCCGCACGACGGTCTGGTCGTAGGCTCATCGGCCCTCCCGTTGGAGGAGCCGGGTCCGGCCGGACCTTCAACCATTAGGATCAGGGATAGGAATGGAGAATCTGGAAAACGGTGGGATGAAGGATCCCGACGCCGAGGAAGCCGGCGAGAAGGTCCTGACGCGTCTTCTCGAAGACGAGATGCGGGAGTCGTTCATCGACTACTCCATGAGCGTCATCGTCCAGAGGGCGCTCCCCGATGTGAGGGACGGACTGAAGCCCGTCCATCGTCGGATCCTCTACGCCATGCAAGAGCTGGGGCTTTCCCCTGGCAGGGCCTACAAGAAGAGTGCGACGGTCGTCGGCGAGGTCCTCGGGAAATTCCACCCTCACGGGGACATGGCGGTTTACGACTCGATGGTGAGAATGGTACAGGATTTCTCACTGCGGTATCCACTGGTGGATGGGCAGGGGAACTTCGGGTCGGTGGATGGAGATCGGGCTGCCGCATACCGGTATACCGAGGCCCGCCTGAAGGCGCTGGCCACCGAGCTGCTGGAGGATATCGACAAGGAGACCGTCGATTTCTCCCCGAACTTCGACGGTCGGATCGAGGAACCCACGGTTCTCCCCGGGAAGCTTCCAAACCTCCTGGTGAACGGAAGCTCGGGGATCGCCGTGGGGATGGCCACCAACATCCCGCCTCACAATCTCAGGGAGGTAGTGGACGCCGTCGTCGCCCTCATCCGGGATCCCGACCTCCCCCAGGAGGAGTTGGAGGGGCTCGTACTGGCCCCCGACTTCCCCACCGGCGGTTTCGTGTGTGGTCTGGACGGGGTACGGGACGCCTATCGGACCGGCCGGGGCCGAGTCGTCATAAGGGCCAAAGCCGAGGTGGAAGAACTGCCCGGCGGCGGAGAGCGCATCGTGGTGACCGAGATCCCGTTCATGGTGAACAAGTCCCGCCTGATCGAGCAGGTCGCCCAGCTCGTCCGGGACAAGAAGCTCACCGAGATCCGGGATCTCCGCGACGAATCGGACCGGGACGGCCTCAGGGTGGTGATCGAGTTGAAGCGGGACGCGATCCCCAGGGTCGTCCTGAATCGGCTCTTCAAACACACCCAGATGCAGACCACCTTCGGCACAATCCTCCTCGCTCTCGTGGATGGCGTCCCGAAGGTAATGACCCTGAGGGAAATGCTCCTTCACTTCATCGATCACCGACACGAGGTGGTGGTTCGCAGAAGTGAGCATGAGCTGAGGAAGGCGAAGGAACGCGAGCACATCCTCGAAGGCTTGAAGATCGCTGTCGACAACATCGACGAGGTCATCAAGATCATCCGAAGCTCGGAAGACACCGAAACAGCTGCCCTCCGGCTTCGGGCGGCGTTCGACCTGAGTGAGCGGCAATCCGAGGCGATTCTCAACATGCGTCTGGCCCGGCTTACCGGGTTGGAGATGGAGAAGCTGGAGACGGAGCTGGCTGAGGTTCGGGTACGCATCGCCGAGCTGGAGGAGATCCTCGGGAGCCGTGAGGTCCGGATGACCATAGTGGTCGAAGAGCTCACGGCGCTGGCCGAGAAGTACGGCGACGAGCGTCGGACGGAGATCCTGGGAGAGAGCGCGTTCCTCAACGAAGAGGATCTCATCGCCGAGGAGGACATGGTTATCACCGTGTCCCGGCAGGGCTACATCAAGCGGATCGAGATGGGTGCGTATCGGGCCCAGCGCAGGGGGGGGCGGGGGCTCCGAGGGATGGGGACGAAGGAAGAGGACTGGGTGGAACATCTCTTCGTGGCCTCCACCCACGACTACATCATGATCTTCACCAGGTCCGGCCAGTGCTACTGGCTGAAGGTCTGGGAAGTCCCTCCCGGAGCCAGGCACTCCCGTGGGAAGCCCATCGTGAACCTGGTGAACATGATCCCCGGGGACGAAGTGGCGGCGGTCGTGCCGGTGAGGGAGTTCAGCGAAGACCATTTCCTGCTCTTCTCCACACGCCAGGGGCTCGTGAAGAAAACCCCCCTCTCCGCATACGGGAACATTCGGTCGGTAGGGTTGAACGCCATCAATATCCGTGAAGGCGACGAGCTCATCGATGTGAGGGTCACCCATGGCGACGACGAGGTGATCCTCGGGACCCGGCGCGGAATGGCCATCCGCTTCAGCGAGAAGGACGCTCGCCCCATGGGCAGGGCCACCTCAGGGGTACGGGGCATCAACCTGGCGAAGGACGACATCGTCGTGGGGATGGTGGTTCTGAACCGCCCCGAAACCACGCTCCTGGTGGTAACGGAGGGCGGTATGGGGAAGCGGACCGCCATCGACGCATACCGTTTCCAACAAAGGGGCGGAAAGGGCGTCATCAACATCAAGACCACAGACAAGACCGGCAAAGTGGTGGCCATCAAGTCCGTCCTGGAGGAGGACGAGCTCATGGTCATTACACGAAATGGAGTCGTGAACCGGCAGCGAGTGGACGAGATACGGGTAATCGGCCGGGCGACCCAGGGCGTTCGCTTGGTCAACCTGGATGCGGGAGATCAGGTCATGGATGTGGCCAGGGTGATCCAGGAGAACGGGGAGGCTGGCGTGGCGGATGGGGACCTCCCTCCCGGTGCCGAGGAGGCTGTCGGGGAGTCCCCATCGGAGATGGAAGCTGGAGCCTCCGCATCGGGTGTCGAAGACGAGATCCTGGAGGACTGATGCTGGACGGTGAGGAGCGGACGAACGGCTTGGTTACCTTGCCGGAGATCGAGGCCGCAGCGAAGCGCATCGAGGGAGTCGTTGTCAGGACTCCTCTCCTCCCCTTCCAGGAACTGTCCGACGAGCTGGGGTTCGAGGTCCGGCTGAAGTGTGAGAACCTCCAGCGTGCCGGTTCGTTCAAGGTCCGAGGCGCCTACAACTTCGTGGCTCAACTCTCCGAGGACGATTTGGAGCGGGGGGTGATCACCTACTCCTCAGGGAACCACGGCCAGGCCTTGGCTTTTTCTGCCGGGATCAGGGGTGCCCGGGCTGTGGTGGTCATGCCCACGACAGCCCCTGAGGTGAAAGTGGAAGGAGCCAGGCGGCTCGGGGCGGAGGTGGTGTTCGCAGGCACGACTTCCGTGGACCGCCAGGCGAAGGCGGAGGGCATCGTGGCTGAGGAGGGAATGACCATGGTCCCGCCCTTCGATCACCCCTGGATTATCGCAGGCCAGGGAACCATCGGGCGAGAGATCGTGGAGGATTGGGCTCAGGTCGACACGGTCCTGGCTCCCATCGGCGGCGGTGGGCTCTCCTCGGGAACGGCGGTAGCCCTCAAGGCCCTCCTCCCGGGCGCGCGGTTCATCGGGGTGGAGGCGGAGGGAGCCCCGGGGATGAGAAGAGCTCTCGACGCTGGAGAGCCGGTCCTCCTGGAGAGCAATGAGACCATCGCGGACGGGTTGAAGCCGGTACGAGCGGGAGACCTCACCTTCAAGCATGCCCGAGCACTCTTCGATGACGTGGTCTTGGTGGATGACGATGCTATCCGGGAAGCGACGGGCATTCTGCTTGGCCGCCGGAAGCTGGTCGTGGAGTACTCTGGAGCCGCGACGGTGGGGGCCCTCTTTTCGAGATCCGTTGCGGCATCCGGAGAGCGGATTGCCGTCGTGCTCAGCGGGGGAAATCTCGATCCTTCCCTCATGGAATCCCTCTCCCGAGCGGGCCAGCAGAGGCCCCATGCCTGAACATTCCCACCTCGTGGCTTCCCTGGCTTAATGCTGACTCTCACTTCGGTTCCGGGCTTCCGGGTCGGTCATTCAACCGTTCCCCGGGGAGGCTCCGGCTGCACGGCGATTCTGGGGCCATTCAGGGGAGCAGTGGAGGCCAGGGGGTTGGCCACTGGAAGCCGAGAGTTGGGGGTCCTCTCTCCTCACCACCTGGTTGAGGAGGTAGACGCCGTCCTGCTGACAGGAGGGTCAGCCTTCGGGCTCGCTGCGGCTCAGGGGGTCATGGACTGGTTGGCGGCGCGGGGGGCGGGTTTCGACACGGGCATTGCTCCGGTTCCCCTGGTCCCGACCGCGGTTATCTTCGACCTGGCCTCGAACAGAGGCAGACCGGGCCCGCGAGAGGGAACGGAGGCTTGCGAGACAGCTTCTGGCGCACCGGTGAGGCAGGGGCGGGTCGGAGCAGGTGCCGGCGCCACGGTGGGGAAGATTCTGGGCCCTGATCAAGCTGTACCCGGTGGTGTGGGGAGTGTGGCACGCCGGGTCGGCGATCATTGGATCGGCGCCCTGGCGGTGGTGAACGCCCTTGGAGACGTGATCGGTACGGATGGATCGATCCTGGCCGGAGCCAGGACCCGAGAGGGTGATTTCCTCGGGACCGACGCTTTCCTCCTTGAAGGAGACGGGCAGGGAAGCCCCTTCGACGGGGTGGTGGCTGATCCGGAAGGGGGGTCCTCTGGCCCCAGACCCGGGACGAATACGACCCTGGTGGTGGTGGGCACGGACCTGCCTCTCACCAGGATAGAATTGGGGCGCCTCGCCAGGTTGGCTTCCGGTGCGTTCTCGAGGGCGATCTCACCGGTGAACACCCCGTACGACGGGGACGCCCTTTTCGCCCTCTCATCTGGAAAAACCCCGGTCGAGATCACGCCAAACCAGCTCCTGAGTCTGGGGGTGCAGGCCAGGGAAGTGTCGGAGGAAGCCATACGCAGGGCGGTCATGGATCCAACGAGAGAACAGGGATCCGAGGAACATTCGAGTCCGTGAATCATCTTCTTCTGTTCGATATCGACGGCACCCTGCTCCGCGGGGGGCCTGCCAAGAAGGCCTTCGAGTCGGCGATGGAATCGGTCTTCGGGACCGCCGGGCCCATCGCGGGCCACGACTTCTCGGGAAAGACCGATCCGCAGATCGCCCGGGAGCTCCTGGGTGCCGTGGGCCTGAGTGACGGAGAGATCGACGATGGACTCCCGGCCCTCTGGGAAGATTATCTTGCGCGTCTGGAGGTCGACCTCCCCCGAAAGCCAATGACGGTTCTACCGGGCATTCCGGAGCTACTGGCGCACTTGGAGCAATTGGAGGGTGTGGCCATCGGCCTCCTGACCGGGAATATCGTCGAAGGAGCCCGGTTGAAGCTGGGATCGGCCGGTCTGATGGGCCATTTTCCGGTGGGTGGGTACGGTTCGGACAGTGAGGTTCGGGAAGATCTTCCTGCGGTGGCCATCGAGCGAGCGAGGCGGAATTGGGGCATTGATTTCCACCCGCGGGCAGTGGTGGTGGTGGGAGATACCCCCCGGGATGTGGCCTGTGGCCAGCATGAGGGCACTCGGACGGTGGCGGTCGCCACGGGACGTTTCGATGAAGCCGCCCTGGCTGCGGCGGGCCCGGATCACGTCCTGCCGGACATGGCCGATCTCCAGGGTACGGTGGAGGTCCTACTTCAGTAGGCTCGACCCTCCCCCTTCTTCCCGATCCCGGGTGGGACCGTTCTTGCGGACGAGGGGGTAAGAGGTTTTTCGATATCTGATCGAGCCAATGGTCAAACCAAAAAGGGGACTGAGCTATGAGTAATGGAAACGCCGGGGGGAGCCTCCGACGCTTCTACGTCGTCTTCGCCGTCGTTGCTGCGGTGGGATTGGGAGCAGTAGGGTATTCCGTGCTGGGCAAGGCTCGGGGAAGTGCCGTCTCCGTTCCGGTGGATTTGGCGGGCGCTGTTGATGGCCAAGAGCTCTTCGAGATGGCGGTCCCCGTGACCATCGGCGATGAGGACGCGCCCGCAACCATCATCGTGTTCGCGGATTATCTCTGTAACCACTGCTCGATCTTTGCCCTCCAGATCAAGCCCCTGGTCGAGGAGACCTTTGTCGCCACTGGACAAGCCCGTCTGGTCTACTACGACTGGCCCCTCAATCCCACCCTGGGTTCCTTCCTGGCGGCCCGAGCTGCCCGATGTGCGGGTGATCAGGGGCAATTCTGGGAATACCACAAGGTCCTGATGCGGAATCAGCTCACCTGGGGACGGTTGGAGGACAAGATTCCCACCTTCGAGGATTATGCCGAGGATCTCGGCATCGACAGGGGGGAGTTTCGGGGATGTCTGAACAGTGATCGGCATGCCCAGGAGATCACAGCCAATATGCAATTGGCTCAGAACCTCAGGCTCGGAGGAACCCCGACGATCCTCATCGGCACAGGGGACGGCCAGAGCCGGCGGCTTCCCGACTACTCCTTCCAGACGATCCAGGCCGTCATGGAAGAGATTCTCGGCGGCTGAATGCACGGGAGATCGTGACCATGAACGACGGTCCCGGCCTTCAGGAATTCCATCCACCTCTGAACCGAATGCTGGTGGCCATCCTGGCTCTGCTCGGTTTGCTGGTGGCCCTGTATATGTCCGCCTACGCTGCCGGCCTCACCGGTCCTGTCCTATGCAACGTGGGAAACTGCGAGGCTGTGCAGAGTAGCCCGTACTCCCGGGTCGCAGGCATCCCGGTGGCCTATTTCGGCGCCGTGGGTTATTCGATCCTGTTGGCGGTCTCTCTCCTGGGTCTTCAACCGGGACGGCGGGATTCCACGGTGATTCCCCTGGCCTTGTTCTGGGGTGGTTTCGTGGGAGTGGCTTTCAGCGCCTATCTCACCTACCTGGAGGCTTTCGTGATCCACGCCTGGTGTCAGTGGTGCGTGAGTTCCGCCGTGATCACGGTCTTGGCCTTTTTAGCATCTATTCCCGAGCTCAAGCGCATGGGAGGTCCATCATGACTGAGCCGTCCGTGATGGTCCGACTTCTCTTCGCCGACGAGGGGACCTTCCATCAGCAGGACCTCAGCATTCCTTCGCGAGTGATTGAGGAGTACGACCGTCTTATCGATGGCCTCCGGGAGGACCCCGAGGTTCTGAAGCGGATCTACCTCGACCTGGGCCGCCTCACCGCAGCGTGGGTTCACGGTGGGGAGGAGTAGGGGACCACACTTTTCGCAACACCCCGGGCTCCGGGGGATAGAGACGTCTTCCTGACCGACTGGAACGCGGTCCTGGTCAGGAGTCCCGGACCGCCCGACGAGCACGATCCAGGGTCCACTCCTCGACGATCTCAGGGGGCCAACTCCCCGCCTCGAAGCAGGTCTGTATCCGCGCCACCTCCTCCTGGGCGCGAACGGCCTGTTCTGGGCTGATCCACTCCAATGCCAGGGCCTCCTCCAGCTGGTCTTCGTCCAGAATCGTCAGCTCACCGATGGGGCTCACCCAAACATCCAAGAACAGGTCGGTTGTGTGCCAGATGCCATCATCCCGGATGAGGGGTGGGGTGAGGATGTTGGCGTAGACCCCGGTGAAGGTGCCATCGGCGCGATGGAACCTACCGATATCGTGCCAAACCTCGGGAAACGTGAACCAGACCGCGTCGGAGCCGGCTTCGAGGACCACACAATCCTCGATCAGAATGGGAGGATCGAAGGGGACGTTCTGGGCGAAGGTAACCTTCACCTCGGGGTCATCCACCAGGAGACGTTGGGTGAAGACCTCCAAGCGGTCCGGGGGCCGCCGGTAATGGATGGAGACGACGGAGGGGGGAATCATCGGTCTCGGCGGCCTGGTGGATAGAACGCGTGGTCTACT
>JBDHCH010000060.1:0-17926 GCA_039592115.1 Gemmatimonadota bacterium | reverse complement strand
AGGACGGCTGGCACACCGATGAACGTCACCGGATCAAGGGCGCTCATCTCGTAAAGGAAGCCCGAGACCGCCCGAGAGAGGCCGAGGCCCAGGAGCAGCCCGATGGTCCCCCCCACCGCGACCAATCCCATGGCTCCCCGTAGTACCATCCCTATTACCTTGCCGGCGTCGGCACCCAGGGAGAGGCGAATCCCCATTTCCCGCGTCCGCCTGGACACGGCGAAGGCCACCGTTCCATAGAGGCCGGTGGAGGCCAGGATCAACGCCAGAAGACCGAATGCCCCCAGGAGGCCGGCCGCGGCCCTCGCGGGGTACAGCTGGACCGAAAGGTGCCCGCGCATGGTCTTGGATTCCATGATGACCAGTCCTGGATCGGCCTCACGGATCACTCTCCGGAGCTGCCCCGAGATCTGGGCGTCCGGGATCGTGCCCCTGGCCACGAAGAACGCGCTGATGGGGTCGGTCTGGGGCCGAGCCAGGTAAACGTAGGGCTGAATCTCCTCTCCCATCCACCAGGTCTTGGTGTCCCCGGCGATTCCCACGATCCGGTAGGAGATCTCATTCCCCGCCCTCTGGATCGTTCCTCCCAGGGCGTTGCCATCGGGCCAGTACTGCCGGGCTGTGACCTCACTGATGATGGCCACAGGCTCGGTCCCGGCCCGGTCTTCCGCCGTGAAGGGTCTCCCAGACACCAGCGGGATCTCCATCACATCGAAGTAGGAAGCCGAGACCACGTTGTAGCGGATGTTTATGTGCTCCTGCCCTGCAGGAGGCTGGACGCCGGGAATGTCCCAGTTCGTGGATTGGAGTCCGACCCCCAGAGGAAGCATCTCGGCGGTTGCGATCCGATCCACTCCGGGAATGGCCAGGGCCTGTTCCTCGATGGATCGAACCAACAACTCCTGGCCCTCCCTGTCGATCCCGCTGATGCCCATCATCACCCAGGCGATTCCACCGTCCCGTGCAGAGAACCCGACGTCCATGTCTTGCGCCGAGAATAGACTCCGGAGAAAGAGCCCGGCTCCGAGAAGAAGCACCATGGAGATGGCCACCTGGGTGACGATGAGGCCGTTCCTCAGCGTGAGGCGCCGCCGATTCCCCGTGACGGATCCTCCCTCGTCCTTCAGCGTGGGCGCCACGTCGGGTTTGGTGGACTGGAGAGCCGGCACCAGCCCGAAGAAGAGTCCGGCGGCTGCGGACACCAGAATGGTGAAGAGGAGGACCCGCCCGTCCAACCCGAACTCCAGGTTGATGGGGAAGGGGATGGGTGGCTGGAAACGCACGAGGACCTGAAGGACCCACTGGGCCACCAGGAGGCCTGCGGCCCCTCCCGCCAGCCCGAGGATCACCGTCTCGACCAGGAGCTGCCGGATGAGTGCCCAACGTTTTGCTCCCAGAGCCAGGCGGAGCGCGATCTCCTTCCGGCGATCCGACGCCCTGGCCAGGAGGAACCCGGCCAGGTTTACGCATGCGATGAGAAGCACCAGCCCTACCACGGAGAGCAGGAGTACGGCCACGCCCCGGAGGGGGCCGTCCACAATGGGGTGGATGGCGACTTCGCTGGTGGGGACCACGTGGTAATCCCGGCCCCTCCACACCTCGGGGTAGGCCTCCTGGTTCTGGAGGCTGAAGGTGGCCAGAGCGGCTTGGGCCGCTTCAACGGTCACGCCTTCCTGGAGCCGAGCTCGGATGAACGTGGATCGGTTCCCCCGCTCCATGATAGAGCTGGGACTCCCGTCGATACTGAAGGCGTCGTCCATCTGGTAGGGCGCCCAGAGGTCCATTGTGAACCCTGGGGAGGTGAAGCTCTGCAGCTCCTTGGGCGCGATCCCCACGACGGTGAATTCCCAACTCCCGAGGCGGATCGTCTGCCCGAGGATCCCGGGGTCGCTCCCGAACTGGGTCTGCCAGAAGGATTGGCCCAGGACCGCCACGGGGTGGGTTCCCATGGTCTGGCCCTCCTCCGGGAGGAAGAAGCGCCCCAGAGCCGGTTGGATCCCCAAGGTCGAGAAGAGGTCGTGGCTCACCAGTTCGGCGATCACCGGAACGGTCGTCTCCGCGGTTTCGTATCGGGAGAACGCACCCCAGTAGCCGACAACGCCGCTGAAGAGGTCGGTCCTGGTTCGAAGATCCTCCAGGTCCGGAACCGAAGAAACGCTGTAGGGATACCCGTGCTCCGCCTCGCTGGTGTAGATCTCCACCAGCTCGTCAGGGTTTTCCATGGGCACGCCGCCCATGAGGATGGTGTTGACGATGCTGAAGATGGCGGTGTTGGCCCCGATCCCCAGAGCCAGAGAGAACACCGCGATGGCGGTGAACCCGGGGTTCTTCCCCATGCGGCGAAATGCGTAACGCATGTCTTGGGCCAGAGAGTCGAATCGGTCCTGCCAACGGACGCTCCGTTCCCGTGCAGAGGCTTCCCTTCGAGCCTCTTTCTCGAAGCGACTCCGGTCTCCGAAGAGCCTCCTCGCCTCGGCCCGGGCGGTCCCTTCGGCCATTCCCTGGGCGATGAGGGCCTCGGCCTCCATCTCGATGTGGGCTTCCATCTCCTCATGGACATCCCGCTTCGGGTCCGGGTCGTAGTCACCTGTTCTGAACGTCGGTTTCATGGGTCATCCCCTCGCCTGGCCCAGAACCGCGTAGACGGCCTGCGCATGCTCGTCCCACCGGGCGGTCTCTTCCTGGAGTGCCTTCCGGCCTTTTCCGGTGAGGGAGTAGAACCGTGCGCGACGTCCCGTCTCCGTCTCTCCCCACTCGCCCCTGATCCAACCCTTGCGGTTCAACCGATGAAGTGCCGGATAGAGGGCGCCCTGCTCCACGTCCAGCACACCCTCGGTCCGTTCCCGGATCCATCGGGCGATCCCATATCCGTGCACCGGGTCACCCCGGAGGGTTCGGAGGATCAGGAGCTCGAGGGTCCCCGTGTAGAGATTTCCCGCCATGCGAAGTGTCTCCCGTGGATACCTGACTCACTTAGGCCTAAGTCGTTGAGGTATCCTACGGGGGGAGGGTCGGGGGAGTTTCACCCGGCTGGAAACGGGGAGGAGACGACGGGCGCACTGCGACCCGCCTGCCGCGTAGCCTTCACCTCATTCTGACCGTAGCGCCTCCACGGGGTTCACTCGGGTGGCTTTGCGGGCCGGAATGAACGCAGCGGTCATGGCCACTCCCCCGAGAAGGACCGGCACAGTGAGCATGACAAAGGGATCCCCGGCCCGGACCCCGAGCAGGAACCCCTGGACGACTCGGGCGAGTGCGTAGGAGAAGGCCAGCCCGATGAGTCCCCCGACGGCTACCACCGTGATGGCGCCTCTCATCAAGGTGGCTGTGAGGGTCCCCGTATCGGCGCCCAGGGACATGCGGATGCCCATCTCCCGGGTCCGACGGGAGACGGCGAAGTTCACCACGCCGTACAGGCCGACTGCAGCCAGAATCAACGCCAGGGCTCCGAAGGCTCCAAGGAGAATCGCGGCCACTTTGGAGGGGAAGAGTAGAAGAGAGAGGTTGGCCTCCATGGACTTGATTTCCATGACGGCGAAATTCGGATCCACCTCTCGGATCGCACGCTGGAGGGTGGAAACGGGGTCACCGGCGAGTCCCCGTGCCTTCGCCACGACGCGAAGGTGGCTGGTGGGGTATTGGGCCCGCGCGAAGTAGATGAACGGTAGTGGGTCTTCTCCCAAACGTTCGACCTTGGTGTCTCTGGCCACTCCCACAACCGTGGCGCCCCTCTCTGCCGTGCCCCGGAGGATCTGCTTCCCGATGGGGCTCTCGCCTGGCCAGAAGGCCTCGGCCATGGCCTGGCTGACGACGACCACCTCCGGGGCTCCTGACCTGTCCTCTGACCTCAGGCTTCTCCCCGCCAGGATGGGGATTCCCAGGGTCGAGAAGAAACCGGGGCTCACCTGCGAGTAGAGGATCCTATGGCCGTCCTGGCCTTGCGGCGGCTCCACGCCTGGGATGGTGAACAGCTGGAAGCTGCTCCCCAAGGCCAGTGGCAGATGACTCGCCGTGGCGACCGACTCGATTCCGGGCTCGGCCATCAGTCGATCCACCAGTGCAGCTTCCGTCACCTCCCACTGGTCCCGCTCGATGCCGCTCATGGCCAGCTCAAGCCAGGCCACTCCGATGCCGGAGGTCGAGAAACCCGGGTCGATCTTCTCTGCCACCAGGAGGGCCCGGACAAAGAGTCCGCCCCCGACAAGAAGGACCACCGAGACGGCCATCTGGAGGGCGACCAGTCCGGACTGAAGGCCGAATCGTCTCCTCCCCCGTGCGAGGCCCACGTCCTTCAACGTCGGAGTGATGTCCGGCCTGGTGCTCCGAAGGGCCGGGGCCAGTCCGAAGAGGATCCCCGCTCCAGCGGAGACGGAAAGGGTGAAGAGGAGAACTCGCCAGTCCAGGCCCAGCTCCAAGTCCAGGGTGAGGCTGGCCGGCAGGCTGGGTAGGAGCCCAAGCAGGAGGTTCAGCGACCAGGAAGCGACCAGCAACCCGGCTCCGCCCCCCAGCAGGCCCAGGAGGACCGTCTCGGTGAGGAGTTGCCTGACCAGCCTGTTCCGCCGGGCCCCGAGGGCCAGGCGCACAGCGATCTCCTTTCCTCGGTGGAGGCCCTGGGCCAGAAGGAAGGTCGCCAGGTTCGTACAAGCCAGGAGGAGCACGAGTCCCACCACGGCCATGAGGAAGGCGGCCACCAACGGCAGACCCTGGTCGATCTCGGGACTCGCGACAACGTCTTCTGCCGGCACGACACGGTAGCTCCGGTCCTGATTCGATTCCGGGTATGCCTCCTGGAGTTGGGCAGCGAGCAGTTGGAGCCTGATCCGGGCCTCCTCGATGGTTCTACCAGGCTGAAGGCGACCCTCGATGTTGTAGGTTCGGAGCGATCGTTGGGTGTAGGATCGGGAGGTTCGGCTCCCTTCGATCTGGGAGGCCATGGTCACCGGAACGAAGAGGTCGGACTCGAGGCTGTTCAGCGTACCGGATCCGAACCACTCGGGGGTCACGCCCACCACGGTGTAGGGCTGACCGCCGATCCTCAGCGTTCGACCGAGCACGTCCGGATCGCCTCCGAACGAACGGTGCCAAAGACCGTGGCCCAGGATTGCCACCGGGTTCCGACCAGGCTCCACGTCCTCTTCCGGAAGGAACTGCCTTCCCAGGACGGGCTCCACGCCCAACATGGGCAGGAAGTTCGATGACACCGCTTCAACCATGGCCATCCGCGGGGTCTCGCCGATTGTGATGGGAGCGAGGATGTCGTAGAACACGCCCACCTCCGCGAAGACCTCGCCCAGGTCCTTCATTTCCAGGTAGTCGGGGTAGGCAGAGCTTCCCCAGGGGGATAATCCGGGATAACTGGTGTAGATCCGGACCAACTCCTCCGAAGCAGGGAAGGGAAGGGGTCGGAGGAGAAGCGTGTTGACGACACTGAAGACAGCAGTGTTCGCCCCGATGCCGATGGCCAAGGATAGGACCGCAGCGGCGGTAAACCCGGGGATTCGAGTCATCCGGCGGAGAGCGTACCGGACGTCCTGAGTCAAGGTGTCGAACCGGTCGCGAACCCTCCGGCGCCGCTCCCGATTGCGGGCCTCGGAGGCCGCCGCCGTACTGATTCCCTCGAAATCACCGAACCGCCGGCGGGCCTCCGTCCATGCCTCCTCTTCCGGCACACCGGAAGCCATGAGCTCGTCCACTTTCAGCGCCAGGTGAGTTTCCAGCTCTTCAGCTATGTCCTGGTCCGGGTCCGGTCGATAATCCCGGGCTCGAAATATGCGTCGCATTGGTTGGATCCTACTCGTTCTTCAAGGCTTCCACCGGGGAAAGGCGGGTGGCTCGCACGCTTGGGATGAACGCACCGGCTGCACCAACCGCCAGAAGACTTCCCAACCCTCCTGCCAGGGTGGGTAGATCCACGGGGCCCACTCCGAAGAGGAGGCTCGACACGATCAATGTGGCCACGGCCATTCCGGCCAGACCGACGAAGATGCCCGCCACCACCAGGGACAGGGCCCGTCGCGCGACGAGTCTCACCAGGCCCGCCCGGTTGGCTCCCAGGGCGACCCTGACGCCCAACTCCCTCGTCCGTTGCGCAACGTAGTACGAGATCACCCCGTAGATCCCGGCGGCGGCCAGGCCCAGGGCCAGAGCGGAGAAGAGGCCGATGAGGAGGGTGTAGAACTCGCGCCCCGCCATCTGGCTGTCCACGATCTCGCCCATGGTCCGAATTTCCGAAACCGGCTGGTTGGGATCCACGCCCATGACAGCCTGCCGGACGGGACGAATGAGGTCCCTGGGGTCGCCGGCGGCGGAGACGGTGATGAACATCCGGGTCCGGGGGTTCGCCAGGTACTCGGCGTAGACCTCGGGTCGGGGGTGGGATCCGGGACTCCACTGGCGCACGTCACCCGCGACTCCCACCACAGTCAGCCAGTGGGGCGGATCGTCTCCAAAGCTGAGGCGCTTTCCCAGGGGGTCCTGTTCAGGCCAGAACCTCTGGGCTGCGGCCTGGTTGATCACGACCCCCGGGGCTGCCTCGTCGGCGTCCTCGGGGATCAGGGTTCGGCCGGCCAGAAGCGAGATCCCCATGGCCTCGAAATACTCCCCTGCCACCGTGCTCGTTTCGGTAAGGAGGCCGTTGCCCCCCGGGTCCTGAGCAATCATCTCCTCGGTGAAGGCGGGCCCGTTGGTCCCCCCTCGGAGGGGAAGCTTGCTGGTGGCGCCAGCCGCAATCACGCCGGGCACTGCCTGGATCCGAGGGATCAGCTGGTCGAAGAAGGCTTGCCTCTCCTCCGGGCTGTCGTAGGCGTCGCCCCCCAGGGTGACGCCCAGGGTGAGCGTGTGCTCTTCGTCGAAGCCCTGCTCGGTCTCCTGGAGGGAGGTGTAGGACTGGATCAGGAGCAGGCCGGTGTGGGCCAGGATGAGCCCCAGGGCCAACTGGCCCACCACGAATACGTTCTGGGCCTTGAATAGCTCTCTTCCTCTCTTTCGCCGGGGCTTCACGCCTTTGATCACTTCCGTGATCCGGGTCCTGGTGGCGGAAAGGGCCGGGATGAGGCCGAAGAAGAGCCCGGTGAAGAGGGAAACCAGGAGTGCGAAGAGGAGGACCGTTCCGTCCAGCCGTATGTTCCCGGTTCTCGGGATGGTCGGGGGAATGAACGCCTTCAGTGCCTCCATGCTCCAGGAGGCCAGAAGAACGGCTCCGACACCACCCGCCAGGGCCATGAGAGTGCTCTCGGTGAGAAGCTGCCGGACCACCCGGGCCCGGCTGGCTCCCAGGGCCGCGCGGATGGCCATCTCCTGGCTGCGCGTGGCTGCCCGGGCCAGGAGGAACCCCGCGATGTTTCCGCAAGCGATGAGAAGCACGGTCCCGGCTGCCAGGAGGACCAGGATGATCTGGAAGGCGGCTTCCCCGTAGAGGAGGGCATGGAGGGGAACCACCCAGGCACGGTTGTCCCGGTTGATCTCGGGGAAGGCCTCCTCCAGGCGAGCCCCGATCTGGTTCATGTTCTCCTGGGCCGTTCCCACCGGGACCCCCTCCCCAAGCCGTGCCAGGACCTGGTAGGAGAAGCTGTTTCGATTGTGGATCCACGGGTCCTCCCGGACTGGGATCCAGGCGAGGTAGGGATCCCCCATACCCCAGGGCGTGGGATGGACGAATCCTGGGGGCATGATTCCAACAACCGTGTATGCGCCCCCGTCCAGCTGGATGGTGTTGCCGACCATGCCGGGATCCCCATCGAACCGATCCCTCCAGAGCTGGTCGGACAGGACCACCACACTGGCAGCGGAGAGGTCCTCTTCCGGAAGGAGCGTCCTCCCCATCGCTGGTTGAACGCCGAGGACCTCGAAGATCGAGGCGGTGGCGCGGACGGCCCGGATGCGGACGGGCTCATCCCCACCGGTGAGATTCACATTCGTGCCGCCGAATGCCCCCATGGCCTGGAAGGTGGAATTCTCGTTCTTCCAGTCCAGGTAGTTGGGGAAGGAGGAGGGGCCCCGTCCGCCGGTTCGGGTGTTCCGGTTCCACAGGAATGTGAGCTGCTCGGCCTGGGGAAGGGGGATGGGCTCCATGAAGACGGCCTTCAGCACGCTGAAGATCGCCGTGTTGGCTCCGATCCCGAGGGCCAGGATCAGGATCGAGAGGGCCGTCATGCCCGGGGATCTGAACAGGGTCCGAAAGGCGTATCGAGTGTCCTGGGAGAGGGTGTCGATCAGCCCCCGGAAGCTCCTTCGTCTCTCGGCCGTTTGGGCGTGAGAGGTGGCTTCGGCCGTGATCTCCTCCACGTCCCCAAAACGGCGCCGGGCTTCTACCCGTGCTTCTTCTTCCGAGAGTCCTTCCGCCATGAGCTCCCGAGCCTTCATCTCCAGGTGGGTTTGGATCTCCTCCGAGATGTCCGCTTCAGGGTCCGGTTGAAAATCCCGCGTGCGAAATGGGCGCGCCATCCTAGTCTCTCCTGGGAACTCCTCCCCCCGAAGGAAGAGTGGTTTCTGATTCGCCCCGGTAGGGCCTCCCAGATCCGCCCGCCACCGCTACCCTTCCGAGTGGCGTATGACCGCAGCCACGGCCCCGACATGCTCCTGCCATCGTGCCGTCTCCCTCTGGAGAGCCTTCCACCCCTTCCGGGAAAGGGAGTAGAAACGGGCCCTTCGGCCCGTGTCCGTCTCGCCCCACTCGCCCTCCACCCACCCCTTCTTGTTCAAACGGTGGAGAGCTGGATAGAGGACGCCCTCCTCCAGATCGTAGGTGCCCCCGGTTTGCTCGCTGATCCAACGACCGATGGCGTATCCGTGTTTCGGTCCCCATTTCAAGGTTTGCAGGATGAGGAGGTCCAGGGTGCCGGTGTAGATGTTACTGCCTGCCATGGTTGGTCTCCCGGAGGTCGATCGGGATGGCTTCTCTGATACCCCTACGTGAGATAGGGGTGAATGATTCAATACCTAGTTCACCAAGGGGTCGGTGTCAAGGAGGTTGAACATACAGGGTGCCCGGAACATATATTCGCCCTCACGCTCCCGACTCGACTCAGATAGAGGACTTTCCCCATGTTTGTCGGACACCTGGCTGCGGCGTTTGCTGCCAAGAAGGTGGAGCCCGAGCTCCCCCTGTGGGTCGCCACGGCCGCGTCCTTCGGTATCGACCTCATCTGGCCCTTGCTTCTGCTGGTGGGGATTGAGGCAGTCGAGGTGTCACCAGGAGATACCGCGTTTACGCCCCTCGCCTTCGAGTCCTATCCCTGGAGCCACAGCCTCCTGACCACCGTCGCCTGGGGCGGTCTGGCAGGCGCACTGGTTTTCTTGGCCTGGCGGAACGTCAAAGGAGCGTTCGTGGCGGGAGGGTTAGTGGTGAGCCACTGGGTATTGGATCTCATCACCCACCGACCGGACCTGCCGCTCTGGCCGGGCGGGACCGAGGTGGGGTTGGGCCTCTGGAACTCGATCATGGGGACGTTACTGGTGGAGGGCCTGCTCCTCGCCGGTGGGCTGGCTGTCTACCTGCGGATGACGGAGACGAAGGACCGGATCGGGCGCTGGGCGCTCGTGGGCCTGGTTGTCCTTACGGGAGCGATCTGGGCCAGTCAGCCCTGGTCTCCCCCCCCGCCGGACCAGAGCGCGGTGGCGAGCGTCTCCCTGATGATGTGGATCCTGCCCTTCTGGGCCGGATGGATCGAGCGGCATCGGCGGATGATCGGCTCCTCGATGCGGTAGATAGGTTCTGAACCTCAGGCGCTCCCCATCGAGTGCAGCCAGTGCGGCGAAGATCCGAAGGTCCTTGAAAATCATATAATATGATTTTACATTCTACTCACGTCTGATCTTCCTGGAACTTCCGCAGGACCAGTCCATGAAAGGCACCATTTCAGTAACCGAAGCCGTGCGGAATTTCGCCGACTTCATCAACCGGGTCGCCTACAGGGGTGAGGAGTTTGTTCTGGAACGGGGTGGACGACCTGTGGCGCGTCTCGTCCCGACGCCGCAAGCTGGGAGGCTCGGAGATCTCTCCGAACTTCTGGCCAATGTGCCCCGTTTGACCCCCGAGGAAGCCGAGTCGTTGTCCCGGGATCTGGAGGCCGATCTGAGCGGGCTTCCTCCCCTCGCGGAAAGTGACCGATGGGAGTCCTGATCGATGCCTCCGTCCTGATCGATCACGAGCGCGGCAAAGTCGATCTCCAGGAGCACGTGAAGGAACGGGAAGACGAGGAGTTCTTCCTCTCGGTGGTTACTGCCAGCGAGCTGCTCCATGGAGTCCATCGCGCCGGGGTCCCGGGGACACGGGCCCGGAGATCGGCCTTCGTGGAGGGAGTCCTCGGAAGCTTCCCCATTCTCCCCATCGAGGTTGCCACTGCCAGAATGCATGCCCGCCTGTGGGCCGATCTCGCCACGCAGGGTCAGCCGATGGGAGCCCACGACCTGTGGATTGCTGCAGCTTGCCTGAGCCACGGCCTCAGCTTGGTGACCTGCAATCTACGGGAGTTCAGGAAGGTTTCGGGGCTGGACATCGAAGACTGGTCCTCCTGATTCGCTACCCCGGAGGGATCAGCCCTTCGACCTGATGGGAAATGGGATCGACGCGGCGGAACCAGGTAGGGAGGGCGTGGGCCGGCAGCCGGCCCCGGCAGACTAATCCAGATCCGGCCTCCACCAGAACTCGTCCGCCGACACCCTCCCCTGGGCGTCGAACGCGATGCCCTCGGCCAGGAGAAGATCCCGCTGCAAAGGTCCGGCCGGTCCGGGGAGCTTGTAGGTGGAGAGGCCTCCGCTCCCATTCACCACTCGCCACCACGGCAGGTCCGTGTCGGGGTCCAGGCGGTTCAGTATCCAACCCACCCCCCGGGCTGCTCTGGGTTGCCCGGCCATGGCGGCGATGGCGCCGTACGAGGTGACCTTCCCATTGGGAATCCGGGCGACGGTGGCGAGGACGGCTTGCTGGAACGGTGTCATGAGTGAATAGATTACCCTCCCTGCTTCATCCCGTACACATTCCATTCCCACCACGGGGTTCTCATTGACCCGGATCTCCAACCTCGTCCTCACCCTGGCACTCCTCTTCGGCGTTGCCTATCTGAGCCTCACCGCCTTTCAGGCCGATGCCCCGGAGGAGCAGCTCACCATCCTCATGGGGTTCGTGTTGCTGGCGGCGAGCACCGCCGGGACGTTGTCCACGAACGTAGGGTTGCCGAGGATCACGGGGTTTCTCGTGGTGGGCATTCTGGCGGGGCCCTCTATCGTTGCCCTGATTCCATGGGGCGCGCTTGACGAGCTGCGGTTGATCGACGAGTTCGCCCTGGCGCTCATCGCCATGCTCGCCGGGGGTGAGCTGAAGCTCAAGAGCCTCAAGCCGGCCGCAAAGAGCATCACGTTCACCACCTTCACGGTAGTCGGGGTAGTGTGGGTGGGCATGACGTTGGTCTTCATCCCCGTGGGGTTCTTCCTCCCCTTCCTGGACGGGGTGGGCTTCCTTGGGATACTGGCTCTCGGGTGCCTCCTTGGGATCTGGGCGGCCAACTCCTCCCCTGACCTGACGGTGGCGGTCATCGAAGAGTCCGGGTCCAAGGGTCCCCTCACGGATGTCATCCTGGGCGTGACCATCGTGAAGGACGTGGTCGTCATCATCCTGTTCACCCTGGTTCTGGCGCTGGTCCGGCCCCTCCTGGGGCATAGCGGTGAGGAAGGTCGGATCCTCATCGAGTTGGCCAGGGAGGTCGGCGGCGCCCTGGCGGTGGGTGCACTGCTGGGATGGATCTTTTCCCTGTATCTGGAGCAGGAGGGGCGTCAGCCGGTCTATTCCACGTTCATCTTCGCGTACCTCCTGGTTGTGGTCTCGGAGATGCTCCATGTGGAGCTTGTTCTGGCCGGAGTGGCGGCCGGATTCCTCATCGAGAACCTTTCGGAGGCCGGGGACGAGATGATCCACGGGATCGAGTCGGTATCGGTGGTCATCTTCGCCTTCTTCTTCACCATCGCAGGAGCAAGCCTGGACCTTCACGCGGTAGGCGCGTTTTGGTTCGCGGCCTTGATCCTGTTCTCTGCCCGGGCGTTCTTCACGTTCTGGGGCGCAAGTCTGGGTACCCGGTGGGCTCGGGCTCCCGTGGCCATCCGAGCCCGGACCTGGAAGGGGCTTCTCTCCCAGGGGGGGGTCACCCTCGGGCTCCTTCTGGTCCTGGAAGAGTCCTTTCCAGAGATTGGAGAAGGAGTGGTGGCCCTGGGGATGGCCGTGATCATCGGGAACATCCTGGGGGGACCGGTCCTCCTGAAGCGTGCACTGGCGAAGGCCGGAAATGTGCCCGAGTCGCGAGAGAGGAAATCCGAACCGGTGGAGTCATGAGCAGGGAAACCTTCCACGTCCAGGCCGAGTCCGACGTCGCTGACCAGGGACCCGTCCACGATCATTTCCACGGAACCCTGCGCGACCGAAAGACCCAGCGGCGCAAAATGAGGTGGGTTCTGGGGATCACCGCCGGGTTCATGGTGGCGGAGGTAGTGGGGGGGCTCCTGTCCAACTCACTGGCTCTCCTCGCCGACGCCGGCCACATGTTCACCGATGTCGGCGCCCTGGGGCTTTCCCTGGTCGCCATGCGGTTGGCCCAACGGCCTCCGAGCCCCCGGAAAACCTATGGGTATGTCCGGCTGGAGATCCTGGCTGCGCTGATCAATGGCGCGGCACTCCTCTTCATCGCCTTGCTGATCCTGAAAGAGGCGTGGGAGCGGTTCCGACTTCCGCCGGAGGTGGATGGGCCCCTCATGTTGACAGTGGCTTCGGTGGGGTTGGGGGTGAACCTGACCGGCGCCTTCCTTCTCCACAGCCATGCCCACGAGAACCTGAATATACGGGGCGCTTACCTCCACATCCTCGGAGACCTCCTGGGCTCAGTGGGGGCCATCACGGCTGGGCTTCTGGTCGTGACCACGGGTTGGATGATGGCGGACCCCATCATCTCCGTGGTGATCGCCTCCCTCATCCTCGTGGGTGCGTGGCGGTTGGTGAGGGAGGCCGCTGACGTCCTCCTGGAGGCGGCTCCCAGGGGGCTGGATGTCGAGGGGCTCGTGGAGGAGTTGCGGGAGATTCCCGGCCTCGAGGAGCTTCATGACATTCACGTGTGGACCCTCACCAGCGGATTCGTCGCCATGAGCGGCCACGGCGTCATCGACGACTTGACGATGCATCGATCAATTCTCGACGAGATCAACCGACGGTTGAACAGGCATAGGATCAGCCATGTGACATTCCAACTCGAGCCTCGTCCCCTGCATCAAATCAACGAGAACGCGGATGGGGCAGGCGTCGAGAAGGAGGCCGTGGCTGGAGAGGTGGAGAGATGATTCGATACCTGGAAGTGCGGAGCGGCCGAAGAGAGGAGTTGGTGGATCTGGGCCCCGAGTTGCGGGCTATGGTGAGAGCGTCCGAGGTCCGGGAGGGTATCGTGCACCTGTGGTCCATGCACACCACCTGCGCCCTGACTGTGAACGAAAATGCCGATCCCGATGTGGCCCGGGACATGGTCTGGAAGATGGGTGAGTTGGTCCCGAGGGATACCCCTGAGTTCAGGCATGCAGAAGGAAACAGTGATGCGCATGTGAAGACCAGCCTCTTCGGTCCCGGATTGACGTTGATGATCGATGACGGGGAGTTGGTTCTGGGCACCTGGCAGGGAGTTTTCCTCGCAGAGTGGGACGGACCCAGGCGCCGCCGCATAGCCGTGAAGTTTTTTTCTTGACAACCCGGTGAGGGGGATTTATTTGGAGAATCATGGGCCGGTGACACTCCCGGTTCACCGGCTTGGGCCCCGTCACCACAGGAGAGGAGCATGCAGGACGGCAGGGTCTGGATGGACGAGGAGTCCACCTCGGATTTCATGGCTCTTGGCTGGGGAGATGACGACGAGGATGGGGACGGGTGGGGGGGTGGCCTGGGTTGGGATGACGATGAGGACGGCGACGACGAGGTGATGGATGACGAGTGGGACGACGAGGATGAGGAAGATGAGGAGTGGGAAGAATGGGAAGAGGAGTACGGTGAGGAGGAGGCCGAGGAGGTGTTCGGCCGAAAGAGATCCGGTCGTCCGAGGTGGGACTAGAATGATCTAGCCCTCAGGGGCTGGACAACTCAGCAGGGGCCGCCTCCTCCGGAGGGGGGGCGGCCTCGTCCATTTATGCCGTATATTCTAGCATGAGCGGAATCTCGCCACCGAGGAGGATCTCCCCGTCGAGCGACGGGCCATTCCCACGGCAGTCCTGTCTGTTCCACCGTGTGACCCGAGATTCCGGGGTCAGCCATCGAGGTGGGGCTGAATGATTGCCGACCGTATCCCCTCCGCCCGTATCCTCATCGTGGACGACGAGGAGGCGAACGTCGAGCTCTTGAAGAGGATTCTCGACCCCGCCGGTTATACCGACCTGAGAAGCACCACCAGGCCCGAAGAAGTCCTTCCCATGTGCAAGGAATTCCGGCCCGACCTCCTTCTCCTGGACCTCCTCATGCCGGGAAAGGACGGATTCGAAGTCCTGGACGAGTTTCGGGGTCTTTTTGGCGAGGAGGAGTACCTGCCCGTGCTCATCCTTACCTCCGATCAATCCCCAGAAGCCAAACGGCGCGGCCTGTCGGCAGGAGCCCAGGACTTCCTCACCAAGCCCCTGAGCCCGGCCGAGGTGCGCCTCCGAGTCCGCAACCTCCTGGAAACCCGGTTCCTTCACCTGGAATTGCAGGAGAACAACCGGCACCTCGAAGACCGGGTACGGAGACGGACAGCCGAACTCGAGGAAGCTCGATCTCAGATTTTGGAACGCCTCGCCCGGGCCGCCGAGTATCGGGACGACGAAACCGGGGACCACACTCGTCGCGTAGGGCAGATGTCCGGGGCCATCGCGCGGGAGCTTGGTTTGGATCCGGAAAGGGTGGAGTTGATCCAGCGGGTGGCCCCCCTTCACGACGTTGGGAAGATCGGGATCCCTGATGAGATCCTCCTCCATCCCGGTCCACTGACACCGGATCAGGTCGAGATCATGAGAACGCACACGATTATAGGCGGAGACCTCATGGCGGGGAGTGAGATTCCGCTCCTGCAGACCGCCGAGCAGATTGCCCGGACCCATCATGAGTGGTGGAATGGGGAGGGGTATCCCTTGGGTCTCTCTGGTGAGGAGATTCCGTTAGCGGGCCGGATCGTTGCGGTTGCGGACACTTTCGATGCCCTCTCGCACAGGCGTCCGTACAAGCCCGCCTGGAGCGTGGGGGAAGCATGGGATGAGATTCGGCGTTATGCTGGCATTCAATTCGATCCGGCCACCGTCGAGGCCTTCGGGGCTGCGCTCCGCGGCACCGGCATGTCCACTTCGACCCCAAGATGAAGCTCGCGCTGATGCCCTGTTCCAATCCACACAGAGACGGGTCCTGGATCTTCTGGCCAACTCTGGTGGCCCTGGCAATCTCCGCGGCGGGCTGTGGCGTGTTGAGGAGAGGGGGCGAGTCCTCCGGAGTTTCGCCGTACACCATTGGGGTCTTGCGGATGACCGACGGCGAATTCTCCGATGCTGATCGGGCATTTCGGGAGTCGGCTTCTCGCTGCGAGTCGGGCTGGGAGGGGCGGAGGGCGCTTCTCTTCCTCTCCCTCTTGTCCCTGGACCCCAGAAACCCCCATGCGGACCCGGATTCTGCGGCGATGATGGCGGCTCGTGTGCTCTTCCTCCCGGGGATTGATCCGTCAGAGGCCCTCGAAGCCGAGGGTCTTTACGTTGCCGCCCTGGATCGCGGAGCCGATCCCGGCCTGCGGCCCGGGCCCTCGGAATCCGATTTCGCACTTCGTTTCGAACGATGCGGCTATCCCGTGCCCCCAGGGGATGAGGGAGTGCTTCCCGCCCTGGATAGCACGACCGCCCTGGTCGTTCCGACCCTCGACGCGGAGAAAAGGGTGTTGATGGACCAGAACGAGGCCCTCCAGCGGACCATCGAGGAGTTGCAGGCGGAGCTCGAGCGGATACGGGGCCTCCTGAGACTTCCGGACACGGGTATGGTTCATCGTGCCCCCGGCTCATGACGGTCAGAAACCGGCTGGTCCTGATGTTCCTGCTGGTGGGGGTAGCGCTCTCCCTCCCGTCCTTCTTCGCGGCGGCCAGGCTGGGGGACCTTCGGGAACTGGCGGTGGTCGACAGAGCCAATCACGCTGAGGCAGCCCTGGCCCTGGGAGGGCTCGAGGTTGGCCTGGCAGAGTTGGATCGCTTCGTGAGGAGTTATGTCGCTGCGCCGGACTCTGCTCTTCGGAACTCGGTGTTTTCCGCTCTCGAGAATCTGCGGGCCCAGGCAGACCGGATCGGACCAGCGGGATACGGCGAGGCGGCGGGAGCGTTGGAGGCGGACCTGGTTGAGTTGAGGGGGCAGACCGAGCAAATCGATTCTCTGGTCCAGGCGGGCCAGTTGGGTTTTGCCACCGAGGCTTTCTTCTCCCTTCAACCAGATATCCGAGAAGCTCGGGACGGCCTCGGAATCATCGCGGCCACGGTGAACGCTCGCGCCTCCGAGGACTTCGAACGGGCCGAGGAGATCTCCACGTCTGCTCGAGGCACGACATTGTTGACCCTTCTGAGCGGCCTCATCGTGGCGGTATTGATTACCGGCTGGACCACTCGGGCTCTGTGGTCCCCCCTGGAGAGGCTTCGTTTGGGGTTATCCCAGATTGCCGACGGCAACTACTCCGCTCCGGTCGACCTTCCCTACGAGCGGAATGACGAGATCGGGGAGCTGTCTACGTCCTTTCGGACCATGGCGCGCCACCTGGAGGAGCTGGACCGTCTGAAAGCAGAGTTCGTTGGAGTGGCCGGCCATGAGTTGAAAACCCCCATCAATGTGATCGGAGGGTACACCGAGTTGATCGAGGAGGAGCTGGAGGGGGAGTTGACTGAGAACCAGCGGGAGATCCTCGATGGGATTGCGGAGCAGACTCGCTCCATGACTCGGATGGTGGGTCGCCTGATGGACATCAGTCGCTTCGAGTCAGGGGGGTATGCATTGGGGCTGGAGATCGTCCTGGTAGAGGATCTCCTCATGAACGTCCGGAGGGGTTTCGAGGTCCTCGCGAAACGGGAGAGAATCGCCCTCACCGTCGAAGTGGCTCCAGATGCTCCATTCGACGTCGAAATCGATGCTGACCTGTTTCGTGAAGAAGTCCTGGGAAACCTGGTTGCCAACGCGCTCCGTTTTGCGTCGAGGGGGGGGGAGGTTCGGGTCCGGGGTCGGCCTGAAGCCGATGGACTCCTGATCGAGGTTGCCGACTCGGGACCGGGTGTTCCCGTGGACCATCAGCCGTTCATCTTCGACAAGTACTATCAGGCCGAGCGTTCCCGCATGATGGGATCAGGGCTCGGGCTGGCAATTGCCCAGGAGCTGGTGGAGGCCCACGGCGGTTGGATCCGTTTGGCCGAGGACGTTCCAGACGGACTGGGGGGGGCCGTGTTCCACGTTTGGATACCAACCCGAGCCTCCCGAAGAGAGTTCGAGCCCAACCCCTGAAGGGTGGGCTCGTCCACCGCCGGCCATCGGCCGGGTCGAGCGTCTGAGCCCGGACCAAGGTCCTGGGTCTGCGGGGAACCTGGCTCTCCGGTTTGGAGCAGAGCAAAGAACATTGGAGCGCACCCGTTGAACCTGCCCCGCCCTGTTTGTAGCTTTTGGTTTGCCCATTGGGGCCTGTAGCTCAGGTGGTTAGAGCGCACGCCTGATAAGCGTGAGGTCGGTAGTTCGAGTCTACCCAGGCCCATTTTCCAAAGTGCTTGTCCCGCTTGATCTTATCTGATTGAGCGGGATTACTTTTTCTCCGAGAATACGAGTTGGGCCACTTCGTTGTGTCGATTGGGTACCATTTTCGGGGTGCTCTGCCGCCACAAAGCTAAGTGTTGTATGCACTTACCGGATGGGCCGTTTTGTGTCGATTCGGTACAACCA
>JBDHCH010000059.1:0-18096 GCA_039592115.1 Gemmatimonadota bacterium | reverse complement strand
CCTTCCCTAGAACACCCATGTCCCCTTCAGGAACAGGGTGTTCCCCTGGTCCGATCGCTCGCCGAATTCAGCCTTCCCCCTTTGGAAAGCCAACTGGATGGTTCCGAAGGGAGGCTTGTACCGGTAGACGAACACCGCCTCCAGGTTCCGGCGATCGATGGCCGAGTTCGTCTGGAAGAACAGTTGAAGATACAGGTCCGGCGTGAAGAACTGATTCGCCCGAAGGACGTGGATCCAGGTGGTGTCGTCCTCCGGGTCCGGATCCAGGACCAACCGCTGCAGCTCATACTCCAGGGCCGATTCCGACGTCGGCTTGTACTGGGCCGACCCGCTGACGAGTTGGAAGTCCGCATCGAAGTTCCGACCGAACCTGTAGTTGGCTGATAACGATTGGTACTCCCGGGTGTTATAGCCCATCCGGAGCGTCGTGCTCCGATTCCTGAAATCCTTTTCGAACCGGGGGGGATACTCTCCCTTGAATTCCTCCGTATGCGCGATCCTTGCCGACCATCGATTCCGGAAATCCGCGTCCAGGTTCTCGTCGATCTTCCAGCTTCGAAGCGTCCCTTCCTGACCCCAGTACCAGTTGTAGTTGGAGCCGTAGGCCAGGCGTTCCAGGAACCCCCGCCGGACCCAGAAGGTCTTCGAGAGAGCCGAATCGACCTCCCTTCGGTTGTCGTCTCGTACGAACCCGACACCGTTGGCGTTGTCGGCAAAATTCTCACCGAGGTGAGTGTAGCGCACATGGAAGTGCCCGGTGGGAGAGTCGTAGGAGGGCCGAACGAAGAAGGCCCATACCCCGTCCTCCTCGGGACCGTAGGACCGAATCAGCTGCCCGGTGAATCCCAGGTAGGAGGAGAAGAACAGTGTGGCGTCCATCCCCACGGAGCCCTGGCCGTCCCCATCGAGCCTCTTGTCTGCCCAGGTCATGGCGAGGCTGGACCGGCCGATATCACGCTGAAGACGACCGACTCCGTAAAAGGCGCCCTCGTGATCGGCAGTGGACTGTTCGTCGGCAGCGATGAACGCGAAGGTCCATGGTCCATTCCGTCCGATGACCTTCGCTCCTCCTGTTATGTCCGAGATGCGCCGGGAGTAGAAGGTTCTGATCCTCTGCCGGAAAAGCTCACCCCCCTCCAAGAAGAAAGGGCGCTTCTCGGGTAGGCTGAGCTCGAAACGGGTCAGGTTCACCTGTTCCTGATCCGCCTCGATAGTGGCAAAGTCGGGATTCAGGGTGCCCGAAAAGCCCACCCCCGGAGTGATTGCGTATCGGAGGTCCAAACCGGCGTCACCTACGGTCTTCTTCCCCTCCTCGAACCGAGAGAGGCCGTATACGATGCCCATGTGGCGGCTCGGGGGAGCGGAGAGGTCCAATCCAGAAAGCTCTCCGGCCTGGGAGATGCGGAACTCGGCCTCCAGTGGACCAGTCCAAAACGACAGCTCCAATGTCCGACGCCGGCCCCTGCCGAAGTTCACCCCCCAACTCCGGTCCTCCCCCGGATCGAACCGCAGAGAGGCGAGGGGGATCGCCATCTCTGCCGACCACCCCCAGTCCTGGACCTTCGCCTCAGTGGCCCACCGCTCGTCCCAGGTAACATCCAGCGTTCGACCGTCGTTGGCGACTCGAGCATCGGCTTGGGTGCCCAGGGGATTCACGGCGAAGATGTATCCGGACTGCCGATCCCGATACGTGTCCAGGACAACCATGAATACGTCATCGTTGTGCAGGTCGGCGTCTCGTCGGGTGAGTTGGGCCGTCGGCCGTTCGTCGTCCCAGCCCTTGAAGGCGACGTAAATGAACGCCGAGTCGTAGAGGATGCGGGCTTCGGTACGCAGGGGAGAAGCGTCTCCCCGGTGGGGTTCGAATTGGATGAAGTTGGTGAAGACTGGAGCCATTCCCCATTCCTCCCCAACCACTTCGCCGTCGATCTCGGGTGGAGTCAGCGCCCGAACGGCCACCGCTTGGAAGGTCGTGTCCTGTGTTTGAATGGGGCTTGCTGCGGCGAGAAGCAGGAAGACCAATGGACTCATGTGGCGGGCTCACCTAACAGGATCGAGTGGAGTGGGGCGAGCCTCCCCCCCTGGGGAAGCGATCCGCAAGGTATCCAACCCCCCTCCCGTGAGCCACGGCAAGGCCTTCCAGGGGCGTCATGTACCGGGAGGTGGTGCCTTCCGCTCCCTCTCCATCTCCTCCTTGATGTATGCCAGTTCCCTTGCCGCCCATTCCCCGTCGGGAGTACTCGGGTGGGCCTCTGCCAGCCGGGCCAACTCCGGTGCAGCCTTCCGGGGCTCCTTGAGCGTGTGTAGGAAGATCTCGGCCAACTCCCGTTGGCTCCGAATGGCCTCCCCGGGAGAGAGCCTCGCCTCTTGCTGCGCTCTCTTGAACCAGGTCACTGCCGCTTCGATGTCTTTGATCTCGTCCCGGTAGAGCCGGGCGATTCTCAAGTACGGGTCCGCGACACCCGGGGAATCCAGGATCTCGACCTCATACGCCCGGATCGCATCTTCGTACTGGCCCCGAACTTCGAGGGCCTTGGCCCTGGAGTACTCCTTGGGCCTCGGAGTGGTAGAGCCGGAAGGCATATAAAGGGCTGAAGCGCCCTTACCCGAAGCGGCCGCGATCCCTGTGACGATCGCGTAGATGAGAGCGGGCCCGAGGAGCCCGCCCAGGACGGGGTGGCCCAGGAGGTATCCGGCCGCAGCACCGAGAGGGACACCCCCATAGAGGGCGAAGGCCAGGGTTTTCAGCTTCCGGGCCCTCGCGGCACCGTCGATATCCTTGCTTCCCTTCGTGATACTCGCTTCGGGGAACTTGCGTCTCGGCGGCTCCAGGGTCATGGCTTTTCCATAGGCTCGGAGTGCAGTTTGTGTACCTGGTTCCAGCAGGAGAAGCTCACTGGAGGGGCAGCGCCCCTCGTCCTCCTTCCTGTCAGCGGAGAGATCATCCATGTCTGAAGGGGCTCGGATTCCATTCTATCAAGTCGATGCGTTCACTGACAGTCCGTTTTCCGGCAACCCCGCAGCCGTGTGCCTGCTGGACTCAATCCTCCCCAAAGCCACCATGCAGGCAGTCGCGGCGGAGATGAACCTCTCGGAAACCGCGTTTGTCCAACCGTCCGGCGCCGACGGTGTGCGGAAGCTCCAGTGGTTCACTCCGGAGGTGGAGGTTCCCCTCTGCGGACATGCCACGCTCGCCACAGCCCACGTCCTCCTCCGTGAGGTGGGCACCAGCGGTCCCCTCCGGTTCGACACGCTCAGCGGAATCCTGGAGGTCATGGAGACTGACGACGGCTGGATCCGCATGGACTTCCCGGTGGATCGCCCGGTACCGGCGCCCCCCCCCGTTGGCCTGCTGGAGACTCTGGGGTGCCCACCTTCCGCGGTGACTCTTCTCGGGAACAAGGGATGGATCGTCCGCCTACCCGCTGAGGACGACGTCCGAGGATTGACCCCGGACTTCACGGCCCTGGGGAGGATGGAGATCGGCCCTACCGCCCTTGGCGTGATCGTCACCGCTCAAGGAGCTGGAGAGGCGGACTTCGTCTCCCGCTTTTTCGGGCCCTGGGTGGGCGTGGACGAGGACCCTGTCACTGGTATGGCCCACACCCTCCTCACCCCCTACTGGGCTGCGGAGACAGGAAGGGGGGAGTTCATGGCCGAGCAGATCTCAGCCCGGGGAGGGAAGCTGCGCGTCGGGATGTCCGGGGAAAGAGTCCACATCTCCGGCCAAGCCGTGACTGTGGTCAGGGGAGAGCTCTCCCTGGCCTGAGGCCCCTCCGGCGACCTTCTGGGGCCAGGCGGTCCTTAAAAAGAGCTCAGGACACTGAACAGCACCCGACCGTCGTTGTTATCCCGGGCGCCACGATCTTCGGCCTTGCTATCATAGTTGTCCACCACCGACAGCTTGAGGCTGATGACCCTGGATAGACGGAAGGCGATACTGCTTTCCGCAGTCACCGTGAAATTGTCGAACTCGTCGAAGACGGGATCATAATCGGCCTTGGCCTCGAACACGGTCCTTCCCTCCGAAAAGGCCCTTCGAAGAGTGAACCCGCCCGACCACCTGGCCAGGACCTCGGAGTCGCCGTTGTCTGGAGAGTCCTCTACGGTCCTCTCGGCCAGGACAGCCAACGCGAAGTCCAGGTGAGACGCCTCCGATTCCAGGACTGTGAGCTTCGCACCGGCGCCGCCTTTGTACCGAATGGCGATAGCCTTTTCCAGGCTGGAGAGCGCACTGCCGAACAGATAGGGGTTGAGTCGAGTGAAGCCGCGGTAATCCAGATTGGAGGCGATCGCCCAGGACCGCTTGTTCACGAAGGTGTTCCCGGTCTCGTCGGTGGCTTCGCCATACAGATAGGAGAAGTCGTTTTCCAGCTCGAAACTCGGCCCTTTTCGATCCACGCCCACCTTCGTCGCCACGGTGGTTTGATCGGAAGCACCGAAGAATACGCTGGCGCCGATCTCGCTTTCGAAGCTCCAGTCGGGCGGCGGCGGGGCTTCATCCTGAGCCAGGAGACTCGCCGGGCCAGATAGGAATAGGGCGAGGAGCAAGGCGATGGAATCAGAGGATACGCGAGGAGCTCTCATTTTTCTTCCTGGAGGCTGTTCATGGATGTCCAGGTGATTGAAGGCGTTCTCTCCCCCACGACCCGTACTCGTCCTTCGTCCAGCGGAAAAAAACGGCAGTGATCCCCACCCAGAAGATGAGCATCCCCGGAATCCACATGATCAGGCCTCCCAGACGCTGATCTTCCAGCGGAGAGAGGGAGGACACTCTGGGAGCGACTTCGTACCAGGGATAGAAGACCGAGTCGGAAAGCGTGATGAATGCCGACAGAATCGTGCTTGGGATCCCGAAAGCGAAGACATACATCATCAGCAGGGGACCCGTGGGGATCCTCTCCAGCTCGGGCACCGGATTCACGACAGGCCACCACATCATGACGGCCACCGACATGAACATGAGGTGCTGGAAGATGTGGAGATCATGGCTGACGAGGGCCCAGTTATACATCGGGGGGATGTGCCAGCCGATGAACGTGACGTTGTATGCGAGGAAAGCCAGAACCGGATGAGTGAGGATCCGGGCAATTCGAGCGACCCCTGGCCTCTCCAGAGCCCTCCGAACGAGCCAGGTTGGAAGCCCCAGGATCAGGAACGGCGGCATGATCAACATGAGCAGCATGTGCTGCACCATGTGGGCACTGAAGAGGTATTCGTCGGAAAGGGTGTGCAGGGGTCCGTTCAGCGAGAGGAATATGAGCGTCACCGCTCCCAGGTACGATGCCTTCCGCCACGCCGGAACCGTGCGGGGCCACCAGCCATATTTCTCCCGGGCCGGCCCCACGGCAAAGAGATAGGCAGCGGCCAGATACACGGTCCCCACCAACACGGACACGTGGATCTCGAACCCCCAGAGGTCGAACCGGTCCCAACTAGCCGAAGCCAGGAGAACGCCTGGGTTGATCTCGGCTCCACTCATGGATGACGCGCCCACCCCTTTGCTTCGGTGCAACCGTCCACCCCCGAACCCTCAAACCAGGTTCGAGGAGACGAAAACCGGAGGCGGAAGTTACCGCCTCCGGTCTGGAGGGTACACCTGTGAAAAACCACCGGTCCTTCTGAGTTCGATCCGAATTGGGGTCCCGGCTCTTCGGGGCAGCTCCGATCCCGGTGGGATCCCCTACCGCCCTTCCCCGCTCAGAATGTTCTCTTCCTCCGGCCCCGTTTCGGATCCGCCATCCAGAGGCAACGCTACAGGTCGTACTTCGGCAGTACCTGGAAGAGAATGATGAGAGCCACGGTCATGAAGCTGGCCAGGACCATCCCCGACAAGAACAGTCCCGAGAAGATCTTCGAATCGAATTTCAGGTGCATGAAGAACATGACCACCATGATGAACTTCGTGGCCGACAGTACCAGGAGGAGAGGCACCAACACCCCCGCCAGCGCAGGAATGTAGAAGATGGCCACCTCCACCGCGGTGATGACTGTGAGGATCCCCCCGATGGCCCAGTAGAAACCCGGCGAGGCATGGCCTTCGTGTGCGTGTGCTGCTGCTTCTGCGCTCATTCGCCGTCCCCTATTGGATGAGATAGACCAGGGTGAAGATCACGATCCAGACGATATCCACGAAGTGCCAGTAAAGCCCCGCCACCTCCACCTTCAGGGAGTCGGCCGGAGCCAGCTTCCCACGGGCTGCCAGGATCCAGAGGGTGATCATCCAGATTACCCCACCAGTGACGTGGGCCCCGTGGAACCCCGTCAGCACGAAGAAGGACGATCCGAAGACATTCGTTCCGATGGTCAATCCTTCATGAACGAAGTGGTTGAACTCGTACACCTGGAATCCCAGGAAGCCGGCCCCGAGCACAATGACGGCCCCGAGCCAGATGAGACTCAGTTTCTTGCTTCCCCGCTGCACTCCGTCCAGAGCCAGCACCATGGCCAGGGAACTCATGAGGAGCACGAATGTGCTGATGGACGTGAGGGGAATGTTGAGAACCTCTTCGGGATACGGCCCTACCACACTCCGCCCCTTGTAGACCATGTAGGTCGAGATAAGGGAAGCGAAAAAGAGACACTCGGACCCGATGAAGGCCCAGAATCCCACCTTCCAGCTGGGTAGGCCCGTACTGGTATAGTGGTGGTCGTCGTGGGCCATGGCGGCAGCATCAGCCATTTGTTCGCTCCAGTTCCTGCACGTAGTCGTTCGCCGGGAGCCCTCTTTGGGGACTCGCTTCGCCAATTCCACCCATTACCGAAACGCCGGTTGGAAGGCCCAGCTAAAGATTCCGAGGGCGGTGAAGGCCAGTCCAACCAACGGCATCCACCAGATCCCCGTCATGATGAGGACCCAGGTGGCCACGACTCCGAGAGCCGTGAACGCCGGCCAGAAGGACGGGCTGGGCATTTCGGGCTCGTGGTCGGGCTCCGCGAGAGTGACCTTCTCCACCTCGTCCCGTTCCTGATCGTCCCAGAGGGGCTCTCGGCTCCGGATCTCCGGAAGCGATGGGAAGTTGTAGTGGTGCGGTGGAGAGGGAATGGACCATTCCAGGGTCCCGGCGTTCCAGGGGTTGGCCGGGGCTCTCTCGCCCTTTCGCAGACTCCTGAACACGTTCCAGACCAGGATGAGAGAGGCGATGCTGAAGATGAACGCGCCCACGGTGGAGAGCTGGTTCCAGGTCTCCAGGTTCAACTCGGCTTGGTATGTCCAGGTCCTGCGCGGCATGCCGAAGAGCCCGGAGAAGTGCATCGGGAAGAATGTGAGATTGAAGCCCACCATCGTGGTCCAGAAATGCCACTTCCCCAGGGATTCGCTCATCTTCCTTCCCGTGGCCTTCGGGAACCAGTAGTAAAGCCCACTGAAGAGCCCCATGAGAGCCCCTCCAACCAACACGTAGTGGAAGTGGGCGACCACGAAGTAGGAGTCGTGCTGCTGGAGGTCGATGGGCGCCGAAGCATGCATCACGCCGCTGAGCCCGCCCACAGTGAATACGGCAACCACCCCCACCGCGAACAGCATCGCCGTAGGAAAGCGAAGGGCGCCACCCCACATGGTGGCCAGCCAGTTGAAGATCTTTATCCCCGTGGGAATGGCGATGATCATGGTACTGGCCACGAAGAAGGAGTCGGCGATGGGGCCTAGTCCAACCGTGAACATGTGGTGACTCCATACCCCCCACCCGATGAACCCGATGAGAATCCCGGCATAAACCACCACCGGATACCCGAAGAGCGGCTTCTTTGAAAAGGTGGGAATCACATCGCTGATGATCCCGAAGGAGGGGAGGATCAGGATGTAGACCTCCGGGTGGCCGAACAACCAGAACAGGTGCTGCCAGAGGATCGGATCACCCCCTGCCGTAACCTCGTAGAAGTTCGCCCCAAAGAACCGGTCGAATGCCAGGAGGATCAGCGCCACGGCCACTACCGGAATCGCCGTCACCAACAGGAAGCTGGTCACCAACGTCATCCAGGTGAACAGGGGCATACGCATGAGCTTCATGCCCGGGGCCCGGAGGTTGATGATGGTGGTGATGAAATTCACGCCCCCCAGAATGGAGCTGATCCCCAGGATGGAGAGGCCGATGATCCAGAACTCGACGTTCCGTCCCGGTTCGAACACCCCGGAGGTGAGGTTGGCATAGCCCACCCAGCTGGTGTTGGGCGCGGCTCCGAAGAGGAAGCTGGTGTTGATGAAGATCCCGCCGAAGAGGTAGATCCAGTAGGAGAGCGCGTTCAACCGTGGGAAGGCCACGTCCCGGGCACCGATCTGCAGCGGGACGAGGTAGTTGAAGAACGCAACCGCCATAGGCATGGCAACCAGAAACACCATCGTGGTGCCGTGCATGGTGAACATCTGGTTGTACGTCTCGGCGGAGATGAAAGCGTTCTCCGGTCGCATGAGCTGGATGCGGATGAGCATCGCTTCCAGCCCCCCTACGAAGAGGAAAAAGAAGGAGGTCAGGAAGTACATGATGCCGATCCGCTTGTGATCGACAGTGGTGACCCAGCTCCAGAATCCCTTGGCTTCGGAATGAGCGATCTGTGGGGCCTGGGCGGTTTCGGTGGCTACCGACATCGGTATCGTCTCCTTACTTCCTGTCACTTCATGCTGGAGAGATAGGCCGCCAGGGCCCGGATCTGCTCGTCGTCGAGGTTCGTCGGAGGGAAGGTCAATCCCTCGTACGTCACGTCGTATTGAGCCCCTGGCATCTGAACCCCGGGCTTCACCGATATCGGATCCCGGATCCAAGCCTCCAGATTTTCAGGAGTGTTCTCCAGCATTCCTGCTCCGATCGTGGAACGTCTCCCGAGCCTGGTTAGATTCGGGCCGATCTCCCCAACAGCCGGAGTTCCCTCGATTGCGTGGCAAAGAACGCAATACGACTCTCGGAAGAAGACCTCACGGCCCCGAGCCACCAGGGCGTCGTCGGGGAAAGCGGTGGTCCTTGCGGTTGGATCTTGAGCGCCGGGCCCCGAGCCCCCATCCGGCCCGGCGGACTCTGCGGAAGAGGGTGTCCCGGCTTCTCCAGCGGTGTCTTCCGCCGGCGTTTCATCAGGGGCGTTGGCGGTTGGCGCCGCGGTTCTCCAATCTTCGACCCAACGCTGGAAGTCCTCAGCGTTCTGGGCCACGACTCGGATCCCCATGAGGGAGTGGGCCTCACCGCAGAACTCGGCGCACTGACCCCAGAAGACACCCTCTTCCCGGATGGTGAAGTGCATCCAGTTTCGCTTCGCCTCCTCCCCCTCCGGCTTGGTTACCACCGGATTCACGTCCCTCTTCCCGCCCAGCTGCGGCACCCAGAAGGAGTGGATCACATCCCCGGATTCCAGGCGGAGACTGACCGGGCGGCCCACCGGTAGGTAGAGCTCGTTGGCCGTGGTCACTCCCAACTCCGGGTAGTGGAAACGCCACCAGTAGCGTTTGCCGACAACCTCCACCACAAGTGCATCCCCGTCGGGCGGTCGCTGCACCGCGAACACTCCCTGGATGGTGGGGATCACAATCGCCACCACGATCAGGGCAGGAGCAATGGTCCAGGCGATCTCCAGTCCCATGTGGCCATGGATCTGCCGGGGCTTCTCCTGCCCCGGCCTCTCACGGAACCGGATGAGGACGTAGCCCAATACGGCCAGGACCACCACCAGGATGATCATGGTCCACCAGAACACCTGGACGTAGAGGTTGTGGGTCACCTCTCCATAGTCGGTGACCGGATTGATCGTTGACTGGAGGTACTCCTCTCCGCAGGCTGACAAGAAAGCCACGGTGAGCATGAGCCCCAGATTCCGGGTCCAGCGAAGCGTCTTTACGTTCTTCATCCCACTCGCCTGGTTCAGCGTTTGAGCCGGCGTCCTTCCACGATCCGTCGATCTCCATTCCTCTGGAGACCGGACGGGTCTCTCCGGATCCCCGGAACCGAAGCACCGGGGTCGAGCATCTATCTACCGCTTGCTTGGATGGACCCGACGGGGTCCAGGAGGCGCGAGGGTCAATTCTTCAGGTCTTCATCATCCTGGAAGGCCTGAAGCCGGCCCTCGTTATGGGAGGGAATCCAGTCTGATGGCTTCATCCAGAAGCATGACCGGGATGTCGTGCCTGACGGGGTAGATCAACAACCCGTCTTCACGAACGAGTCCCTCCTCGATCCGATCCCTCACACGGTCACCACCCTGGTTCTGGAGGCGTCCTCCCTCCACCGCACGGTTCACCCTGTCCAGAGTCTCAGCATCCGCCAATGCGAGCGTTTGCTTCGTCTCAGGACACACGAGAATCTCAAGGAGTTCTGGGTTCACCATGGAGGCCCTGGCGTTTTCCGCGCCCTCGTGCATATCTATCCCAACACACTTCGGTCCATTTCAGACCCGCAGTGTGAGCCGGTAAAGGTAAAACAAGAATTACTCTTTGTGGAGTGCCACACCAATATGCCAGCTTCCCGCCCCAGCAATCGTTCCATCTTCTGCCGCCCTCGGTCCCGAACCGCCCTCCCTCTCGCGTTCTTTCTCCTCGTCGCCTGCTCCTCCCCGGGCGGTCAAACGGCAGGGGAGACAGCTTCGGTACCGGACCTCTCCGGAGCCGGCTCTTCCGGCATGCAGGAGCGCCTCCCTCCGCCGGGCGAGGCATGGGTGATATTCGGGGCCGACACGGTCGGAGTGGAAGTGGCGAGAACAGCTTCAGAACGGGAGCAGGGTCTCATGTACCGTGAGTCCCTTGCCGAAGGACGCGGGATGCTCTTCGTCTTCTCCGACTCCCAGATCAGGTCCTTCTGGATGAGGAACACGTACATCCCCCTGGACATCGCCTACATCGACGAGAACCTGACGATCATCGATATCCAACCCATGGAACCTCAGACGGAGGACCCCCATCCCTCTGCCAGGCCAGCGATGTTCGCCCTGGAGGTACCCCTGGGGTGGTTTGCCAAGAGCGGGATCGAGGTGGGAGCCCAGGCCCGGCTGATCTTTGGGCCGGGGTAGGGGATAGCTTGCAGGTGTTCTGGCTCAACCCCCTTCCGGGGCTCCCACGACGCCCCGCAACACTCGGAGGAGAGCAGCCACATCCCCCTCGTCATTGTACAGGTGAGGGGATACCCTCAAGGCCGAGCCCCTGAGAGAGGCGGAGACGCCTTCTTCCTCCAACAATCGACTCACCACTGAGAGCTCCACACCAGTCGGCATGCGGATTCCGAATATGTGGCCCACTCTGTAGGGTTCGTCCTCAACCTTGAACCCGAGGGCCTGGGCTTCCTCCAGGAGTTCTCCAGTCAGGCTCTCCGCATAGGCCTGGATTCGCTCTGGTCGCCAGGCCTTCAGGATCCGCAACGCCGCCACCAACATCGGGACGAGGATGAAGTTGCTCCGCTCTCCGACGTCAAAGCGGACTGCTCCGGGTTGATAACCGTCCTGGTAGTCCACCAGCCCTCGGAAATCCTCGCTTCCTTCGCGGGCAATCCACGTTTCCTCCAGAGGCAACCCATCCAGATACCGGGGACCGAAGTACCCGACACCAATGGAATACGGGCCCAGCATCCACTTGTAGCCGGCGACAATCAGTGCGTCCGGCTCGAGGGCCTGAACGTCCATGGGGAGGGCGCCGACGGATTGGGTGCCATCCAGGACCAGGGCCGCCCCAACCTCCCGGGCGCGTGCTCCGATGGATTCGAGGTCGAATGCCGTACCATCAGTCCAGTGGACCGGCGCCAGGGCGACCACCCCCGTGTCCCCATCGATGCTCTCGAGGATCCGCTCATTCCAGTTCCGCCCCCGGTGGGGACCCGGCCGGGGCCGGACCATGCGAATCTCCGCCCCATTCTCCCAAGCCAACCGTCGCCAGCCATAGACGTTTCCCGGAAACTGTTCATGGAGGAGGACCACGTTCTGCCCCGAAACCAACGGAGTGTTTCGGGCAGCTACACCGACGCCGTAGGAAACCGACGGCAGAATGGCGATGGAGTCAGGGCTGGGGGCATTGATGAGCTCCGAAAAGAGAGCCCTGACTTCCTGACTCTCCCTGAAAAAGTCTTCCGGCGCCAAAGAGGCAGGGTTTCGCTTCCGCAGCATCCCCGTCACCCCTGCTTCCTCTACCACCCGAGGGAGGGGGCTCATGTAGGCGCAATTCAGATAATGGTGATCCTGGGGAAGGGAGAAGGCTTCTCTCTGACACCCCAGTTGGTCCTGCGCTTTTTCGGCTTGATCCATTTCTGCATCCGAAACGACGAACACTTCTAGACGGGAGGCGCGTCAGCTCACCTTTAATCCTATACCTCTGAGCCACTCAGGATCTTACCGGAGCACCCTCGAGAGAGTCATCTGACGGACAACTTCGGGCAAGAGAATGGGAGCAGGGTGTGGAGGGCCTTGGGGAGCGTGGAAGTGAGGTGCCCCCCCTCTTTCTCTCTATCCGCGCCTTAATCCAATTCGGCTCTCGAGGTCCCGGAAACGCGGGTCTCCCCAGAGTGTGTCGTAAGCGGGATCAACGTGAGAGTAGATCAACCCGGCGCTGCGAGCCTGATAGGCAGTCTCGAGCGCTTCGAAGGCCCGGTCCAGGTCGCCCAAAGCCCCCCAGGCTGCGGCCATGAACTCCGATCGAACGTAATTCTCCCCGGATTCCAGCTTTTCCAGAAGGTCCCGTGCTTCGTCGGATCGCCCCAAGTCGGTCAGCGCCCTTGCGATATAGGCATTCACCGAGACCACACCGCTCACCTGGTGAGCCTGCTGGAAGCTTTCGAGGGCCGAGGCGGGTTCCCCCCGGAGCAGGTGGCATTGCCCGAGAACCTGAAGGGACCGGAACGAAGTCGGATCGAGCTCCCCGGTGCGCTTCGACTGCTCCACAGCCTCATCCAGGCGTCCGTCGAACATGAGAAAGCGTGCCAAGAAGTAGCTGAACACCGGTGAGAGAGGATCAAGTGCGAGAGCAGCCCGCATCTCCTCGATAGCTCCCCCGAGCTGCCCGTTGGGAGGGAGAATGCTCCCCAGCCCCCAGTGGGCATCCGGGTATTTGGGATTCGCGGCGACCGCCCGCCTCAATGCCAGCTCGGCGCGGTCGAAGTCCCATTCGAACCACCCGTGGACTTTGCCGAGGGCAGTGTGGGCCTCGGCCAGGGACTCGTCCAGATCGATGGCCTTTTGAGCCGCCGCCTTCGCCTCGGGATACGACTGCTCCGGGGGCACCCAGTCGTCGGCCAGCTGCATCCAGGTGTCGGCGATCCCGGCGTACGCGCGTCCGTAGCTCGGGTCATGCTCCAAGGCCTGACGGTATTGTTCGAGGCTCCTGTTGAGGTCGTCCTTCTGAAACCGATAAAAGAAGAAGCGGCCCTTCAGGTAGGCCGTATAGGCATCGACGTCCTTGGTCTCAGGCTCGACGAGGGTGGCGTCGCTGGGGCCGACCAGCTCGATCTTGAGAGCGTCCACAATGGAGCGAGCGATATCATCCTGGAGCCGGAAGATGTTCTCCAGGTCCCCTTCATAGTTCTCGGACCACAACTGGTATCCGTCTTCGGCGCTGATGAGCTGGGCGGTCACCCGGACCCGGTCAGCCGCCTTTCGGACGCTGCCCTCGACAACCGTGTCAACGCGGAGCTCCTCTGCAATGTCGAGGACGTCCTTCACCATTCCTTTGAACGCGAACGACGAGGTGCGGGAGGCGACGCGCAGTGTGGGTACCTTGGCCAAGGCATTGAGGATTTCTTCGGTCATGCCGTCCGAGAAGTACTCATTGTCCTTGTCGTCGCTCATGTTGACGAACGGAAGGACGGCGATGGACCGAGGTGCATCAGGTGTCTCCTCCCGATCCCGGGGCGCCGCACGTGGAGGCGGTTTTGACCGGCGTTTGCCTTTGGTGATGGCTGAAGGGGTCTCGAACATCCACGCTAGAACCATGGCCACCGGGAAGCCAACGATCAGTAGGACCACCACCATCGACAACGCCCAATCGGGAACACCCAGCGCTGGGAATACGATGTCGAGGACCTGCATGACCACCCACGCCACGACGAGGTAGAGGAACCCGCGGCGCGCAATCTTCCGGCGCTTCAACTCGTCGAGAATCTCAGTGGTTTTCATCGAGGGAATCCGGAGGTTAAGCACGAAAAACAGTAGGCGGGCCCTGTTCAGACCGCAAGCGGGCACCGATCAAGGGAGGACCTGGTGTCCTGAGTCAGGAATTCGTTGAAGCACCGAGGGCGCCGATGCGCCGCTCGGGCGAGGCGGGACGACGAGACATAGCAGCGCTACGTCGAGGAGGAGCAACGCCGCCTCGAGTGGATACAGCAGCGCTCGAATGCCGACGAATCTCTGGCTCAGGACTAGTCTCCCTCGTTCCAGAGCGCCACACCCTGGTGAAGCGGAATGGGAGCCTCTCCCAGGGCCGCCAGATCGATCTGACCGGCCATCTCGTGGACCTGCTCCAGCGCTGCCCGATCATCCCTCAAGATGGTCAGAAGTGATCCAACCACTCCGGCCTCCAACTCCGAAGCGGCCACGACCCAGTTCATCATCGCCACCGTCGAAATGTCGTCCGTGACCCCAGGATAGGCCCCCTCGGGAATCACTCCGTGAGAGTAATAGGGGAACCTCGCCCGCAGCGCTTCCACCTGTTCCGCCTCCACCGGAATCAGCCGGGCTCCTCCCGTGGTGGTAGCCTCCAACACAGCCGCGGCAGGATACCCGACGGAAATGATGGCAGCGTCGATGGCCCCATCCCGGAGAGACGCCGCGGACTCGGAAAACGTCAGGTATCTGGCCTGGACATCCTCATAACTCAGTCCATAGGACTCGAGGATCTGCCGTGCAACCTGTTCCGTACCGCTTCCTGCTGCTCCCACGGAGATCCGGGCCCCTGCCAGCTCTCCGAGGGACGTCGCCGTCGATCCCCGGGGGACCAGCACATGGATCAGGTTCGCATACAGGGGTGCTACGACCCTGAGGCTATCAAAAGGGGCCTCGTAGTCTTGTCCACCATGGAACGCCTCGTACACCGTCACGGCCAAGGCAAACCCCAAATCGATCTGCCCCTCCCTCAGCCGGTTCACGTTCTCCACGGATCCCCCGGTGACCTCCGCAGTGTATTGGCGCGTTGAGTCTTTAATGGATAGCCGGCTCGCGATGGCGCCACCGATGGGGTAGTAGATCCCTCCGGTCCCCGCGGTCCCGATGCTCAGGAACTCCCTTCTTCCAGCACCGGTCCCATCACAAGCCGAGAGGAGGGCGAGGAATACGGCAACCGTGCCTGATAGGAAGCGTCGGGACATGTCTGTGCCAGCCTGCTGTTCTTGGGCGGAAGGTGGAGGTGTGGGCATCGCTGACGATGCTCGCCCCCTCGAGTCTCACAAAAAACCGAGCTCGTGTACCCGAGTCTCAGAGACTCCTGCCTGCTGAGCCGGGACGGAAGAAGATAACGAGTAGAACAACCAGCCCGTACCCGTCAGAAGCCAACCCCGGAAAGATGAGAGCGAGTGCGCCCGTCAGAAGAAGGGCTCGTTCCCAGAAGACGAGGTCCCTCCTGAGAAACCCCATTGCCGCGGCCGCCAGCGCGGTGACGCCAGCGATGCCTGTCCCCGAGACGAGGAGGATCTCCAACGCCGACCCCTGAAGCAGGAGGGGAGGTGCGTAGACGAACATGAAGGGAACGAGGAACCCAGCCAAAGCCAGAACCATGGCCGTCCACGCCGTCCTCAGGGGCGGAGCCCCCGCGATGCCGGACGCCGCGTAGGCCGCCAAGGAAACCGGCGGAGTTACGTTGGAAACACAACCGAAATAGAAGATGAAAAGGTGGGCCGCCAACACCGGTACCCCCAGTTCAATGAGGGCCGGGGCACCCAGAGCAGCCAAGACCACATAGGCCGCTGTTGTCGGGAGTCCCATGCCGAGGATGATGGACCCGAGGGCTGTGAGGAGAAGCGCCAGGAAGAGGTTGCCCTGCGATACGGTGATGATGAGCCCCGACATTCGAAGGCCGATGCCGGTGAGGGAAGCCACTCCCACGACGATGCCCGCAGCCGCGCAGGCGGCGGCTACCTGAACCGCTCCGGCTCCTGCCGCCAGGAGTGCCTTCTCGATGCGATCCAGGCCCGGCCGCGTGTTCTTTGTGAGAAACGAGACGCCAAGACCGGTCACTACGCCCCAGAAGGCTGCTCGCATGGGGGACCGCCCCATGGCGAGGAGGAGCACGATGAACCCCAGGGGAAGGAGGAGGTGGAGTCGAGGTAGGACCGGCTCTTTCTCCTTCTTTTCGCCCCCTTTCAGCCCCATGCGCCCCGCCCGGAAGTGGATGGCCATGAGGAGGGCTACGTAGTAGAGCAGGGCCGGAACGATCGCTGCGACAGCAACCCGGGTGTAGGGAATGTTGGTCCAGGTGGCCAGGATGAATGCCCCCGCGCCCATGATGGGGGGCATGAGTTGCCCCCCAGTGCTTGCCGACGCTTCGATGGCGCCGGCAAAGAAGGGCTTGAACCCGGACCGGCGCATCAGGGGAATTGTGAAGGTGCCGGTAGTCACCACGTTCGCCACGGCACTCCCGGACAGAGACCCCATAAACGCGCTGGCTACGGCCGCTGTCTTCGCAGGCCCACCCTGACTCCGGCCCGCCACCCGATCAGCTAGGCCGATCAACAATCCGCCTCCACCAGCCATGTCCAGGAGGGCCCCGAAGAGAACGAACAGGTAGACGAAGTCCGCCGACACCCCGAGGGGGACACCCCACACCCCTTCCGTAGAGAGGTAGAGGTGCTCCATGAGGCGGGAGAAGCCGTACCCCCGATGAGCAAGTATCCCCGGCAGGTACGGGCCGGAGACCGCGTAAAGCAACGCCAGGAGGGAGACCGCCACCAGGCCCCATCCCGTCGTCCTCCGCGCCAGCTCCAGGACCACCAGGAGGGTGAGCAGGCCTCCCACCAGATCCAGGTTCGTGGGTGATCCTGCTCGCCTCACCAAAGCTTCGTTCTGCGTGACCAGATAGATGGCAGAGAGCACGACGCCCAGGATCAGGGCACCGGTCAAAGATCCGCCGATCCACCCGGGACCTTCAGCGTTCTCCCCCCCTGACGCAGATCCCTTGGGCCTCTTCCTGGCACCTACGCCGAGAAACCCCAGAGTCGCCATGAAGGCCAGGTGCACAGGCCGTTGCACGAGGGCCGTGAAGGGGGCTACTCCAGCCGAATAAAGGTGAAAGAGGGCCGCACCCGCAGAAAGCGCCAGGAGAAGAAATCGAAGCATGGGGGGAAGAATGGCGAGGATCAGCGGGAGTCGCTATGCCCGGGTCCTCGTGCCCTCCCCCCGTCTACCCTCCGAAGATCCCGAAGACCATGGCGAACACGAGAGCGAAAGCCCAACAAAAAGACAATGCGGAGGCGATGCCCCGTCTGGCATGGATCTTCGTCACACCCACCGCCATCACCGCATAGGACCACAGCCCGAATAGGTCCAGGAGTTTCAGCACCCTGAACGCATACCCCTCCTGGAGGAACGGAAGAAACGTTCCAAGGCTCAGCGTAAGGCTGGGATCCTCCTGGGCGATCCGGAGGGGGAGGAGGAGGAGCGCTCCGAGGGCAGAGATGAAGAGGGCATGTCCGACGATACTCAAGTATTGGACGTATTTCCCTTCGTCACCGAGGAGGAACGCAAAAACGAAGGTGAGAATCCCAGCCAAGAGGAAGGCCCAGACGAACCAGAACACCAGGCCGCCGGCTGCCGTGGCGAGACGGAATGCCGCGCTAGCCGACTCCATGAAGGGTGGCAGCTCGCTGCCCCTTTCCGCAGCCTGCGCTCTCATCGCCTGCACCCAGATATCCGCCGGGATGAGGATGACGGCGAGGCCCGCCAAGACCCCACCCACCACCAGGGCCGCTCCCCAAACGGGTTTCGCTTTGAGACTCTCGAAGAGCTCCCCAGGAGAGAAGAAGACCTTCAACAACCGGACCGGCAGGGACATGGAAGATGGGGGTGCGGAGGCTTCCATGATGGCTACTCCTGATTCAATCAGATGGGAAGGAAAAGGGGCCCGAGAGCACACGGCTCCCGGGCCCCGGTCCCAGGTCAGCCTCCTTGAATCGTCACACGGCTGGTGCCGGTCACTTTCATGGGCATCGGCGGCAT
>JBDHCH010000058.1:0-19986 GCA_039592115.1 Gemmatimonadota bacterium | reverse complement strand
GCCCCGCTGGAAGACAGCCCACCGTGGTTTTCGACGATCACGTTGATCTCTCGATCCGACGCGAATTCGGAAAGCCTCCGGAGTCCGTCGGAGGCCAGCGCCAACTGCTCTTCCGGTGTTCCCGAGGACTGGGCGTTCACCCGGATGGAGTGGCATCCGAGAAGGCGGGCCGCTTCCACCCACCGGTAGTGGTTCTCCACAGCCTGGGTCCTGCCCGTCGGGTCCGGATCCCCCAGGGCTCCCTCCCCGTCGCACATGATGATCAGGCTCTGGACCCCGTTGTCGCCGCACCGGGATTTCAGGTCGTTGAGGTAGGCCAGGTCCTCGGCCTTGTCCTTGAAGAAGGAGTTTACGTATTCCACCGCTTCGATGCCGTACTCCTCTCTGGTGACCCTGGGGAAATCCAGATTGGTCAGCTCTCCGGCATTGAGGGTCCGATGCAGGGACCATTCGGCCAACGAGATTGAATACAGCGGGGCGCTGTCTCCACTGGCCGGCGGAGATCCCTGGGTGCATCCCTGTACGGAGAAGGCATAGGCTGCGGGGAGGGCTGCCGCCGCCCCGGCCAGGAATGACCGGCGGGTCAGGAGATTCCGGGACGCCGTTTGAGATCCGGGCTCGGGGCTCTCCAGGGGATGAGACGGGAGTGCGCGCGGATTGGTCATGCCTCAGCATCCTCCTCCAGCCGGGATTTGTGTTCCCCCCGGTGCCGGGGGCCAGGGGGAATCTTGGGCCGGAAGAGGGAGAAAGGCAAAGTCAGGTTGGAGGAATGGCCGCGGCCCCCCGGTCGGGGGAGCCGACGGGTCCAGTGACGGACCTCCCTCTCAAGCTCCCACGAGCCCCAGGAGGTAGGCGCAGAACAACGCCCCGTAGATGCCGAAAACGTATCCGACCACCGCCATCAGGAGGCCGACGGGGGCCATGGCCGGATGGTATACGCCCGCCACCACGGGGGCTGAGGCCGCTCCTCCGATGTTGGCCATGCTCCCGGTCGCGACGAAGAAGAGGGGGGCGCGGATGAGCCGAGCCGCAACCAGAAGGATCCCCACGTGGATGCTGATCCATAGGGCGCCCGCCACCAGGTAGACCGGAGCCTGCATCACGGCCTTGAGATCGGCCTGGGCCCCGATGCCGGCCAGGAGAAGGTAGAGAGCGGTATACCCCAACTGGGATGCCCCCACCTTCTCATACTCCCTCAGAGGTGTGAACGAGAGGAGCAGCCCTGCGGTCACCACGATCAGGACGGCCCATGTAGTGGCGCTGATGATAGTGGGGTCCCCCAGTGGCGGGATCTTTGCCCCCAGGTCCACCGAAAGGACGGCAGCACCCATCCCGATCCCAATCAGGAACGCCGCGTCCCTCACCGTGGTGGGATGGCGGTCCCGATCCAGCTCTGCCAGTCGGGCGTTCGTCTCTTTTCTGCCAGACGCTGAAGAAGAGGAGGACACCCATCCATCCGTATCCAACGACGGTGTCCACGACGATAATGGGCCCGAAGGCTGATTCGGGCGTGTCTACGCTCTCGGCGACGGCCACCATGTTCGCTGTCCCCCCGATCCAACTGCCGGAGAGCGCGGCAAATCCCTTCCAAGAGTCTTCCGGAAGGGCGCCCTGGAACACGAAGAGTGCGACTGGTCCACCTACGATGATCCCCACGGTCCCTGCAGTCACCATGAAGAGTGCCACGGGCCCCAACTTGGCCACGCTCTTCAGATCGATGGAGATCATGAGCAGGAAGAGGGCCAGGGGGAGAAAATACCGGGTGGTGAACTCGTAGGCCGACGAGGAAATCGGCGTGATCCCCAGCGTCGTGGCGAACATGGGGAGGAAGTAAACGAAGATGACCGGTGGAACATACTCGAAGAACTTCTCGAACCGCTTGACCCCAGAAACCCAAAAGATCACCGCCACCAGCGTCGCCAGGAAGGCGAATACGGACATGGGATCGTTGAAGATGGCTTGGCTCGTGTCGGTCATTCGTCGGCGTCTCCGTTCACGGGGGCGTTGGTCGTGAGGGGCTGCCTCGATGGGGGGACAACAGCAGCCCTGGGCCTCTCACTGCTCATATGTCGTAGTACCGAGCGACCTCCCACGGGTGGGGAACCACCCGCATCTCCTCAATATCCTTCCGCTTGGTTCCGATCCACTCGTCAAGGAGGTACTCGGGAAAGACGCCGTCCTGGGTCAGGTAGGTCCGGTCGGTCTCCAGGGAGTCCAGAGCTTCTCCCAGGGAGCTCGGGAAGGAGCGGATCTTATTCAAGTCCTCTTCCGGGAGCTCATACAGGTTTGTTTCAAAGGGGCCGAACCCCTCCTGGGTCGGATCCAGTTTCCTCCGAATCCCGTCCAACCCCGCCAGCATGATCGCGGCGAAGGCCATATAGGGATTGCACGTGGCGTCGATGGTCCGGAATTCGAACCGGCGCATCGCCGGATCTTTGACGTACCCCGGGATCCTGATCGCTGCGGAACGATTGCCTTCGGCGAAAACCGCCTTCACCGGTGCCTCATAACCGGGCACCAGCCGTCGATAGGAGTTGGTGGTCGGGTTCGTAAGGGCCAGGAGGGAGTCGGCGTGCTCCAGGATGCCAGCGATGTACTGAAGCGCCGCATCGCTCAGTTGGTAGAGCCCCTCCCCGTCTTGGAAGATGTTCTTCCCGCCTTTGGTGAGGAAGTGGTGGATGTGCATCCCATTCCCCGGCTCTCCAGGGAAGAGCTTGGGGAGGAAGGTGATGATCTTCCCGCGCCGTTTGGCGATGCGGTGGGCGAGCATCTTCGCCAGAACGGTCCCGTCGGCCATCAGCTCCACCGGGGACAGGTCGAACTCGATCTCTGCCTGTGAGCTCCCGACCTCATGGTGGTGATACTTGACGTCCAGCCCCAGGCTCCGGTAGACCGAAACGATCTCATTCCGGATGGAAAAGAGGTGGTCGTTGGGTTCGGCCCGGAAGTACCCTCGCTTCGGCGCGATTCGGTAGACCTCCTCGCCCCCGGGTGGACTCACCATCTCCTGGCTCTCAACCCGGAAGGACTGCTCCCGCGGAGTCCGCATCGAGAACAGCTGGTCGATGACATGGAACTCCAACTCGACGCCCACGAAGGCCGCGTCGGCGATTCCCTCCTCGGCGAAGAGTTCCAGGGTCTTCGGAACCAGGTCTCGAAGGTCCTGGGTGAAGCGAGCGCGACTGTCCACCTCCAACATGTGACAGAAGAAGCAGAGGACCCGCCGTTCGTCCTCAATGGGATCGATGAAAGCGAACTCCAGGTCCGGCTTCAGAATCATGTCGGAACGGTCCACCTCGGCGAATCCGAAATTGGACGCGTCGAAGCCGATCCCCAGCTCCAAGGTCTTCTCGGAGAAGGTCTCCGCCGGGATCGTGACCTCCCGGAGGCGACCATCGATGTCACTCAGAAAAAAGCTGATGAACTCTATGTCGTTTTCTGCGACGAACTTCCTGACTTCCTCTACACTGGAGAAGGATAGCATTTGCCCTCCTTGTCTGGATCTCCTGAGGCTATCGGGCAGCGCGTTCGGAATTCCGTGGACGGGGACCATACTGCCAGCTCAATGGGGAAGCAATGGACCGTCGGAGTGGGTCTCGGGAGGACCACCTCTCCAAACGGGACACTCGAGGTCCCGTGGGAATACTCATCGACCCTCTCCCGAGCCGCATCGGGTCCGGGAGAGGGTCGAAAAGATGTGAAGAGTCCAGGATGAGGATCCTGATCGGGGGCTTGCCTCGTCTTTGCCTTACCCGATCAGGCGCTTCACTTCCTCGATGAGCTGCTCGGGCTCGATGGGCTTGTCGATAAAGACCTCGGGCTTCACCAACCCCTCGTCCCGCATCTTGGCGATGGCTTTCCGAAGGCTGTCCCGCAGGCTGTCGAACGGTCTTTCGAATGTCTCACCGTCCGCCTGGGACTCGTCCTCCTCCAGGACCTCTGCCACAGCCGTCAACATGATCACCGGGATGTCCTTGAACTCGTCCTTCCGTCTGAGTTGCTTGAAGAGGACGAAACCCGTCTTCTTCGGCATCATGACATCCAGGCAAATCAGATCTGGCTTGGTCTCCTGAACCTTTATGTATCCATCATCGCCGTCCTCTGCCGTCACAGCCTCGTAGCCGTGAGCCTGCAGTGCGACCGACAGGAACCTTCGGGTATTCTCATCATCGTCAACCACCAGAACTCTCTTCGGCATCAACTTACTCCTCTCTCAGGCTCGGACCTCTGGTAGGCAAGGTTACCCGGAACGTCGCGCCTTTTCCAGGCTCGGACTCCACCTCTGTCTTCCCTTCATGGGTGCTGACGATGCGAGCGACCACTGCCAACCCCATTCCGGTGCCCTTCTTTTCCTTCGTGCTGAAGAAGGGCGTGAAGATCCGTTCCCTCACCTCCTCGGTCATCCCCCCTCCGTTGTCACTCACCACGATCTCAACGCTACCATTCTGACTTCCAGGGTGGACTCCAAGCACCACCCGTCCCGATTCCCCTTCTTCATAGTCCCTCCAGGAGCATGCGTCCAGGGCATTGCCCACCAAATCCATGATGACCGAACGGATCATCTCGGCGTCACACTCCACGTGCGGAAGGCCCGGGGAGATATCCAAGTCCAACTCCACCCCCTCCTCCCGGTACTTGGCTTGATTCAAGCCGTGGATGCCGGTGGCCAACTCGTCGAGATCGGTGGGCTTGATCTTGAGCTTCTTGGTTCGGGCGAAATCCAGCATGCTCTTGGACATCTCGGTCATATCCTCGATCCCCTGCTGGACCATCTCCCACCCTTCGAGGAGCATGTCTCGATCGTCGTTCTGGAGGGCCAGCTTCACCATGTAGGAGCCCCCCTTCATGACGTTCAGCATGTTCTTGATGGAATGCTGAATGCCTGTGATGGCTTGGCCCAGGGCGGCCATTCTCTGCGATCGGTATAGACGGCGCTGGAGTTCCAGCTCCTTGGTGATGTCTTTGCTCACACCCATGGTTCCGATGGGGTCTCCGTCGGGCGACCGAAGTCGGGAGAGTGTGAGCATCACCCGCCGGATATCCCCCTCCTTCGTGACGAAGCGAGTGAGGTAGTTCACGACGTGTTCCATGTCGTCGAGCTTGGCTATCGCTGCATCCCGCTCAGCCGGGTCTGCGAACAGCATCTCGATCCTTCGCCCAATGACCTCCTCCCGGTTGTATCCGAGAATTTGCTCGGCTCCCGGGTTGAATGTCGTGATGAGACCGGTCGGATCCACGGTAATGATGATGTCGGCAGAGTTCTCGACGATGGCCTGGAGGTGCTCCTTGGCGCTCATGAGCTCGAGGAGAGTCGAGGAGAACTCCGAGGTCATGTTGTCGAACACGCTGGCCAACTGAGCCAGGCCATCCCCGGTGGGATCGCTGAACCTGAACGTGAAGTCATGCTCAGCCAGTCGAAGCGCCCCCTCCCTCAAAGTCCGAATTCGACGCCCCAACAGACGCTCGGTCATCCACCAGGTGGCGATGGAGCCCAGGATCAACGCGAAGAGAATGGCGATGGCCGTATGGCGGGTCCTTTGATAGAGCAGGGCGTCTACCCGGTCCAGGGAGTAGTCGGCCTGGAGAACCGCCATGACCGTCGAGTCCGACACGCCGGCGTGGCAACCCGCTTGGTTGCAGCCGTTCCCCCCGTAGATGGCCGTCACCACGGAGAGGGCTCGGGTGGACTCCTCTGGTTCGATGATCTCGCAGAAGGAGCACCCTACCGAGTCCCTGACCTGCCCGGAAGGCGCGTGGCAAACCGCACAAGGCCAGGAGATGGAGTCTACCGATGCGGCTCCGGGGAGCTGTGACGCCAGGACCCGGCCGTCATGGGAGAGCAGCCTGATTTCTCTGAAGGCCGGGTTCTCCGAGGCCATTCTGCTGACGACCTCGCCGAGATCGTGGGCCCCGCCCGCCGACATGAGGCTTTCGATCCGCCGCACGATCCGATCGGAACTGTCCAGAGAGAGGTCCCGGGCGGAGGCGATCTCCGACTGTTCGAAGTCCAAGTTGGTGATGTATCCGGCGATCCCCAGCACCACGGCGAGAATCACCAGGAAGAGCCCATTGACCTTCCACACGAGGCGAACACCTCTCAGCGCTCCCCGGAGGGTCGGCTTTTGGTCGGGTTCCCCTGGTGCCTGAACAGTCATATTCCTCGAATCGGCTCTAGCCGGCGGAGGCCGTCGGGTAGGGACATGGCCTCCAGGAGCGAGATCCTATGCCCGTTAATGGATAGGCTCGGTCGGGCAATTCTGGCAACTCTCCGAATGAAGGTCGGCTCGAGCGATGTGGCCCCTGTTGGTGTGGCCCGCCCCCACTCGCGCCGACCTTTCTTAACCAAGATAAGGTTCTGGCCCCCGATGGACGAGGGGATGTCCTCGAGGTCTTGCGGTCTCCCTTTTGACAAAGCGAGATTTCCATCACATAATGCGGTTAAGGATATTTCGAAACCCTCAAACCGTTTCCCGATATGGCTGTCCCGCCAACTAATGAGGAAGGTGTCGCAACCTTTTCTTGCCGGAGTATGTCATGAATCCTGACGCGAGCCCGATCCTCGTGATCGGAGGAGGAATTGCGGGGATGACTTCGGCCGTTGAAATCGCCGAGGTCGGATTCCCCGTGGTCCTGGTGGAAAGAGAAGCCTACCTGGGGGGGCGTGTGATGCGCTCTCACAAGTACTTCCCAAAAATGTGTCCCCCTTCCTGCGGGTTCGAGATCAACGCCCGCCGCATCCGGAGCAATCCGCGGATCACCGTCCATACCCTTTCCACGGTGGAGGAGATCACGGGGAAAGCCGGGGAGTTCAGGGCGAGGATCAAAACCAAACCCCGCTATGTAACCGGGGAGGCGTCCCTGGACGACTCATTGACCGAGCAGTTGACCTCTGAACGTCCCGACGAGTTCAACCTCGGGATGGGAACGACCAAGGCTCTCTACTACCCCCACGATGCGGCCTTCCCCGCCCTGCACGTCCTTGACCGGGAGGGTCTTTCCGATTCGGACGCGGCGACGCTCACCCAGTCCGCCCCCCCGGGAGCCATCGACCTGGACATGGGGGAAACGGAGAAGTGGATCGACGTAGGGGCGGTGATCGTGGCCACGGGGTGGCGGCCCTATGACGCCACGAAGCTCGAGAACCTTGCGTTTGGAGAATCCGAGAACGTCATCACCAACGTGATGATGGAGCGGCTCGCTGCACCAGGTGGGCCGACAGGAGGGAAGATCTTACGACGCTCCGACGGAGAGGCGCCGAAAAAGGTGGCCTTCGTTCAGTGTGCCGGATCGAGGGATGAGAATCATCTGCCCTACTGCTCCGCGGTCTGCTGCATGGCCTCCCTCAAACAGGCCAGATACCTCAGGGAGCAATACGAGGACGTGGAGATCACGGTCTTCTACATCGATATCCGGACGATCAGCAGGTTGGAGAATTTCTACTACGATCTCCTGGAAGACGATAAGATCTCCTTCGTCAAGGGGAAGGTGGCGGGAATCAACGAGGCGCCAACGGCCGGGAACTTGATCCTCGACGTGGAAGACACCATCGCCGGTGAGAAGCCTGAGGCGGAGTTCGACATGGTGATCCTCGCCACGGGCGTCGTCCCCGAGACCGCCGACTCACCGATTCCCTTCGACCTGGAAATGGACGAATACGGCTTTCTGGATGGAGCAACGGATGTAGAAGGAGTCTACGCCGCGGGCTGCGCCAAGCATCCCTGCGACGTTTCCCGCGCGACCAAGGAATCCACGGCTGCCGCGCTGAAGGCCATTCAGTGCGTCAAGAGAGGATGACTCCAATGGAAGACAAGATCGGCGTATTCATCTGTACCGGATATGGAATCGGTGAAGCCTTGGATGTCGATGCTCTCTGCGAGGTAGCTACCGGGGAGTACAACGTTCCCTTCTGCAAAACCGTCGAGTCCTGCGAAGGGGCTGCACTGGAGGCCATCAACCAGGACATCCAGAGCGAAAACCTCACGAAAGTCGTCATCGCCGGGATTTCCCCCCGCCGCTATGCCGACACGGCTTTTCCTCCGGATGTGATTGTTGAGAAGGTCGGGCTCAGGGAACAGGTGGTCTGGTGCCTTCCGCCCAATGACGAAGACACTCAGATGGCTGCGGAGGACAACCTCCGGATGTACCTGGCCAGGATCGAGAAGATGAAGCCCCTGGTCCCCTTCCAGCCGGAGGAGGAGTTGAGCAGAGACCTCCTGGTGGTGGGGGGGGGAATCGCCGGGATGACGGCTGCTTTGGAGGCTGCCGCGGCCGGCTATGGGGTCACATTGGTAGAGAAATCCGACCGGCTGGGAGGATGGCTGGCCAAGCAGCACAAGTCCATCCCCACGAAACCTCCCTACCGCGATCTGGAGGAAACGGGGATCGACGCCCTCGTCTCCGACGTGGAGGCCAACCCCCTCATCCAGGTATTCACGTCCGCCTTCACGGCGGAGACGGCGGGCGCCCCCGGGCTCTTCGACGTCACCATCGCCTCCTCTGGGAATGGGAAGCCAGAGGGTGACGTGCTGGAGACCGTCAGGGTGGGCTCGATCATCCAGGCCACCGGGTGGCGGCCGAACGATCCCCGCCCGTCCCTTCCTTTCGGCGATCTCGAAGACGTGATCCTGAACGTGGATCTCGAGGCCATGGTCAAGGAACAGGGGAAGATCACTCGGCCCTCGGACGGCAAGGAGGCCAAGAGCGTCGCCTTCCTGCAATGCGGCGGATGCACCGACAAGGAGCATCATTCCTATTGCTCCTCCATCTGTTGCATGACCTCCCTGAAGCAGGCCCTGTACGTCAGGGACGGCGGGGATGATGCCAAAGCCTACGTGTTCTACGAGTTCATGAAGACCCCGGGGAAGTACGAGGACTTCTACAGAACGGCTCAGGCCGATGAGGGCATCTTCCTGACCCGTGGTGACGTTACGGAGGTGGTCAAGAACGGCTCCGGCCTGACGGTCACGGCCAAGGACACCATGCTCGGGGAAGAGATCCAGGTGACGGTGGACCTGGTGGTTCTGGCTGCCGGGATGATCCCGAACGCTGCCGACGGTGAGATCATCAGGGCCCTGGAAGATGCAAAGATCAACATCGAGGACGGTGACTCGGAGGCGAAGCGGGAGGCGGCTGCCGAGACCATCGAGAAGTACAGCCACCACGAAGGCACTCAGATCCTCAACCTCCAGTACCGACAGGGCCCTGACCTCCCGACCCTGGAGTACGGGTTCCCGGACTCCCACTTCATCTGCTTCCCCTATGAGAGCCGCAGGACCGGGATCTATCCCACTGGTGCCGCTCGCCAGCCTACGGATGGGAAAGGAAGCCGGGAAGACGCCACCGGTGCCGCTTTGAAGGCGATCCAGTGCGTGGAGATGACCTGGAGGGGGGAAGCCGTCCATCCCAGGGCGGGGGACACCTCGTATCCCGACTTCTTCATGCAGCGCTGCACCAAGTGCAAGCGTTGTACGGAAGAGTGCCCGTTTGGAACCCTGAACGAGGACAAAGAAGGTACGCCTCTACTGCAGGCCACCCGGTGCCGGAGGTGCGGCATCTGCATGGGAGCTTGCCCGGAGCGGATCATCTCTTTCAACGACTACTCGGTCGAGACCGTCGGCGAGATGATCAAAGCTGTCAACGTTCCGGAGGAATGGGACGAGAAGCCGAGGGTCCTTGTTCTGGCTTGTGAAAACGATGCCTTCCCGGCACTGGACCTGCTAGGCCAGCACGGCCTCGAGGGGAGCCCGTGGATTCGGGTGATCCCGGTCCGGTGCCTGGGATCTACCAACTTCGTCTGGATCACGCAGGCTATGTCGGCGGGATTCGACGGTGTGATTCTCCTGGGATGCAAGTACGGGGACGACTACCAGTGTCACTATGTCAAAGGGAGTGAGCTGGCCTCGGTCCGGGAGAAGAACGTTCGAGAGAAGCTCGAACAGATGGCCATGGACACGGAGAGGGTGGAACTCCACCAGCTGCAGATCGACGAGTACGATAAGCTCCCGAAGATCTTCAAGGACTTCGCGGACCTCATCGACGACATCGGTTATAACCCGTTCAAGGGGATGTGATGGGATGTGATTGACGCGCTCCTCGGTGCGTAAGCCGGCACCCGCCCGGGTGCCGGTCGCCGTGCCGGGGAGACGAGCGGCCAGCAGCAGTTGGAGTTGGGGATCAACTCACGGTAGTAGCCGGAGGAGCTACGCCTATGGAAACTGCTGAGATCACGGCATCTGCGGAAACGGAAGTCACAGAACAGGAAAGCCCGGAAGTGCCACCTGTTCGGCGGAACGGCAGGAAACCGGTCCTTGTGGATCCCGATCTGGATTTTATCAGGGCCATGAGCCGCACTGGGGGAGACTCACTAAAGAAGTGCTTCCAGTGCGGCACCTGCTCCGCCACATGTCCCTTGGCACCGGACGATCGCCCGTTCCCCCGAAAGGAGATGGCCTGGGCCGTTTGGGGAATGAAGGATCGCCTCCTGGCGGATCCCGACGTCTGGCTGTGCCATCACTGCAACGACTGCTCGACCAACTGTCCTCGGAGTGCCCGGCCTGGAGATGTCCTGGGTGCGGTACGGCAGCAGGCGGTCATCCATTACGCCCTGCCCAGCTTCATGGCACGGTGGGTCGGTAGCCCTCGGTTCATACCCATCCTACTGCTCATCCCGGCAGTACTCCTGGGCTTGGCCATTCGGTTCAGGGAGTCCATCGGATCGGCGTTGGGATTCTCCGTCCCGACCGGGGAGGATATCGTCTTCTCGTTTTCCGCATTCCTCCCCCATTGGCTTCTTAACAGTTTTTTTGGGCTCTTCTGTTCACTCGCCTTCCTCGCCGCGGTGGCCGGAGTCTGGAGGTTCGCAGGGGCCCTGCGAAGGTCTGATACCTGGGGGGAGGATCCCCAACCGGTAAAGGGGCGATGGGCCAGCGTCATCACCGTATTCCGAAAAATCCTCACCCACGAGAACTTCACTTTCTGTGAGACCGACCACCGTCGGTCCATTTCTCATTTCGGCGTTTTCTTCGGCTTCCTTGCCCTGACGCTGGTGACGCTCTGGATCATCACCGGACCCGTCAACCCTCTGATCCGTGGGGATTTCATCTATCCCTTCAGCTTCTTCAGTCCCTGGAAGATCCTGGCCAATCTGGGAGGAATGGCGATCCTGGCGGGTCTCCTATTCATGATATGGGACCGCCTCTATTTCGGGCACCTGGCCGGGACCAGTTCCTACTTCGATTGGGCACTGGTGTGGACCCTCTTCCTGGTCGTGGCAAGTGGGTTCGCAACCGAGCTGCTTCATTACCTGCGCATGGCGCCTCATCGACACGTGGCCTACTTCACGCACCTGGTCCTGATCTTCAGCCTTCTGGTTTACCTGCCCTACTCCAAGCTCGCGCACCTCCTTTACCGCACCACCGCCATGATCTTCGCGGAGCGGTACGGCAGAATTGTCGGGGACCCGGCTAAGAAGGGGAGGGCTGAATCATGAAGCTGAGCACAGCTTTGAACCGAGAGAATCGGGGCATCGTGGCCACGGTCCTGGGAATCGTCATCCTCCTTCCACTCGGGGCGAGCATCGTCGGGTTCGTCTTCAGCGGCCGGTCGGAGGTCCCGGACGTGTTCCTGGAAAGAGCCGACCCCCGTTGGGAGACCTGCGTGCAAGCGCCGGAGTACATGCGGTTCTACCACATGGACTTCCTGAAGGAGGTCCGGGAGGACGTGGTGCGCAGAGGGATCAAGGGAGGAGTGACCCTGTCGGGGTGCGGCGACTGCCACCGGAATCGCAACCAGTTCTGTGATCGGTGCCACGATGCCGCCAGCGTGATTCTGGACTGCTACGGATGCCACTTCTACCCGGAAACCGACGCCGAGCGCGTCGCAGGGGAAGGGTGAGGTGAACAATGGATAGAAGAGACTTCATCAGAAGGAGCGGGACCCTCCTTGCAGGTGCATCAGGTGCCCTGAGCCTCCCTGTGCTCTCCTCGTGCACCTCGGAGGTGGTGGACGCTCAAAGCCTGCTGGCCGGGAAACGGATGGGGATGGTCATCGACCTGACCAAGTGTCCCTCGGACTGTACCGCCTGCCTGGATGCCTGTCGCCATGAAAACAACGTCGCGTTCCATGACGACGCGCGATGGGACGTCCACTGGATCCGGAAGGTGAATATCCGGCCCAAGGAAGAGGGCGAGGGGCACGAAGAGAAGACCGTTCTCCTCATGTGCAATCACTGCGATGACCCGCCCTGCGCTCAGGTTTGTCCGGTCCAGGCCACCTACAAGCGGGAAGACGGGATCGTTCTTGTGGACCATCACCGTTGTATCGGTTGCCGCTACTGCATGATTGCCTGCCCGTACAACGCGAGGTTTTTCAACTACAAGGAGAGCGAAGAGTGGCCGAATAAGGACTACCCCAAGAGATCCCACGGCGTGGCGGAGTCGTGCAACTTCTGCGCGCACCTGGTGGACCAGGGGAAACAGCCCGCCTGTGTCCAAGCCTGCCGGGAAGCGGGCGCCGGGGCCCTGACCTTCGGCGACCTCAACGACTCCCAGAGCGAAATCGCCGGGCTGGTGGCCGAGAGCTCCGTGAAACGAATCCGAGAGGATTGGGGAACGGAGCCCAAAGTCTACTACATCGGCCTCTGACCGGGAGGATCTTCGAATGGACGTCCAATTTGCCAAGATCGAGGGAAGATCCACCGCCTACTACGTGACGGTGAGCCTTCTGGCCGCTTTCGGGGTGGCCGGGTTCGTTGCCACCATGGTCATGCACCGCCATGGCCTCTACCTGTCGGGGATGTCGAACAGGGTGCCATGGGGGCTCCAGATCGCCATGGCCATCTTCTACATCGGGCTGTCCGCTGGATCCCTTGTGGTATCGGGGCTCTACGGAGTGTTCGGAAAGATGGAATACAAACCCTTCGCGAGGATCGCGGCCTACCTGGCCATGCTTTTCCTCATCGCAGGGCTCCTTTCCATCTTCACCGACCAGGGGCGGATCGACCGGGTCTTCACCAAGCCATTCACCTACGTGAACGCCACATCGATGTTCTCCATCAACCCAGCGTTGTACTCGGGGCACATCATGATCTGCGTTCTCTATCTCTGGGCCCTTTTCAAGGAGAAGGGGACCCTGACCAAGATCACCTCCCTGGTGGTGGTCCTCTGGGCCATCGGAACCCACACCGGGACCGGTGCGATCTTCGCCTTCGTACCTCGGGAGCTATACAACTCGGCGCTCCTGCCTCCCAGCTTTGTGGCCGCGGCCCTCTCCTCGGGAGCGGCCCTCATGATCCTCGTGATCGTCGGGCTCTTCAAGTTCACCAACCGACACCTGGACGACGAGTTGATCATCTGGATGGGGCGGAGGCTCCTCTCCATCTTCCTGGTCGTGACCTTCTACGTCCTCCTCATCGAAAACGCCCACCGGGCCTATTTGGCCTATTCCCACGAGGCTGGAATGTTCTTCCTCTTCGGAGGGATCCATTCGTTCATGTTCTGGATCGGCCTCATCGGAATCGGATGCGTGGTCCCGGCCATCCTTCTGTTCGTGCGGCACACTGGGACGTCGGTAAAGTGGACCGTGTTCGCATCCACCCTGGTTGTGATCGGAGTTCTCTTCGAGCGATTCCTCATTGTGATTCCGGGGCTCATCCACCCGCCGGAGCTCTTCCCCGGATGGGAAATCACGGGAACGGCGGTAGAGGGGATCGCCGCCTACCACATCAGCTACCTGGAAGTGCTTCAGACGCTTGGTGTGATCGGGGTCATCGGCTTCGCCTTCGTGGTGGGGTTGAAGCTCATGCCGCTGGCTCCCACGCAGGCCAAGTGGTCGACCCCGGAGGAGCAGACGGCGGTGGCTGCCGCGTCGGCGAAGGCCCTGAGGCCGCTGCGGGCGTAAGGAACGAAAACAGGGGAGGCCCTCAGATGCTTGAGGGTCTCCCCGGACCCGTTGCATATTCAGGTCAGCCGAGACGGAGCACAGTCCGGTGGAATCCACCGCTGGGCTGCCTCCGTTGAAGGAGATCTCCGTGCGTGGCGCCTATTTCTTTCTTGCGGGTCTCTGCTTGGCCCTCGCGGTCCTCCTCCTCAAGCCAGCCTCCCTGCCAGAGGGGGGGCCTGGGGCTGCGGCCCCCGACCTCCTCGGGGAGGCCCAGGTGATGGACACGGCTGAGGTCAAAGAGTTGCGCCTGGAAATGGTCCGGCGCCAGATCGAAGCCCGGGGAATTCGGGATACGGCGGTCCTTCGCGCCGTGAGGGAGGTCCCTCGCCATCGGTTCGTGCCCGGGGCGCCCCCGGCTCACGCCTACGGTGACTATCCGCTGCCCATCGGGCACGGGCAAACCATCTCCCAGCCCTACATTGTGGCCTTCATGACCGAGGCGGCGAATCTCGCGTCCGAGGACCGCGTGCTGGAGATCGGGACGGGGTCGGGTTACGGAGCGGCGGTGCTGGGGCAAGTGGCCTCGGAGGTCTTTTCGATCGAGATCGTGCCGGAGCTGGCAGAGCAGGCCGACAGTGTCCTGCGTTCGCTGGGGTACGACAATATCCGGGTCAGGGCCGGGAACGGGTGGCTTGGATGGCCCGAACAGGCGCCGTACGATGCGATCGTCGTGACTGCGGCCCCTGAACGAATACCCCCCGAGTTGGAGGATCAGCTGGCCCTGGGTGGGACCATGGTCATTCCTGTGGGGGATATTCTTCAGTTCCTCCTGGTCCTGAGGAAAACCCCTTCGGGCCTGCAAGAACTCGCCACCATGCCGGTGCGGTTCGTCCCGATGGTGTCGGAGCCCCCGGACACGGGGCGGTGACCCGGGGGCTCCTTCGCTCAACCGGGGCCGGCCCCACCACCCCCTCCGCCTGGATACGTGAATCCCCGATTGGGGTAAGGAGGTGCAGGCGGCACGGGGCGTGGGTCTTCGGCGATCCTCTCTCTGAGGTAGCGGATGGCGGCGTCCAACTGGGCATCCTCGCCATTGAAGGTGGCGTGGGGAAGGTTGTCCACCTCCATGTCTGGGACAAAACCGACCTGCTCGATGAGCCATTCACCCTCGGGTCCGTAGACCCCCATCATGGGTGCGCGGGCCAGTCCCCCGTCCGTCAGACGGTTCGAAGAGGAGAGCCAGATCTCTCCCCCCCAGGTCCGCATGCCAATGGTGACCCCGAGCCCCAGCCTTCTGAACCCGTCAGCGAAGGCCTCGCCGTCGGAGGCCGTGTTCTGGTCCACCAGAACCACCATGTGGCCCCGGAAGGCATACTGCATGTTCCAGTAGGGCTCTCGGACCCGATCCTTCCAGTACATCCAGGCCTGCCGCATGAGCTTTTCGAGGATGATGGAGTCGATGTTGCCGCCGCTGTTCCGCCGGACGTCGATGATCAGCCCCGGTCGGTCGAAGACCGGGTAGAAGTTCCGGTAGAACTCTGTGATGTTGCCGCCACCCATTGCCGTGAGGTGGAGGTACCCGATCTGACCCTCTCCGTCCTCTTCCACCTTCAAACGCCGCGTATACTCCCAATCCCGATACCGTAGGTTCCTCTCGTTGAGGGTCGGGGTGACCATGATGTCTCTGGCGTCTGCCCCGGACGCCGGCTTGATCTTGAGCCGTACCTGGCGGGTCTGATTCCGAAGGAGGGATCCGATGTCGGGGACCGACAGGGCGTCCTGACCGTTCACCGATTGGATGACGTCACCCTCAGACACGCCCAGGTCCGGATCGGCCAGTGGGGACATCTCGCCGGGATAGTCCGGATCGCTCTGGTAGATGTAGTCGATGCGATAGCCGCCCTGGTCCGGGGAGCGGATCAGGCGTGCACCAAGAGAGGCGATCCGGATGTTGTCCTCGCCGCTTCGGAGGTCCCCACCCCGGACGCTGGTATGGAGTGCACTGAGCTCACCCACGACCCGCCCGATCAGGTCGGAGAGTTCGTCCCGGGTCGTGACCCGATCCACCAGCGGGAGGTACTTGTCTCTCACGCCCTCCCAGTCCACGCCGTGCATCCCCGGGTCGTAGAAGTAATCCCGCTCCATTCGCCACGCGTCGATGAAGATCTGCCGCCAGTCCTCCTTCACGTTCAGGGGGAAAGCCCAGCCCGAGAGGTCCACCCGGTGGTCAGCGAGCTGGCTGATCCGGGAGGGGCGAGCGTCCACGACGTAGAGGTTCTCCCCCTGCCGAAGCAGGAGCTTCCTTCCGTCGGACGACATCTCGACGGAGGAGAACCCCTCCGCCACCGTAACCAGTTCAGGCTCATCCCTGCTGACTTCGAGGGCCATGAGGCGGCCGCCTCCGAATTGCCCTGGCTCCCTGTCCCCAAAGAAGAGCGCGTCGTCGTTTACCATTAGCCCCCGGTAGTTTCCCGCCCTCACCGGAACCTGCTTCACCCTGCGCATCAGGCCGTCAAGATCGATCTCGACGGGATCGGGGGGGGCGTCCCGACGCTGCGGGGACCTCGCAGTGCCTTCCTCATCGCGTTCGGCACGCCTATCCCCGAGCCGATCCCCGGGGCGCTCCCGTTCACTCTCCGGCGTCAGTTCGTCGAAAGGCGCGAACGGAGAACGGCTGCCGGCCTCGAGCGCCACCACGAAGATTTCGTTAGGCCGGTCGAAGAACGGTTCTGGGGCCCGAGGCCCCCAGGGTCCGCCCACGACGGACCGGAGATTCCGATCCGATAGGAAGTAGAGGAAATCCCCCTCCGGATCCCATGCCGGAGAGAAGCTGTTGGTCCGGTCGCTGGTGACGAAGGCTCGAGTGTCGTCCTCGGGACGGAAGAGCTTGATCTGAGTGAAGGTGTTGGGAGCGGATTTCTCGTAGGCAAGCCACCGGCCGTCCGGTGACCAGCTCATGCCGCCGACTCCTTCCCGGTCCAGGGACACTCTGGTCTGCTCTTTCGACTCCACATTCAGGATCCACAGGTCCGAGTTGTTGTCGGTGTAGGCGATCCACTTCCCGTCCGGCGACGGGTGTCCCTGGAATCTGAGGATCACACCGTCGCTGGTGAGGTGCTGTTCCTCGCCCACTCCGGTGGCGGGGAGGGTTATCCATTCGAACTCACCTGATTCGTCCGAAAGGCCCGTGAGTCGGTCCTCGTCGGGCATGAAGGTCACGTCCCGGTAGCGCACCCCGGCCTTGACCGAGGCCTGAACGAGCCTGCCCCCGTCGACAGGGGCGACGAAGACCCGGCCGCGGGCCGTGAGGACCACACTCTCCCCCCTGGGGTGCAAGTGGGCGGAAGTGAGATACTGCATGGGGTTGTCCACCCACTTCTCCCTGAGTTGGTCGAAGTCGGAGGTCAGAGTGATGGGGATCATCCTGGATCGGTCCGCGGCGATGTCGTAAAGCCAGAGGTCGGCTCCCAGCTGGTAGACGATCCGCCCGCCTTCCTGAACCGGGTTCTTCACGTCCCACCCCGAATGCCGCGTTTGTTGCCGGACATCCTCCCCATTCGGTTCCATCGACCAGAGATTCATCGTCCCGTCACGGTCGGTCACGAAGTACACCCTGCCGCCCCATGCCATGGGAGAATGGCTCTCCCCGTCGTAATCCCCGGTGAGCTCCACGGCTTCGGTATCTCCCGCTCCGAACCGCCACACGTCCCGAGCCGTGCCGCCTTTGTAGCGCTTGGTGACGTTGTTGTGGAAGGCCGGCCGCACGAAGAAGAGGGTCTCACCCGCCTCATCGTAGCTACCCTCGGTTGCCGTATAGAGTGGAATCCGTTCCTTCCGGTTCTCGCCTGGATCCAGGGCCACGAGCTGGTTTTGAGGGAGGGTGGAGTAGTGGCTGGTGGTATAGATCAGGCGGCCGTCGGGTGCCCAGGTGGTGGCGACGGACGCCTCGGGCTCGTAGGTGAGGCGGACGGGGAGTCCGCCCTCCAGAGGCATCGTGTACACCTCCGCCGGGCCTTCGTACCGGGCGGTGAAGGCCAGGGTCTCCCCGTCAGGTGAGATCCTGGGATGGGTCTCCTCTCCGAGGTGGGTCGTGATCCTGGTCGCCACGCCCCCGGAAGCCGGGACCCGCCAGAGGTCCCCCTCGGCGGCGAAGACCACAACATCCCCATGGAGGGCCGGGTACCGGTAGAAGCCCAGGGTTCCCCCGTCAGCGGCGGGGGCCTGAGCCATCGAGGGTGTGGGCAGGAAAGCGAAGAGGAGGAACAGGGCAGCGAATAGAATGCGAGACATGGTGCTTCTCCTGGAGCGTACGGCGTGCTGCGGGCCGACAACCGGCTGCGAAAACCCGGAAGAGTGGGACGAAGGCGTAAGGCTACCGCCCCTCCCGACCGTTCACAACCAAGGGCAACGGGTTCGGCGGCCGTTGCCCTGGAATAGAGAGTCCGGGTTTTCGCGGGTGCAGCGGCTTGCGAAGAGGGGGTCGCCCCTGCACCCTTCAGCCCATCCAACGCTTCGAAGGCCGTCGGTGGTGTGACTCACGCCCGGAGCCTGAGCTGACCTGGGACCGAACCATGAAGAACAGATTTCTGCCGCTGATTCCCGTTCTGTTTCTCCAACTCGCCGCCGGAACCCTCCTCGGTTGCGGTAGCGACGCTCCCGAAGAGGAAGCAGGCCCCCCTCCCAACCCCCTCCTTCAGCCCCGGAGCTTCAACGAGACGGCGCCGGAGACCTATCAGGTAGGTCTCACCACGACCAAAGGGGAGATCCTCATCGGCGTGACACGGGCCTGGGCGCCCCTGGCTGCGGATCGGTTCTACAACCTGGTGCGAGCCGGCTACTACGATGGGGTTTCGTTCCATCGGGTCATGGAGGGGTTCGTGGCCGAATTCGGCATCCACGGGAATCCCTGGGTCAATGCCGCCTGGCGCCAGGCTCTCATGCCGGACGAACCCGTGCGAGAGTCCAACACCCGGGGCAGGATCACCTTCTCCAAGAGCACTCCCAACTCCCGGACCGTCCAGGTCTTCATCAACACCGATGACAACCCCAACCTGGACGGCCAGGGCTTTTCACCCTTTGGAGAGGTGCTCGATGGGATGGAGGTGGTGGATGCCCTCTACGCCGAGTACGGGGATGGCCCGCCTCGGGGCGAGGGGGTTTACCAGGCCATGGCCATCGCTCGAGGGGACGATTACCTGAATGAAGAGTTCCCCCTTTTGGATCGGATAGAGAACGCGGTGATCATGGAGCCTGGGTCCTCCTGAGGCCGAAACTCTTGGGAGGGCTCGGGTTTTCAGAGAACCTCCTTCACCGAAGACCTGGAGGAACCGGAGGTCTCGGTACTGGGGCCAACCGGTTCTGTCGCCTCTGTGTTCCAACACCTACATTCCCAACAGTTCTTCCGGAAAGACTTTTTGCCAGGAGAAGTAATCATGTCCGAGAGCAAGTTCTCCCGCCGAGACTTCATGAAGGTGACAGGAGCCGGCACGGCAGGGTTCGTCCTGGGCGGGAAGGCTCAGGAGGCTGGCGCGGCCGAGGTACCCGGGAGCCCGGTTCCACCCCCCATGCCCGAGCGCCCCTTCGGGAAGACCGGCCATAACGTTCGCCTCTTCAGTCTCGGAGGACAGGCCACCATCGAGCGTCCCAACATGGACGCCGAGTCTGAAGCCATCATCAACCGGGCCATCGACCTCGGCGTCAACTACATCGATACGGCGGCCTCATATGGGAGAGGGATCAGCCCAGAAGTACATCGGGACGGTCATGGCCACCCGTCGGGACGAGGTCTTTTTGGCCACCAAGACCCACAACCGCACCCGGGACGGATCCCTGCAACTCCTGGAGCAGAGCCTGGACTCCCTCCAGACCGACCACCTGGACCTCTGGCAGCTCCACAACATCATGCGCGGGGAGCAACTCGATCAGATTTTCGCCGATGACGGCGCTATTCATGCCCTGCTACAGGCGAGGGAGGAAGGAATTGTCAAACACCTGGGGATCACCGGCCATGCGGATCCCGATGTGCTGATGGGAGGCCTTCGGCGGTTCGAGTTCGACACCATCCTCTTGGCGTTGAACCCTGCCGACAAGTTCCACCGTCCCTTCCTC
>JBDHCH010000057.1:0-30874 GCA_039592115.1 Gemmatimonadota bacterium | reverse complement strand
CGTCGAGGAGCGCGCTTCGTGCCTGGCCGCCCAGACCAAACAAGGGCACCTCTGCTGGTTGCTCTCCGGGAATATCTGCCAAGGAAAGCGCTTCCATTCCTGGGAAGACAAGAAAGCCACCTGCCTGGAGTGCCCGTTCTTCCAGAAGCTCCTCGCGGGAGGCTTTCCCACGCAAACCAGCCAGGACGGCTGAGCCCAATAGGGAACGCCCCACGCCGGCATCTCTCTGGCGAGGGGGTTCATACCAGATAGGTCGAGTCCCTATTCCACCCTCTCCAGAATCCTGAGGATGGAGTAGTCGGATCCCACCTCCAGGAGCGAGCTGAATTCGGGTAGGGGCGCCAGTCCCCACTGGGATTGGGGCTCCAGCAGGGACACGATCAGATTCGACTGAACTCCAGCACACCAGACCAACACATAGTCCGCCGGGACTTCCATAGAGCCGCGGCGGCCCGTCACCTCCACCTCCAGGAAGTCCTTGTCCTCCTTCCGGGTGGGTGTCACGCTCTCGATACGGTAGGACTCCACGATCGCCGAGGTGGAGCCGTCGGGGGGGGTCATGGCGATTCCGTGCCGCTCCAGGGCCTCGATGACTCCGGTAAGGTGGGCTGGGATCGCGTATCCCAGGGGCCGGCGGACGAAGAGGGTCGCCTCCACGGCGGGATGGAAGTCCTCGATGGTCATCGTGCCCTCCTCGCCCGTCTCTGCGTCGACGACACCTGCGGTGACGGTGGGCCGGTCCGGATCCTCGACATAATCCATGACCAGGGCCACCTCTCGGCGGCGTGCTCGTCGAAGAAGGAGAGGAACGCCCTCATGGTCTCGAGCTGCTGGCGGGCCCGCTCCCGGATGTTCTCCTCGACAGACAGCCCGTTCCTTCCCTCGATGAGGAAGGTGAGGGCATTGTAGATCCCGGTGCTGTTTCGACCGTCGTTCAGGGCGGTCGTGCTGTAGCGGAAACGAGCGTCGGGGCCGGATGAGACCAGGTACCTGTTCAGGGAGACATCTCTCGAGGAGAGGGCCTCCCGCATCTCAGGGATGACCCGATCCAGCGCATAGGATCGGAGGGCCGCGGACATGTTCGCGTTGGAGAGCGCACCGATCTGCTGTCCGAAGTTCTTCCTGACACCGATGTCCAGCCAGGCGTTGCTGGTGATGCCGTACTCATGCACATCGAGCACAACCTCCGGCATGATCTTCTGGAAGGCCTGATGAACCGCCAGCACCTCGGGGGTGAAGAGGGCCACGTGATCCCGGTTCAGGTCTTTCCCGTCGGCGTTCGTTCGCTGGCGGGCCTCTGAGCCGTCGGGATTCACCTGGGGGATCAGGTAGAAATCCACGCGCCCCAAGGGGTCCGAAAAATCCCCGGTGGCAATATCCCTGGCGAGGGCGATGGCTGCCTCTTTCCCCGACGGCTCGTTGCCGTGCTGCTGGGCAAAGATCAGCACTTTCAGCTTCTCCCCGGCGCCCTCCGCAGATCCATCTGCCCCAGGGAAATGCAGGAGGACCAGCTCACGCCCCTCGACAGACGCGCCGATGGCCTCCATGGTGAACGCGCCCGTGGCATCCCGGAGCTCTCCCAGGAAGGTCAGCATGTCCTCGTGGGAGGTGAGGTACCCCTCTCCTCCTTCCTCCAGGGGAGTGGGAAAGGTCGAGGGCGCACAGGAAAAGAGGAACAGCGCGCCTGAGATGGCGATCAAAGAGGGAGCGAATGAACGTCGGAGCATGGGGTTGAACCTCACGGGATCGGAGGAGCGTATCTGGACCGCGTGATAATGCCTCCGTTACCGTCCCGCGTCTACAGGCGTTCAGTCGGCCCGGTTGCTGGGGTGAGGGCCCCCGGGGAGGAGGTTCCTTCCAACCCCGGGCCGGACCCGAGACTGTTCCCCCCCTGCCCCTCCCCCCATAGTTTTCAAACCCGCCGGAAACCGCGTCATGGAGGGACCTTGCCGGGAGCGACAACTACTGCTCGAGAGGGCACACCGGACAGAGCACCGGACCCGAGGCACGTCAGGAACCCAGGGATGCCGCTGGAGATGGACTGGGTGCGAGAGGTGCGCGTGAACCGGAGTGCCGTTGAACGTCGGGCCGCCACCTTCGCAACCCGGAGGAGCGTGAAGAGGGAGTGGCAGGCCGCGTGGCTCCTGAAGGCGGTTTCGTTCATCGATCTCACGACACTCGCCGGGAACGACACCGGCGGCCGGGTGATGCGGCTGTGCGCGAAAGCCCGTCAGCCTGTTCGCCAGGATGTGCTTGACGCTCTGGGGATGTGCGGTCGAGGCGTCCAGGTCGGGGCCGTATGCGTCTACCATCAGATGGTGGAAGCCGCGGTGCAGGCGCTGGAGGGATCCGGGATTCCGGTTGCCGCCGTCTCCACCGGGTTTCCCCACGGGCTTTCCCCCCTTCCCACACGGCTTGCCGAGATCCGAGCTTCTGTGGAATCCGGCGCAGGGGAAATCGACATCGTCATCACCCGGGGTCACGTCCTCACCGGGAACTGGGAGGCCCTCTACGATGAGGTCAGGGCATTCCGAGAGACCAGCGGGGAGGCACACGTCAAGACCATCCTGGCCACCGGGGAGCTGGGCCCCCTCAAGAACGTCTACAGAGCCAGCCTGGTGTGCATGATGGCCGGAGCCGATTTCATCAAGACCTCCACCGGGAAGGAAAAGACCAACGCGACCCTCCCCGTAGGCCTGACCATGGCTCGAGCCATCCGTGAGTACAGAGAGGCTTCCGGCCACCGCGTCGGGTTCAAACCGGCCGGCGGGATCAGCACCGCCAAGGCTGCTTTGACCTGGATGATTCTCATGAAGGAGGAGCTGGGCGGTTCATGGCTGGACCCGGCGCTCTTCAGGTTCGGGGCCAGCTCACTCTTGGGCGACATCGAACGGCAGCTCGAGCACCACGTCACCGGCAGGTACTCGGCCGGCCACCGTCACCCCATCGCATAGCGATCCATGTCCAAAGTCGCAGACGTGTTCGAAACCATGGAGTATGGACCGGCACCCGAGAGCCCCGATCTCGCGAACCAATGGCTCGAAGCTCACGGCCGTCACTTCCACCATTTCATCGGGGGGGATTGGACTCCGGGAAGCGGGCCGGAACGGTTGGATTCCATCAATCCAGCCGACGGGAGCCTTCTGGCAACCGTCCCCCAGGGTACGGAAGAGGACGTGCGGCGAGGGGTGGAGGCAGCTCGAGAAGCATTCGGGCCTTGGACCAAATTGACGGGCCACGTCAGGGCGCGGCACCTCTACGCGCTGGCCCGGGGAATCCAGAAGAGGGCACGCCTCTTCGCCGTTCTGGAAACCATGGACAACGGGAAACCGATCCGGGAATCCCGTGACCTGGATATCCCCCTGGTGGCCAGACATTTCTACCATCACGCAGGGTGGGCTCAGCTCCTGGACACGGAACTTCCCGGCTACGAATCCGTGGGCGTAGTGGGCCAGATCATCCCTTGGAACTTCCCCATGCTCATGCTGGCATGGAAGATCGCGCCAGCGCTGGCGTGTGGAAACACGGTGGTCCTCAAACCGGCCGAGTTCACGCCCCTCACAGCGTTGCTCTTCGCGGAGCTCTGTCGGGACGCGGGCCTTCCTCCGGGGGTGGTGAACATCGTCAACGGGGACGGGAGAACAGGCGCCGCACTGGTTGGCCACCCCGACGTGGACAAGATCGCCTTCACCGGATCGACGGAGGTGGGCAGGATCCTCCGGAGCGAGACAGCTGGAACCGGCAAGAAGCTTTCCCTGGAGCTAGGAGGGAAATCCCCGTTCCTGGTTTACGAGGACGCCGATCTGGACTCGGTGGTGGAAGGGGTCGTGGACGCCATCTGGTTCAACCAGGGCCAAGTCTGCTGTGCCGGGAGCAGGATCCTGGTCCAGGAGGGGGTGGCCCAGACCCTCGAGGAGAAGCTCAAGGCCCGGATGGAAACCCTCCGGATGGGGAACCCCCTGGACAAGAGCATCGACATGGGAGCCATCATCGCTCCGGTCCAGTTGGAGAAGATCCGCGCGTTGGTGGAGTTGGGACGGGAAGAGGGGGCGAAGGTCTGGCAACCCTCCTGGTCCCCACCGCAGGAAGGCTTCTTCTACCCGCCAACGCTTTGCACGGACTGCTCCACCGTCTCCACCATCGCCAGGGAGGAGATCTTCGGACCGGTGGTGGTGATGATGACGTTCCGAACGCCCGACGAATCCGTCCAGATGGCCAACGACACCCGCTACGGGCTGGCCGCCTCCCTCTGGACCGAGAATGTGAACCAGGCCCTCCACATCGCCCCGCGGTTGAAAGCCGGAACGGTTTGGGTCAACTGCACCAACCTGTTCGATGCCGCGTCCGGGTTCGGCGGTTACCGGGAGAGCGGATTCGGGCGGGAGGGGGGGAAAGAAGGTCTCTTCGAGTACCTCCAACCCTCGTGGCTGGGGAAGGGACGGAGAGATCGGCCTTTTGGCCCCGAGGCTTCCGACGAGTCGGGCGTCCTGGATTCGGCCAGTGGGGACCGAGCGGAGCCCGGAGTAGCAGACGCAGCGATTCCGACGGTAGACAGGACAGCAAAGTTGTACATCGGGGGGAAGCAGGTTCGGGGAGACGGAGACTACTCCCTTCTGGTCCAGGGGGGAGACGGACACCTCGCGGGAGAGGTCCCCAGGGGAAACCGGAAGGACGTCCGCAATGCCGTTGAGGCCGCCCATGCGGGTGCTAGGGTGTGGACCCCTCGCACAGCCCACAACCGGGCACAGATCCTCTACTTCTTGGCGGAGAACCTGGAGACTCGCAAGGAGGAGTTCGCCGGGCGTCTCCGTTCGGTCACGGGAGTCCGGCGGCGAGAGGCGATCAATGAGGTGGATGCATCGGTTCGACGACTGTTCGGGTACGCTGCCTGGGCGGACAAGTACGACGGGATGGTCCACCACACACCCTTCCGAAACGTCACCATCGCCATGCCCGAGCCCATTGGCGTCATGGCCCTGATCTGCCCGGAGGAAGCCCCCCTCCTTGGATTCGTTTCCACCGTGGCTCCTCTGGTGGCCACGGGGAACGCCGTGGTGGCCGTTCCCAGCCAGCGATGGCCCCTCCTGGCCACGGATCTCTACCAGGTCATCGAGACCTCCGATGTACCCCCGGGAGTAGTGAATATCGTCACCGGCCGCAGGGCCGATCTGGCACCCGTCCTGGCAGCTCACGACGATGTGGACGGGATGTGGTTCTTCGGGCCCGCAGAGGAGGGCGGGGAGGTGGAGCGGTTGTCGGTAGGGAACATGAAGCGGACCTGGGTGAGTCGCGGGAGGCACCTGGACTGGTGGGACGACGTCGAAACCGGCGGGGAGCCCTTCCTCAGGGAAGCCATTCAGTGGAAGAACATCTGGGTCCCTTATGGGGAGTGATCAGGTGCCGGAGTCACAACGAACCGACTGGAAGGATAGAGCATTGAAAACAACCCTCACCGGAGCCCTGAGCTTCACGATCGTCTCGCTTTTGGCGGCCGGCTGTGCTTCGGCCCCCACGGGTGGCCCGGAGGAAGGCGGATGTGTGGGGGAGCGAGTCATGGGGCACGCTCCGAACCTCTCGACCACCCAACTGTTCCAGGCCCGGATGAGAAGCCAGGACCTGGGTGTCGGTGGGGTGCAACCGGAGCTGTATCCCCTCGAGGACGGGGACGTGACGGTCACGAACCCCACTGCTCTCCTTAGGTATCTCGACCGTGAGTATCGGCCGAACATGCGTTCCCGTGGGTTCGACGGAGTGGCCCAGATCCTGACGCTGGTCGGAAAGGATGGAAGCCCCGCCCAGCAGGAGATCATGGAGAGCACGGGGTGGAAGGACCTGGACGATATCGCGGAGCGGGTGGCGGCCCGGGCCCAATTCACCGAGCTCACCCGCCAGGGCACTCCGGTGTGCTATTGGGTCGTGCTGCCCCTGAGCTTCACAACCAGATAGTGGGCCGCGGTCCTCCCTCGGCCGGCTGGCCCTGAGGGAGGGCTAACCCAGGACCGCTTCGATGATTCCCAGGTATCCCCGGGCAGCGGCCTCCAGGTCCGAGAGCCTCAAGCACTCATCCACCCTATGGGCGTCGGTTTCCTTGGCCGGGCCGAAGCCCACCGTGGGCACTCCTGCCTCTCCGGCCGAATACGCTGCGTTGGTGCAAAACCGATAGGCGCCGGCGACCGGGGTCAGGCCGGCGGCGCCGAGGCCCTCGAGAGACCTGGTTACGAACCAGTCATTCTCAGGGAACAACCAGGCAGGGAAGAACTTCTCTTTCGTGAGCACTTTCCCGGTGTATGCTGCATACTCCCCGGATCCCACCACTGCGGTCAGCTTGACCCCTTCCGCCTGGGGAAGGTTGGTGATCGCGCCCAGCACGTCGGCCTCACTCTCCCCCGGGAGGGTCCGGCGATCGTATGTGGCCCGACAGAGAGAAGGGATCACCGAGTTGGCCGGGAACGGCGCAGAGGAGATCTCGGTCAGGGCCAGGATCGCAGGCCCCATCAGAGGGTCCTCCGGCAGTTGGATCCTCTCGATTCCCTCGATGACCCTCATCATGTCCAGGACTGCATTCCGCCCCAGATGAGGTGCAGACGAATGGGATGGCACCCCCACCGTCTCCAGGTGAATCTCCGCCCTGCCCCTTCCACCCCGGGCGAGGTTCAGGTCCGTGGCCTCTCCGATCACTACGAAGTCCGGCGGGAACTGGGCCATGACTTCCTGGAGAGCCACTCCCTCGAGCACCTCTTCCATGGCCGACGCGCTTACGATCACGCGCCCACGGATCCTTTTGCGGTCAACCTCGGATGCGGCGTAGACCATCGCCGCCAGCGCCCCCTTCATGTCTGCGCTTCCCCGGCCATGAAGAACATCGCCTTCGATGGCACCACTGAACGGGTCCCTCTCCCACGGCACCCCGCCGGTGACGTCTACGGTATCCGTATGGGCATCGAGCAGAAGGGTCTTCCCGGATTCCGTGCCTTCGATCACACCAATCACGTTTCCGCAGGCATCCACCATCACCTGGTCGAACCCCAGGGTTCGCATCTCATCTTCCACTCGCGCCGCCACCGCGCCTTCCTCACAGCTCAAGCTCGGGTGTTGGACCAAGGCCTGTGCGAAATCAACCAGCTTCGGGTTTTCCATGAGTCGGTGTCCGGTTTCGGGATCCTGGAACCACACCGGCCAATCTACAACGGACGGTACGGGGAGACAGTGCCGTGGGAAGCACCCGGGAGGTTGGGCGGGCCGGGGACCTCCAGCAGGCCTCCAGAGGGAACACTTCGCCCTTTCCATCCGGCCTGGCGAGAGGGTAAATTCCTGGCAATCCCCCGATCCGAGGCCTCGATCATGCTCAGAAAAAGCCTGTTCCTCTCCCTGTGCGGAATGCTCTCGCTTTCGGCGTGCGATGCCTCTTCTCCCACAGCTACAAAGGAAGCCGACGCCGAGGCAGCCCTGGAGCAGCTGGCCGTGGAGGCGCTGGACGCTGCAGATAAGGAAGGCCACCCCCTGCCCTCTCTGCAGAGGCTCCTCCGTGAAACCTACCAGGCCATTCGGAGCGACCGGGAAGCCCACGCCGACGGCCTCGCCCTTCTGCGCAGGGCTCGGAATCAGGCGGTGAAGGCTCAGGAGGCCCGGGAGGCGGGGGACCTGGAGGCAGCCAAGGCACACGCCGCCCGGAGCCAAGCCCTCACCCTGGATGCCATTATCTCGGTCCTCGGGGAAGAGGTCGTGGACCATGCCCTCGCGGGAGTGGATCAAGCACTGGCTCGGTTGGAGGCCAGGTTCGCTGGGAAGACACTCCCGGATCGGTTCCGGAACGCTCTGGACCGAGCCAAGGCCCTTTCCGAGAAAGGTCACCAGGCTCGGGAGGCAGGCAGACTCCGAGTGGCGCTGAGCGCATCCTTCGCCGCAGCGGATCTGGTCCGGGCGATTTCGCCCCGCTACCAGGCGTTCATGGCCATCCAGAGGGCTACTCGAGCCTTCGACGCGGCCTGGAACGCCGTCAAGGCGGATGTCACCGAGGGGGAAGCCGAAGCTTTGCGTGAGGCCCGGAAACATCTGGGGGCTGCGAAAGAGGCATACGCCGCGAGGAGCTATCGGGAAGCGGTGTTGTTTGCCCGGGAATCGGCGACGATCTCCCTGAAAGTCCTCGAAGGGAGGAGTTGACCCGAACCGCTGCACCTCTGCCACCCTTGGCTCACATTCTCAACGGTTCCGGCCGTCTGCGGGGTCCTTGGCGATAGGGTCCCACCTAGCCCAGGGGCCGGGGAGCGCTTTCTCCAAGCGGGTTTCCACCGACACCCCATACCTGTTCCAGTCCTGGCTCCCTTCCGGGCACGAATCTTGTCTTAAGTGAGTCTGTTTCAGGCACAACTCGACGAGGATTCGCGGGCTTCCCCCGCCACCGGAGGATGTGAAGACATGCGTACACAGAGATTGATGGCCTTCTCCCTGGCAACCGCGCTATTCAGCGTTGGCCTCCTGGGCTGCGACAGCGATCCGGCCTCCCCGGCAGGGAACGCAACGGTCCGGGTGCTCCTCACCGACGCGGCCACGAAGTACATCGGGAGCGCGTGGGTGGACATTGGGGCAGTCCAGATCCTTCCATCCGGCGACGGCAGCCCCATTACGCTTTCCGAGGACGGCACCGACGGGGAAGTGAACCTCATGGAGCTGCGGGGCGCCACGACAGCGTTCCTGGCCGAGGGCGTCGTGGAACCTGGGACCTATCATCAGCTCCGGCTCATGGTCGAGTCCGCCCGGGTCGTCCTGGCCGGTGAGGGGGAGGATCAGTACCGGTTCAGCAACGGAGAGTCGGAGATGCCGCTGAAGGTGCCCAGCGGCGCCCAGACCGGCATCAAGCTCAATCTCAAACCCGCCGAAGACGGCGAACCAGCGGACGGTGAAGAAGGATCAGACGACGAGGGAGGCGTAGAAATCGTTCCTGGCGAGACGGTTCTGGTCCTGGATTTCGATGTCGGTCAGAGCTTCGTGATCCAGGGGAATCCCGAGACGCCGGCGGGAATCAAGGGGATGCACTTCAAGCCGACGCTCCGAGTCGTGGTGATGGACGGAGCCGGGAGCATTTCCGGTACCGTGTCCACATCAACGGGTGTCTCCGTGGAGGGCCTCACCGTCACGGCCGTACCCGAGGCGGACACCTACTTCGGGGATTACCAGACGCAGACCGCCTCCGGCGTGACGAATTCGGAGGGGAAGTACACGATCCACTTCGTCGTTCCGGGTAACTACACGGTCTCTCTGACTCCCCCGGAGACGTATGTGGCAAGCCCGGCCTCGATCGCCGTCGAGGTCGGTCCTGCCGCGGACGTGGTAGGCGTCGACTTCTCCTTCGCGGCAGGCACCTGACCCCGCCTGTCGGCAAGGCCCGCCGCTTCCCCTGTCCAACCAGGGTCCAGAAAGGCCCCGGCCCCGCCCAGGACAGCGGCGGGGCCGGGCCTTTCTCATGTCCCTCCCCTTCTGAACGGTCTCTCCATGTGTTCGCCAACGCTCGACCTTCCCCCGGGTGAACGTGGCACTCTGATTGCACCTCCAGGGATGGAGAAGAGCCCCGGTCCCAGGGTCTGAAACCCCAATCGCCAGTGACCGGGCGAACCCCGGAGATATCCCATGAAGGACCGTCCACGCTGGATAACGGCTTTGTTCCCAGTGCTTTTGCCCCTGTTCCTTTCCGCGTGCGGCGACAGCCCCACCAAGGTGGACGGGCCAGCACCCACGATCCTGGCGGTTTCCCCGATCCAGGGGACAGTGGGCACCGAAGTGCGAGTGTCCGGAAATGATTTCCGACCCGGTGCCTCCGTCTTTGTCGGCAGCCACCGGGCTAGCATGGTGGAGGTGATCAGCGGGGCGGAGTTGTTCGCCTTCGTCCCCGAGGGGATCGTCGCGGGCGAGACGTACGATCTGGAGGTCCGAAACGAAGACGGAACCAGGGACGAGATAAACGCCGCCTTTTCCGCAGTCGCGCCGGACCTGGACTTCGTGAACTCCGCCACGAAGCCCTCGGGCAACACGGGCAGCACGGTGATCCTGGAAGGCAACGCTTTCGGGGATCTTCAGGGGACCGGGACCGTCGCATTCTCCGACGGACTCGGGGGAACCGTCATCGCACCCATCGCGGCACCGGACGATTGGACAAACACATTTATCGTCTCGACGGTGCCCTCGGGGGCCCAGAGCGGTCCGGTCCTCGTCACCACCGCAACTGGGGAAAGCAACACCCTGGAGTTCACGGTGACCCAGAACGCCGCCTTCAGCCCCTCGACGATCTTCTGGTCTGAAACCACCGCCATGCCCGAGCCCCTCGCCGGGCACTCGGCAGTCTACGTCCCCATCGACGACGCGACCGGAGCGACCGTCCAGCGAGCCTATGTCGTGGGAGGGACCCGGTTGGACGAGACACTTTCCGGCCAGATTCACCATTCCAGAATCCAGGCCGCAGGAGGGCTGGACCCCTGGGTCAGCGCTACGTCCCTGACAGAACCGAGAGCGTTCTCCGCAGCCGTGGCCGCGACACCATTCAACTCCAAGGTTCCCGGGTCCGGACGAATCCTGACCCTTGGGGGGATCGACGAGAACGGCGAGCCGTCGTCCACGGTGTATTCGATGGAGCTGGACATGGACGGGAATCTCGGGCCTGCCACCGAGGAGACCCCTCTGCCGACGGCGCTGCATTCCGCCGGAGCCGTGATCTTTCGGAGCTACATCTACCTGGCCGGCGGAGCAACCGCCGGGAACGAGCCGGTGGCGTCCGTCTATCGGGCGGCCATCGATACGCTGGGGGCGCTGGGAGAATGGGAAGCTCTGGACCCCATGCCGGGCCCCCGGGCCCACCACGGGTTCCAGACGTTCGGGGGATACCTTTATGCGATCGGCGGGGATGCCGGCGCTGTGTCTCCCCAGGGCGGGTTGGATGCAGCAGGGCAGTCCCGGCTGGACGGAGTGGTATATGTTCGGCTCAACCTTCGGAACGGGGAGTTTTTCAGCGGGTGGGCGGAGAACTCGTCCAACCTCGGGAAGGCCCGGAGTAAGCATGCGGCATTGGTGGCCGGCGGGAACATGTTTGCGTCTTCGGGGCTGTACTCAGCCGCAAAAACCGGATCCAGCGAGAATACCTACGCCCAGATCAATTCCGACGGCTCCATCGGCAGCTTTGGCGGTGCCACCGGATCCAACACCCTCCAGTCGGCCGGCGCGGGGAACCTCTTCAATCCAGGGGCCTTCGCCTACGTCGACGGGGACGGCGTCGCTCACGTGATGGTCCTCGGCGGCGACAATGTTAACGATCCGGGACAACGCTCTGGCAGGGTCTTCTACTATTAACGAAGGTCAGCCCAGGAAGGGCAGTCCCGCCATCCTGCAGGCCCCCCGGCGATACCCGGTCGGGAAGAGCTCCCGAAGCTCCTCGAGGCTCAGGTCATTGGCCGTACACGCCTCGAAGACCGCCGGAATCATGCGATTGACCGCGAAATAATCCCGCAGGTAGTGGATCACCTGCAGATGCCTCGGCGTCGGCACCTGAGGGGGTTCCCGCTGGTTCATCACCAGCTCCACCCAGTCGGGGTCCCACTCGTCCGGCGTCATCAGGAATCCCATGGGATCCACCTGGTACCGGGGCGGGAGCGGGGGGCCGGTTTCGTAGGTGAGCCAGAGATTGGTGTCGTACATGAAGCGGTAATTGATCCCGGCGATCTTGCACGCACCTCTGTGATATCCCGCCGGGAAGAGCCGCCGTAGCTCGGACAGGCGCATGTTGTTGTCGGAGCAGGCGAGGACCACTACGGGCACCGTATCCTCCTCCAGGAACTTGTGCCTGAGGTACGTGACCAACTCCCAATGCCGCTCCGAGAGCCCGTTCTTGATCCCCACCATCTTCGCCATTCCGATGGCGAAGTCCTCATCCCATTGGTCCGGGGGGTCAAGGAAGCCGTGCTCGTCCAGTTCATACCGCTTCCCTTTGAACGCCACTTGGTTCATCGCCATGAGTCTCCTGACCTAAGGGTCCGCTGATCCGAGTGACACGGGGACCATGCCGGAGTTCAGCTTTTACGCGACTTCTTCCGGGAGGCGGCCAACGGCTCGGGCCACCCCCTGGGCAAGCTCTTCGACCTCACCCGCGGAGAATGGAGCCGGGACAATCAGCACGTCCAGACCCTCGAAGGCAGCGCGGTCTCCCTTCCGACACCCTACCACTACCTGGGCTCCTGGAATCCTCTCGTCGTTTCCTATGGACTCCACCAACATTCTGTCCCGCACTTCGGGGAGCTCGCTGTCCAGGAGGACCAGAGCCGGGCTGAACGTAGAGATGACCGCAGAGCCCTCGTACCCTGAGCGAGCAAACCGGATGGATACCTTCTCCGGATCGGCCCGCAATTCCAGCCGCCGGATCATGGATTCGTCCTTGGTGATGACCAGGACTTCCATGGCCAGCCCCTGGCACGCCCGATAGAAAGAGCAGGTCCTGCAGTCGTGCCGACAGAAATGGAGCCGGTGCCCGGAAGCTTCTCCCAACTCTGCCAGTCGGTAACAGTTCTGAGCCCTGGCCAAAAAAACCAGGCAGCTTTCGCAAGCCTCCCTGGGTGAGCCGTCGTCCCCGAAATACTCCCAGCAGCGTACAGGCTCGGATCCCTCTGCCTCCGCTGCTCCGGAGGCTTGGGAAAGCCCTGGCGTGAAGACCTGCAACGGAAGCTCCGCCAGGGCCTCCTTTGGGATCCTGTAATGGCCTCCGGGGGTCCGTACGGCCTGGAGTCTCCCCTTTTTTATCCACTTCAGCACTGCATCCCGGGTCACTCCAGACATTCGAGCGACCTCCCCGGTGGTCAGAAGTTCAGTTTCGCCTTTGGCCATTGTGGCTTTTCTCGTAAGATGCGTTGAAACACGGAAAACCAAGACATTATAAAATCCATAAAATAAAGATCTTTGTCAAGAATGGTATTCTTTTTATCGTATTTACTCCATCAACTTGGTTGACATTCCGGATTTTGATCCGTAATTTATTGAAAATGACAAATGGGCGGGGGGCGGATTTCATAAAACCAGAACCCGACGACGATGCCAACCCAAAACCCCACATGGCTCACCACCGGCCAGGCAGCGAGGATGTGCGCTGTCACGCCTGCGACCGTCCTGAACTGGATTCGGACGGGTCAGCTGGACGGGGTCAGGACTCCGGGAGGGCACTACCGGATCAGGCTGGAACGTTTGCAGCCCCTCATGGTCCAGCGCCGATCTCCCGACCTTAGGGTGGACCACGGAGACTCTCGAGCTCCCCTTCGGTGCTGGGAATACCTCAGCGACGGCGACTCCGTTCGGCAAGAATGCCAGGACTGTGTGGTCTTCCGGGTCAGGGCCGCGTGGTGTTTCCAGATCGCGTCCCTGGGGTTGGACACCGGTCATTCCCGCAGATTCTGCCCCACTTCCTGCGATGACTGCGCCTACTACCGTAGAGTAATAGGCCTTCCCACCAACGTCCTCATCGTCTCGTCCGACGCTGACCTCCTCCAAGGGCTGGAAGAGGGGGAAAGCGAAGGAATCGTCGTCCGCTTCGCGCAGAATGCGTACGAGGCCTCTGCCGTCGTGGAGAGCTTCATCCCCGCTTTTGCCATCGTGGACCTGGAGACCTCGGCCGCGAAAGAGAACGGGCTCCTGGAGAGCTTGAGTCGCGATCCCCGGCTTCCGGGATTGAAGACGATTGTGGCCGTTCGAAATGGGCGTTCGAAACGAACCGGGGAACTAGGTGAGGGCTCCTTCGCTTTGGGACGAATCGAAAAGCCTTTCGATCTGCAGCACATACAATCCGTCATCGACAGCTTCCCGGTGGAGGTCATTCCCCTCGGAGGAGCTGCCATCCAGGGTCCCCGCCTGAACGAGGAACTCCCATGATCATGGACGTGACGAGTCAGCCCACTGCTGAGCCGGACCTCGGTCCGAACGGCTTTTTGAAGACCATGGCTGATTGGGATCGATCCCAAGCCCAAAAGTTGGCCATCGAGCACGGAGTCGGTGATCTCACCGAAGACCATTGGAGGGTCATCGAGTACGTGCAGGAGTACTACCGGACCTACGGCTCCGGACCGCCGGTGGTGAAGGTCCACAAGGAGACGGGCCTGACCTCCGCGGACATCTGTAGGCTCTTCCCATGCGGCATGGTCAAGGGTGCCTACAGGCTGTCCGGCCTTCCCCGGCCCCCGGGGTGTTCGTAAGGCCTTGCCTGAACACGCGGGCGGGCCGTCCAGAAGCTCCCGCCCCCCAATCCATCCCTCACGGGATCTGAAGAAAGGAAAGGGCAAATGGATGTCCTGAAGTTCTTGGTGGGTGGGATCCTCCCCTACGTGGCCGTCCTGGTGTTCGTGGTGGCCATGATCCACCGGATCCGGGTCTGGAGGAGCCTGCCGGCGCCAGCCATGACGCTGTTCCCAGCACCCCCGCCGGAAGGGAGGGCGAACACCGTCAACACGGTCAAGGAAGCGGTGCTCTTCCGGAGTCTCTTCCGCGGGGACCGGGCCCTCTGGATCTTCGCCTGGGGATTCCACGTGGTTCTCGCCCTGATCTTCGTGGGGCACATCCGCGTGGTTTCCAACGTGGATCGGATCTTCACTGGAATGGGCATGACCGAAGCCGGCATCCAGGGGATGTCCTCGGGAGTGGGAGGAGCCGCGGGGATCATCATTCTGATCACCGCCCTGGTCCTCCTGGTGCGGAGGCTCGTCATCCCCCGGGTGCGGGAAGTCACCAGCCTGACCGACGTTCTCGCACTCCTCCTGGTGGGGGCCATCATCGTAACCGGAAACCTGATGCGGTTCGGGGGGGAGCACTTCGATCTGGCCCTCACCAGGGAATACTTCTCGAGCCTGGCCACATTCCAGGGGATTGGTGACGCGGCCGCTCTGGGGAACAACCTCTTCCTCCTTCACATGGGCCTGGCGCTGGTCCTGTTCATGTACATCCCGTTCAGCAAGATCCTTCACTTCGGAGGGATCTTCTTCACTCATCAACTCATTCGGAAGCACTAGGGGGGGAAGGAAGCGACGATGTCTCAAACCCAGGTGAAAGAGCAGGTTGTCGATTCCATCAAGGCCATGAAGGACGGGCCTCGGGCCATGCGCCTGTACATGGAGCTTTGTGCGAAATGCGGAACCTGCGCCTCCGTCTGCCCGGTGTACTACGGGAAGAGCGAAAAACGCTACAATCCAGCGGAACGCACGGATCTGATTCGCCGGATCTACAACAAATACAACACCACATCCGGACGGCTCTTCGGGAAGCTCGCCGGAGCCGAGGACTTCGATCCGGACGACCTGGAAGACTGGCAACAGGTCTTCTACGAGTGCACCGGGTGTCGCCGCTGTGCCACCTACTGTCCCTTCGGTATCGACCACTCGGTCATCACCCGGAAGGGTCGGGGGATCCTGGATTCCCTGGGAATGACGCCGGATACCATGGCCAAAGTGGTCCAGATTTCCCTGGAGACGGGGAACACCGACGGTGCCGGGGAGAAGGCGTTCCGAAACGCCATCGAGTTCCTCGAGGAGGAGATGGAGGACGAGCACGGCATCGAGATCAAAATCCCCATCGACGTAGAAGGCGCCGACTACTTTTACGTACCTCCATCCGGCGACGTCCTGGTGAACCCGGAAGCCACCATGGGCTTGGCCAAAGTCTTTCACGTTCTTGGAATGGCCGACAAATGGACCATGAGCTCCAAGTGCTTCGACGGAGCGAACTACGGCCTCTTCACAGGAAACGACGGGGACATGAAGCAGGACAACAAGCTCTACGTCGATACTGCGAAGGACTTGGGCGTCAAGACCATGCTCATGGGTGAGTGTGGGCACGCCCACCGAATCATGAAGTTCATCATGGAGAAATCCGCTTGGTGGGGGTCCCTACCCTTCGAGATCACAAATTGCATGCAGTGGACCGCCGATCACGTCCGTGCCGGGCGGTTGGAGTTCGACAAGACCAGGAATTCCCAACCAGTGACCTATCACGATCCCTGCAACTTCGGACGGTCCTGTGGAATCACGGAGGAGCCGCGGGTGATCTTGAATGCGGCCTGTGACGACTTCAGGGAGATGCTCCCGAACAAAGGAGAGAACTGGTGCTGTGGGGGAGGGGGAGGTCTCTCTGCGATGGACGACATCCTCGAATTCCGGATGGAGATCTCCGGGACGAAGAAACTGGAGCAGATCAAGGAGACCGGAGCCGAATACGTGGCCACGGCATGCTCCAACTGCAAGCGACAACTCACCCAGCTCATGGAACATCACGAGATGCCCGTGGAGGTGGGTGGGGTCCACGACATGCTCTCCCGCTCGATACTCATCAACGGAAAGGCCGCTGAGCGGGTGGATTACATGAACTAGGGAAGGTCTGCACAAGTGGGGCGCGGCGGATCCCATCGCACCCGCCCACCCAGCGAGACGGCGGCGGTCGCTCCCATGCGGAGTGGCCGCCGTTCCGTTTGCAGGACCTTCAGCCACACCCGGGGATCCGCCCACACACACTCTGTACATTCTCCTCTCCCAGCACTACCGTCCCCGGATGAATAGGAATCTGGCAACCGACTGGGGTGCGGAGTGGAAGCCCCTCCTCTGGGTTTTGGCCGTATTCGCGGTCTTCTACTGGCTCCCCGTCGGGAACCCCCGTTTCGATGGCGCGGTGGTGGAGGCTCTGGCTCTCACGAAGTGGTATGCCCGGGAGCACGTCCTGCTTTGCCTGATTCCCGCCTTCTACATTGCCGGCGCCATCTCGGTGTTCTTGAACCAACAAGCAGTGCTCCGTTACCTGGGGCCCGGCGCCCCGAAGGTTCTGGCCTACGGAGTCGCCTCCGTGGCCGGGAGCATCCTGGCAGTTTGCTCATGCACGATCCTTCCCCTCTTCGCCGGGATCTATGCCTCCGGCGCAGGCCTGGGTCCTGCCTCCGCCTTCCTCTACTCCGGCCCCGCCGTGAACGTCCTGGCCATCGTCCTCACCGCCAGTGTTCTGGGGCTCAGCCTCGGGGTGGCCAGGGCCGTTGGTGCGGTGCTCTTCGCGATTGTCATTGGTGTCCTGATGCACGCCCTCTTCCGGCGGGATGAAGAGGCCCGGATCGCGGCGCAGGAGATGCCCGAAACGGAGTCGGACGATGGTCGATCCATCTGGCAGAACGCACTCTACTTCGGTCTCATGATCGGAATCCTGGTGTTCGCGAACTGGGGTAGGCCGGAGGCGGAGGGAGGAGCCTGGGATGCCGTCTACCAGAACCGGTGGATGATGACCAGCGCATTCGCCGCTGGCCTGGGGGGGGTGATGGTGGCCTGGTTCGGCCTGTCATGGGCTCGCCTGGCCCTGATCGCCCTGCCCACGACGGTCCTGGCAGTTCTGTTCCCCGATGCCCCGGCCGTTCCCTTCGTAACAGCCACCGTTGGGCTTTCGGTGGTCACCAGCAGAGATGAAGGGGAGTTGGGGGACTGGTTCGCGGCGTCCTGGGGCTTCGCCAAGCAGATCCTCCCCCTCCTGTTCATTGGGATCCTGGTGGCCGGATTCCTCCTTGGGCGGCCAGGAAACGAAGGGCTGATTCCCTCGGGATGGATCGCCGGTGCGGTGGGGGGGAACTCACTTGGGGCCAATCTCTTCGCATCGGTGGCCGGCGCGTTCATGTACTTCGCCACCCTCACGGAGGTGCCGATCCTCCAGGGGCTCATGGGCAGTGGGATGGGAGGCGGGCCTGCGCTTGCCCTCCTCCTCGCGGGCCCTGCCCTGTCCCTTCCGAGCATCCTGGTGATCAGAAGCGTCATCGGTACCCGCAAAACAGCGACTTTCATCGCGCTGGTGGCCGTCATGGGCACGATCACCGGATTGATCTACGGTACGTGGTTCAGTGGCTAGCCGGGCACCGCTGAACGGATGGGCCCTGCGGCGCCCTGAGCCGCCGGAATGAGAAGGAACCATTGACGACGAGGCAAGGAAGATGCTCAAGATAGAAGTCCTGGGTCCCGGTTGCCCCAAGTGTGAGACTCTCGAGAAAAACGTACAGGCTGCCGTTCAAGAGATGGGAATCGAGGCCGAGGTCACGAAGGTATCCCAGATCAAGGACATCGCGGCCCGAGGCATACTCATGACCCCGGCGTTGTCCGTCGACGGGAGGGTAGTGTCCTCAGGCCACCTTCTCAGCGTGCATCAGGTGAAGAAGCTGTTGGGATAGCACCTGGCCCGGGCTGATCCGGTCCGGCTCGGGGGAGACCACCGGCCCGGGACTACTCGCTAATACACCAGGTTCGGCCCGAACTCCGGGGTCCGGTCCGCCCTGACATCTTCCTCCCATCCATCCAGCGGATGTCTCCCGGTGGCCGCAGTCCACGCTCCGGCCCTCCAGAAGTCCCTGCAGAGATCGAAGTACTTCAGGACGGCATCCGTCTCTCCGAGCTCCAAAAGCTCCTTCGCCAGCAACATGTTCGGGCCGAACGATTTCAGCTGTGGCGACCCGGGTGTCTTCCCGGACTCGTGAAGGTGCTCGATGGCCTGAGTGAGGTTGTTCCGTCGGAGAGCGACACGGCCCAGGAGGGAGTGCCCATGATGAACGGCATTCCCGTAGTGCCAGTCCTCCTGGAACCGCTCCGCGATCCTCAGGAGCTCGAGGGCGTGGGCTTCGGCTTCGTCCAGATCCTCACGCCAGAGGGCCCGTTCGGCCGCGGATCGGAGTCCCAGGAACCTGAAGTACGGCATTCCCGTGGCGGCACCGAAGACGTATGCCCCAAGGCCTGGGAGCGCGCCGGCCCGACGAACCAGGGAGAGTCGAAGATCTTCGGGGATCAACGAGGACATGGGCTCATCTCCAGGAATAGTCCGTTTCTTTCCGTACGTACGGCTCGCCAGGAGCCTTTAACCGCCCCGGTCAGGGGCGTGGTATCAGGGTCCGGGGCGGAGGTCCCTTCAACCAGGGGAGATCCGATACCGGACAAGATACGACACATCGAGTTCATCGGTCTCGGTGCCCCAGACCGCCGAGCGATCCGCAGCCATGACCCGGACACCGGCCGGCAGGGTCACCTGGCCAACAGGGGACCCTTTCGAGTCGAGGACGAACCACGGCACCAGGTCCCTTTCGACCGGGTTTCCTCTCAACCAATAACTCCCGTCCCTCCCCAGGACCAGCTGCGAAACCGGCGGCCGGAAGGGCGGGGCGTAGATCCTCCGTTCGGCCCACTCCCGGAGTCTCGCAGCAGTCGTGCCCCTCATGCCCGGGCGAACAGGGTGTCCCCACTCAGAGTTCGCTTGATGAGGGTGAACCGGGCGCCCTCGGCAGCAGATGGGGCCTCTCGGTAGACCACCGTCAGGGTCCCCTCGAGGGGGGAAAACTCCCAGAGGGGCCCATCCCCGTAGGGCTGCGGAGAGAACATCATCCCGCTCATCCGGTCGTCGGGGTCATACACTGCCCAGGTGTTATTCCCGAAGGGGATTGAGGCCACCGAGTCCGTCACCTCTCCCCCCCGCGTCATGAGGAGGAGCTGACGATGAGTGATCGTGCCGTCCTCGACCTCGTGGGAGAAGGCCGGCGGGGCCCCGTGGACCGTGCCGTCATGGAGGAGACCTGCAGCCCTGGGCGGATGGGGTTGGGTCTCGTCCTCCCTGAAGCCGAATGGAACGGCAAACGAATAGTGGAACTCACCATCCGGGGAGAAGAGATTGAACCGGTAGAGGGAGTAGTCCAGAGCCCACAGGGTGTCCCCCACCCATCCGATGGGCCCCAGGTTCTGGAACTCTCCCGGACCGTCCCCCCTGCCCCCCAGCACCTCGAGCAGCGTGCCGTCGGGCTCGAAGACCCGGACGATCTGCTCCTGGCCGTGGGCCGTGTAGATCCTCCCGTCCTCCCCGACAACCAGACTCCTGAACCAGGTGAGGGAGTAGTCCGGATCGTCGATGCTCCCCACCCTGAGATCCTGCTCCGACTGCCAGACCGGTGGATTCAGGAAGTCGTCATCCTTGGAGGTGGTGTCGCAGGAGATGCCGACGGCGACGATCATGGGAGCGCCCAGGAGCCCGAGGAAGCGGCGCTGAGGGAAGCTGACAGACAGGTACATGGGTGTATCTCTCTCCGGATGCAGTGCGCTGAACATGTCCGGTCCATGAAGAGAAATGCAAGGTGAACAGGCCGCCTCCCTCCACCTGGAAGGGCTCTGATCCACACCCAGTCACCGCCACCCACTCCTGGCCACAGCGGTCCTGTCTTCTTATACTGTGTGAGACATAGTATGCTAAGCGAGGGACCGCGCACCGGTCCGGCCAATTCTGAAGAAGGAACCTGGGAGACTGTGCCATGCGGGTGGAGAGAGAGCTTATGCGAGGAGCAGGCCCCGTGGCGGTGTTGGGCCTGTTGGAGCAGCGGGAGATGTACGGTTACGAGTTGGTGGAGTCCCTGGCCCGCCAGACCGGTGGTGTTCTGGCCATGGGCCAGTCTACCCTTTATCCCCTCCTTTATAACCTGGAGCGAAAGGGGCTCATCCGGAGCACCTGGCGTGTGGCGGAGTCGGGACGGAGGCGCAAGTACTACGGCCTGACCCAAAGGGGAAAGGTGTGGCTGCAGGGCCAACAAGAGCAGTGGGAGAGCCTGCTGGAGGCCATGACGAACCTGGGCGTAATCGCCACGGGATCCGCGGGGAAGTGACGCCATGAGTAGGATCCGTGGACGGGCCGGGGAAGACTCAGGAGTCGGGAGCCTCGATTCCGCCTCTGAAAGGGAGAAGGCCCTCCTCGGCCAGACAAGCCTTCCGGCAGAGGTTCGGGGCTACCTGAGAGCGGTGATGGACGAGAGCGGGCTGAAGGGGGAAGCCCGCCTCGATGTCCTTTCCGAGCTGGTGACCCATTTCGAAGACGGTCTCGCTGCCGGACGCACCGCCGAGAACCTCCTCGACGAATTCGGGGATGGGAAAACCCTTGCGGGGCTCATCCGGCGATCCAGACCGGATGACCCCTGGACCCCCCGCCGCCTGGGACGCGTGGGGATCCGACTCGCTGACTTGGCCGTTGGAATTTCCCAGGATCTTCGGCATGCGATGCGAGGGCTTCGGAGGAACCCGGCCTACACCATGGTCGCCACCCTGACCCTGGCGCTGGGAATCGGAGCAAACACGGCCGTGTTCAGCGTGGTGAACGGAGTCCTGCTCCGGGCACTCCCCTACCCCGAAGCCGACCAGCTCGTGGTGCCCGTCCTTACCAACCCTGCCGAGAATGTCCAGCAAGGCCCCGTCGGATATGCCGACTACCTCCGCTGGAAAGAGGAGACGGCAGTGTTCAAGAGGATGGGCCTCTACGTGGGCTGGAACCTGAACCTCACGGGAGAAGAACATCCGGAGAGGGTGCGAGGTGCGGTAGTCTCCAACAGGTTCTTCGAGGTCCTGGGGGCTCCTCCGATCCTGGGGAGAACCTTCGCACCGGAGGAGCATGAGCCAGGAGGCGGTCGGGCTACCGTCCTCAGCCAAGGCCTCTGGGAACGCCGATTCGGAGGCGATCCGGATATCCTGGGCAGGTCAATCCTCCTGGACGGCGAGGCCTACGAGGTGGTGGGCGTCGTCCCACCGGAGGCTCGCTGGCCCAGGGAGGCTGAGATCTGGATCCCGCTGACGTTCGGATCCGTTACCCCTGACTGGGTGCTGGAGATGGATGCCCGGGCCTACTCGGTAATCGCCCGCATGCAACCCGGCGCGGGGCTCCCCAGAGCAAAGGCGGTCGTGGATCAGCTGGCTCGACGCGCCGCAGCCGATCGCCCGGACCTTCGTGCCGGGTTCGGGGCCACGGTGATTCCCCTTCGGACCCACGTGATCGGGGAGAACACTCAACGGGCTCTGTTGCTCCTCATGGCGAGCGTAGCCTTCGTCCTCCTGATTGCCTGCGCGAATGTCGCAAACCTCACACTGGAACGTTCGCTCAGCGCACAGAGGGAGATCTCCATCCGGGCTGCCATCGGAGCGGGACGCATCAGGTCTGTCCGTCCGTTGGCATGGGAATGCCTGATCGTGACGCTGATGGGCGGAGGGTTGGGAATTTTGAGTTCGGTATGGAGCATGGAAGCCCTGACCGCCCTCGCCCCGGCTGCGCTACCGAACCCGGATGGGACCGAGGTCAACCTGGGCCTTCTGTCCTTCGGGGTGGGTCTCACCCTACTCACCGCTCTGGCATTCACACTGGCCCCAACCGTTACGGTGAGAAATCTCGATCTTCGTCGCTCCTTGTCCGACGCGGGAGCCCGGGGGGGAAAGGGGGCCGGAGGGATCAGAGCCCGGAGCACGCTGAGCGTGATCCAGCTTGCCCTTTCGGCGGTGCTCCTTTTCGGTGCGACCCTGACTGTCAAGAGTACGATTGGCCTCCTCCGCTCCGATCCCGGAATACGAGGCGAAGGTGTGCTGACCATGAAGGTCTTTCTCCCCCACCACGCCCCCGACTCCCCGGAGGCAAAGTCCACTGCAGCTCTCTACCGTGCGTTCGCCGAGCGGTTGGAAGCCCTACCGGCCGCCCTGTCCGCGGCAGCTGTGTCGGCTCTGCCTCTCTCCGCAGACGGCCTCTTCGACAAGCTCCCCTTCGTTCTCGGAGGAGGGCCGGAGGCGGTGGGCGATGACACCCACTTCGCCAACTGGAACATCGTGGGCCTCGGCTTCTTCCGAACCCTGGGGATCAGTCTTTCGAGCGGGAGGGCCTTCACCCGAGATGACCTCCCCACCAGCCCCAGGGTAGCGATACTCAGCGAGTCCTTCGCCCGGGAGCTTTTTCCTGACAGGAACCCCCTGGGGGAGCAGATCTTCCCCACTAGCGGAGTGGTAGCCGACGACCCGCTGGAAGTGGTTGGAGTGGCGGCGGACATCCCGTACATGAGCTTGTCGGACTCGGATCGCAACGTCGTCTACGTCCCACAGACCCAGTCCGCGTGGAGGGAAATGGCCATGGTGGTACGGTTTGCCGGCGACCCCTCCGCCCGGGTGGACGAGGTCAAGGAAGCCATCTGGTCAATAGACCCCTCAGTTCCAGTAACGGAGATCCGAACCATGGAGCGGATCGCCGCCGAATCGTCCGCAGCATCCCGGTTCGCCTCAACCCTGGTGGCGATGTTCGCCGCACTCGCACTAGCACTGGCAGTTGTGGGGGTTTACGGAGTCACCAACGTCTCGTTGCGACACCGATACCGTGAGCTTGGCGTGCGGAGGGCACTGGGGGCCGACGGACGGGATCTGGGCCGGCTCTTGCTGCTTCAGGGAGCCAAGCTGGGACTGCTGGGAGTTGTAGCTGGGCTGCCGGCAGGATTGCTCCTCACCCGTCTCCTCTCCGGGCTCCTCTACGATGTGGGGCCCAACGATCCAGTGATTTTCGTCACGGTATCCCTCTCCCTGGCCCTCATCGCCGTTGCGGCGGGAGTACTCCCCGCTCGAAAGGCCTCGAAGGTAGATCCATTGGAAGCTTTGAAGGCAGATTGACGGGGGACCTCGGGGGAGGACGCTATCGGGCCGAAAGGGCTCCCCGGCCTCGCGAAGGGATTTCAGTGCGTCTCGCCTACGCACTCGAGGATCTGATCCAACGCTTCGACCCAGGCCTCCAGGCTCCTCCGGCCTTTCAGCACGTCGAGCCCTCGGCGGGTGATCCCCGCCGGCGTGGCCAAGGAATCCAGAAGTGCGTCCAACCCCAACTCAGACCTAGCCAACCCCATTTCGGCAGCGCCCCGTACCGTCTCGAGCACCAGTGCTCTGGCCAGCTCAGGCGGGACCCCCGAACCGGCGGTCCAGGTGACCGCCTCGTCCAGGAGGGCAAAGATCCAGCCGTAAAACGCCGCGATCACGCTGGCCGGATTGAACTGCTCCTCCTCTTCGAGAGCGTGGACGGAACCAACCATCTCGAAGAGGTCACGGGCCAGTGGGTTGGCGGGGTGGAGGAGGGTAGGGCTCCGGTTGACGGCGGAGCAGGTAAGGGGCATGGCTCGGACGGCTGTGGCCGGAGCCACCGCGGCTGCCAGAGACTCAACGGAGATCCCCACGGCTGTCGAGATGACGACCTGGTCCGGCCGGAAGGGAACCCCGCGGCATGCATCAAGAGTATCTCCTGGGCGTGTGGTGACCAGAACCACCTCGGTGCTGTCCACTACCTCCTGGTTTTCTTCCACCGCCACGGCCCCGAACCTCTCAACCAGCTCCTCGGTTTTCTCCCCCAGGTAGCGGGACAGGACGATCCGGAGCCCGGGGTCGGCGCGGCGAAACCCTTCCACCAGGTAGCTGGCCAGATTCCCCACGCCAATGATTCCCACCGACTCAATCAAGGCTCTTCTCCTGGGCCAGGCTGAGGAGGCCGTCCAGCATGACTTCGATCCCGTGGCATACGGATACGCCCAACTCTTGAAGCTGGTCGGTCACATCCTCCGGCATGCTGGAGGTACTGTCCTCCGGTACCTGATTGAGCTTCCCGCCGATGAAAAGGGGCATGCGCCGTCCGAGCTTGCCCATTTCATCCTTCAGCGCCTGGACATACTCCAGGGCGATCCCTGAGTAGGTGCTCAGGGCAATGAAATCGGCCGAGGCCGAAACCGCCTGGCGTAGCAGATCCTCCGGATCGACACTCACTCCGGCATCCACCACCTTGATCCCGACCTGCCCCAGGACCGTCTCCACAAGGATCTTCCCGTACTCATGGACGTCGGTGCTCGCCACGCATCCCCTGAGTCCGGAGCTCCGGATGACCTCCCGCTCCATCCGATCCAGACTACCCACGAGGCTGGCGCCCTGAGCTTCCAGTGCGGCGATGGTCGTCCCGGGGACCACTGGAGTTCGGTTCCTCCAGGCACCCTCCGTCCGATCTCCGGGTCCGAACAGCTCCTCCAAGCGTTTCGCCCCAATTCGTCGGAGAGATAGAAGGACCTCGAATGCATTGCCAACATCGATCCCAGCCCCCTCCAGTCCCGCGAAAACCGAATCTCGGAAGCGGTACCCGCCCTCCACCAGCGTCGCGGCCATGCGGTCCGCCCCCTCCAGGTCGAAGAGCCCCTCGAATCCTCCGGATCGCTCCGTCAATCGGTTCGCGAAGAGGTGCGCATCGATGATCTCGTCGACGTCGGGAATACGGAGGGCCTCGGTGACGGGGACCGGGTTGACAGCGTGTCCCGTGGGCAGGAGTCGTTGGGCCACCACATCCACCAGGAGATAGCTCGCGAGATTCGCGAAGTTCTCCACCTCCTTGGCCGCATAGATGGTCGTGTTCCCATAGACCATGGTCCCAGGCGCATCAGTGACCTCAGCCAGGGCCCGTTGAAAAGCCAGGCGGCTCAGTGGGTCGGAAAAAGTGTGCCCATAACAGTGGGAAACCCGGCCGCCAACGAGGTCCTCGACGATGAACCGTTCGATGAGGACGGCCCCGATTCCACACGCCAGGTCCGTGAACATGGCCGCGAACCCGTCGTCCAGGTTGGAGTGGATCAGCACCTCCACCGGCTGCGCAGCGCAGAGGGCCATCGCCTTGATGGTCTCGGCGGTCGTTCCCACATCGTCCTGCCACCGGGGCATCGTGAAGGTGAAGTACTGTCCGAGGTTGCCGATGCTGGTGGCCCCTGCAGCCAGGGCCGCGGCCGTGTTCTCGAGAGCCGCTGGGGTGCCGATGACGAAGTCACCGAAGTGGGGCGCCACAGGCGCGTTTCGGGTGAGGTCGGCGAATGCCTCGGGGGAGTCCAGAATCAACCCGGTACCCCGAGGCATCTCCGACCGGGCCGCTGCCGGGTATCCCATGCTCCAATCCAGGCAAATCCCGTATCGGTCAACCCGGTATCCAGCCCTGCCTATTCCCTCGTGGATCTCTGCGTAGGCCCGCCGGCTCTTCTCCGCACTGCGGAAGCCAAACTGTGCATGGTACATCACAGCGCCCTCATCCATACAGCGTCGTTTGTACGCGCTCTCGGAGGGGACGCCATATGTGGCCAGGAACGGACAAGGTCCGACGGAGAACGACGAAGCCAGTCCCCGTCCCTCGGCCAGTAGGTCGGCCACATCGGGGAGGTCCGGCTCTGGAAGGACGGAATGTCGGTGCAAGCCCACCATGAAGGGACTCCTGGGAAGCCGCTGGTCGGATTCCGAGCCTACAGTATGGGCGGGGGGTGGGCTCGCCAGCCAGGGGAGTGCGCCTGGTACCTCCCACCGCCCCTGCATAGAATGAGCACGTTCCTACTGCCCAAGCGCTCCGGGAGAAGCCGACGTGAACGACCAGACCATGCTGATTCGTGGTGGAACCTTCGTAGACGGCCAGACGGTGGCCCAAGGGGACGTGCTGATCCAGGGCGAGACCATCTCGGCTTTGGGTGACATTCCTGGCGCGCGACCGAACCAGGTGGTGGACGCGACAGGACTCCTGGTTCTCCCCGGGGCCGTGGATCCCCACGTCCATTTCAACGAGACCAACAAAGGGCAGCATGGCGTCCACGACTATTTCACCGGGGGCCGGGCTGCGGCCTTCGGCGGCACCACCACGATCATCGACTTCGCCGATCAGATCCACGGCTGCCCCCTACTCACTGTCCTGGACGTGAAGCAGGAGCAGGCCCGAGGACAGGCCGTCATCGACTGGAATGTCCACCCCATCATCAACCAGGTCACGCCCGAGGTCCTGGAGGAGATTCCCGATGTCGTGAGTGCCGGCCTCCCCACCATCAAATGCTTCATGACCTTCCGCTCCCTGACGGGGGAGTCGGCGGTGAACATGTACAGCGGAAAGCCGGGCAGGATCATCTCCGACGAGGACTACCTGGAGCTCACGAGCCAGCTGAAGGAAGCCGGCGGCATGTTGATGGTCCATGCCGAGGACAGCACGATTATCGACAGGATCGCCATGGAGAAGCTGGCCCAAGGGAAGACCAGGGCCATCGATCATGCCGAGTGCCGGCCCGCCCGGGCCGAAGCCAGCGCCATCCGCCGAATCGCCGGAATCTCCCGAGAGACCGGATGCCCGGTCTACATCGTCCACCTCTCATCCATCGAAGGGCTCGCAGAGGTGACATCCGCCCAAGCGGAGGGCTTGCCGATCTGGGCGGAGACCTGCCCGCACTTCCTGATCTTCACCAACGAGAGGCTGAAGCGGGACGACGGATACAAATGGGTGGGTTCTCCACCCCTCCGGGACGAGGCCACTCAGGCGGCTCTATGGGAGGGGCTGGCCAGCGAGCGGATCTCGGTAGCGGCCACCGATGATTGTGCCTTCTCGCTGGCGTCCAAGCAGGCCGGTGCCGAGAACTTCGACCTTTGCCCCGAAGGGATGCCGGGCATCGAGCCCCGGTTGACCGTTCTCTACTCAGAGGGTGTGGCCAAGGGCAGGATCACACTGCCCCAGTTGGTGGAGATGACTTCTGGGGCCCCGGCCAGGCTCTTCGGACTCAGCCCAAAGAAGGGCAGCCTGAAGCCCGGGTCGGATGCAGACATCGTCCTCTTCGACCCGTCGGCCCGGTGGACCATGAGCCAGGAGACCCTCCACATGGCTTCGGACTACACATCCTACGAAGGCGTGGAGGTCACGGGAAAGGTGGCAAAGGTGTTCTCCCGGGGTGAGGTTATCGTGGACGGAGAGGAGTTCCTGGCGACGCCGGGCCGCGGCCGCTTCCTTCCCTGTGGGTTGTAGTGGATCCCCCGGTCCACCCGCCACGGCGGACCGGGGGCCCCACTTACCTGCTTTACCTTCTCGTCATCCCGTTCCCGCCGGAAGATCCACCCCCACTTTGTGCCCGCTCGTTGTTCAACTCCATGATGTCGGCGCTGAACCGATGGTCACCCAGCAGGTGTTTCACGAAATACTCTGCCCGGAGCCAGAACCAGTAGTCTCCCATGTTCCCGTATCCATGACGCTGGCCTGGGAATACGAAGAAGTCGAAGCGCTTGTTGGCTCGGATGAGGGCCTCGGCCATCCGGAAGGTTCCGGCATGGTGGACGTTGTTGTCGACGTCGCCCGTGGTGAGGAGGAGCTTCCCCTTCAGGTTCTTGGCGAGATCCGAGTTCTTGTCGATGTCGTACTCGAAGGTGATCTCACCATCCCTGCCCTCCACCTCCTTCACGCCGTCGTGCTTTTCCGACCAGTTCAGGTTGTAGACGTCGTTGTTGTGATTCCCCGACGACGACACGGCCACCTTGAAGAAGTCCGGGTAGACCAACATGGCCGCCGTGGACATGAAGCCCCCGCCCGAGTGTCCGTAGATCCCGACCCGGTCGATGTCGATGAAGTCGTGGCGGTCCGCCAACTGCTCGATTCCGGCTTTCTTGTCGGCCAGGCCATAGTCCCGGAGGTTCCCGTACCCGTAGTTGTGGTACCACTTGGAGCGGTTCGGGTGACCGCCCCGGTTCCCTATGGTGATCACGACCATCCCGAACTGGGCCAAGGCCACCTCCGACGGGCTCGTGGAGAAGGCCTTCGCCACAGATTCCGTCTGCGGGCCCGGGTAGACGTAGGCGACGATGGGGTATTCCCGTTTCTCGTCGAAATCGAAGGGCTTGTATATGACCCCATAGATGTCCGTCACCCCGTCGGCGGCCTTCACCCTGTACGGTTCGGGGAACCGGTATCCTGCAGCCATCAGGGCTGAGAAGTCAGCCTCCTCCAGCTCCATGATCTTCCGGCCCGCCGCATCGAAGAGAGCCGAGGCCGGCACGGTGTTCACCCGAGAGTAGTTGTCCACGAAGAACCGGTTGGACTTGGGCATGGTGGAGCGGTGGTCGAACTCTCCGGGGTTGAGAAGCATGAGTCCGCTTCCATCCAGGTTCACCCGGTAGAGATGGGTATAGTAGGGATCCTCTCCCTCTTCCCTTCCGTTGGCGTTGAAGAAGACGTGCCCCCGCGCCTCATCCACGCCCACCGCGCCCTGGACGTGCCAGGGCCCCTCGGTGAGACGGGCTTTCAGGGTACCGTCTGAGCCGTAGCGGTAGAGGTGGGCCCAGCCGTCCTGCTCCGACCACCAGATCAGGTCGCCATTGTCGAGTCTTCGGGGCGACTGGTGCTCCACATAGGTGTTCAGGCGCTCCTCCACCACCACCCGGACCTCCCCGGTGATGGGATCCGCCACCATGAGGTCGACCCGATGCTGATCCCGGCTCCTCCGGTAGAAATACAGCTCGTTGGCGTTGGGCGAGAGCCACTTCCGGATGGATGGCTCATCACCACCGCCGCCTCCACCTCGGAAAAAACGAGAACCGCCGCCTCCTGAGGGATCGGCGAAGATCCCCATGCGTTGGTCCTTCCAGGGATCGTCGTCGATCTTCTTCATCTCCCGGCTTTCCATGTCGAAAACCAGGAGCTCAATGACTCCAACGTGTTCCTCTCCGGGCATCTCGTACTTGTAGGTCTCCAGCTGAGGCCGCTCGTTCCCCACGGCGTGGACGACCCAGAGCTCCTTCACCTCTCGCTCGTCTTCCCGGGTCATGGCGAAGTATCGGGAGTCGTGGGACCAGAGGACCCGGGCGCTCTGCCGCTGCCCCCAATTCTCCTCCGTCTCCTCGTCGTTCTGCCCCCGGCCGTAGGACCCGTAGCAGTAGTACTTCTCACCATCGGTGGTGAGCTGTGTCTCTTCCACCTCTACCTTCAGCTCTGCCGAATCCGCCTTCTCTCCCTGCTTCCCCCGGCGGGCGTCGACGATCTTCATGTATTCGTCCCAGCCCATCTGGTAGAGGTTGCACTCCTTGTTGTAGATCACCGCGGAGCTATCCGGGGAGACACTGGCCCAACCCGGGTGGGAGTCCGGCTCCTCGAAATCCTCCAGCTCCCGGAGGGTCCGGGTGGTCACGTCGTATTCGAAGTGGAAGACCTTCTTCTCCGTCCTGGGACGTCGGGGAGGTCCTCGCCGTTCCTCCTGTTCCTGCTCCTCCTCCACCTCCTCCTCGGCATCCGGATCATCGATGGTGGATTGGACCTCGAACTGAAGGGTGTTGTCGTCGATGAACTTGATGTTTCTGATCCCCATGTGCTGCCCATCCCAGGGATCCTTGGTGATCCGGGTCAGTTCGGCAGCGATCCGGTCATTGTCGAAGATCTCCCGCTTCGAGCCACGGGCCGGATCCACGATGTAGTAATAGGTCCCGTCGGTGTCGTTCCACTGGTACCAGAACCGATCGCCGTCCTCGATCCAGTTGGGGGAGACCGAGGTGCTCTTGATCAGGCTCCGTAGCTTGTACGGTGCAAAACGGGCAGCAAGCTGGAAATTCGCGGTGTGGTGTGCGCCGTGCCCCGCGAACACCTCTTCCTCCAGATTTTCCTGAGCCGAGACCGGATTGATGGAACAGCCGAGGGCCAAGATTCCCGATAAGACGAATCCCCCGGTTATTGAAGAATACAAACGTCCCTTCATGGCGGGTCCTCCGCATGGGTTGAACGAGTCTCCGGCCTGATCTCACAGGACCGGAAGCGCCCCGATGTGCTCACGAACAGATCTGCTGGGAGGAAGGACCCGTACCGGGATCCCCCCTCCAGCGGGTCACAGAACCTGGACAGAGTACCTTGGGAGCCTATACGCGGCGAGGGCGGAGGGCTCGGTAGGGAGCGGGGGGGAACCTTCCCGGAAGTGGTTCAGTCCGGTATGGAGTCCCGTAGCTCCAGCTCGACCCGATCTTCCCCTCCCTTCTCGGACCGAAGGACCACGGCCACCATTGTTCCCTCGGGGGCATCGACCTCCCAGGAGGCTCGGTAGGCACTGACGAAGGACGACTCCCGGGTGCCTCGCATGAAAGGGAACTCGACCGAATGAGGATCGCCGGTAGAGGCACCCTCGCCCAACTCGATGGTCAGCCGGTCAGGAACTGCGACGCCGGTCTTCCGGGCCTGCTCCATGGACGTGTCCAGGTATCCCTGATTGGCAGCAACCGCCGTGATCGTCCAACGGTTGGAATCCCCGTCC
>JBDHCH010000056.1:0-18789 GCA_039592115.1 Gemmatimonadota bacterium | reverse complement strand
CCGTTGTTGCCGTTCCCGTTGTTGCCGTTCCCGTTATTGCCGTTGTTCCCGTTGTTGCCGTTCCCGTTGTTGCCGTTCCCGTTATTGCCGTTGTTCCCGTTGTTGCCGTTCCCGTTGTTGCCGTTCCCTGAGTCCGTCCCGTCGCGGGCTTCCCCACAGTCCGGTTGACCCGAATCGACGGGGAGCACCCAGGGATAGAAGAAGGACGACACCAGGGCGGCGTGGGGGTCCGTCACCTTGATGGTGATCTGGCGACCATAATCACGGTCGTACCGGCGGCCAAAACCATCCGGGAAGGGATCCCTCCAGTTGCCTCCGTACCCGGTTTCGATCGGATCTCCCCCGGGCCCGGTGTAGGGCAGGTAACGGTCCTGATTGGGATCGAATTTCCAGGTTTCGCCTGGATCCTGAATCCGGTTCCGGTTCCGATCCTCGGAAACCTCCTCCCAGGCATCCGGCACTGCGAAGGGCTTGAGGCACTGCGCGGTTCCGGCATCGGAAGCTTGTGCAGTGGCCCTCGCCCCTATGGCTACCTCAGAAACGGAGAACAATCGGGCGAACCAGGTCGAAACACCGGCCCGCCTGACGGCGACAGTGACGGTAGCACTGTCCACGTTCACCTCGACTTCGACCTCGGACGGATCGACAGCCGAGTTCCGTACCGTGTTCTGCGTGGCGTACTCGATGGCCCGTTCACGGGCTGGTTTGGTCGCCTCATTCGCCGGGAAATCCAGGAAGGCACTAGCACCAGCCAGTGCGGCGGAGTCCGCAGCCCGCTGCGCTTCGCTCCGGGCATTGAACAGCATCCCGATATCGATGCCCAGGGCCATGATGGAGACCAGAGCTGTCAGGCTCACTGCCACCAGGGCCGCAGCGGATCCATCCTCGTTATTCCAGAACGAAATCAGTCGGCGTCTCACAGGGTCTCTCCTCTTGGAGGCCTCGGCTGGGGGGGCTTCGGGAGTCCCGACTTCATCATCCTCCGGCCCCTCCTCTCGTCGTGTCCGGTACGAGCACCGGGTTCTTCAGCTCTTCCTTCCAGTCCCACCCTGCCGGCTCGCCAGTGGGAACCGGAATCGGAAGGTCCGAGGGGCGAATCACCCTTGGCGTCACGATCACCAGGAGCTCGGTCCTCTCCTGGCGCATCTCCCGACTCCGGAAGAGGGCCCCCAGGACCGGGATGTCTCCCAGGAATGGGAGCTTGTCGACGTTCTCCTGAATGGTGTTGTCGATGAGACCGGCGATGGCCAGATGCTGTCCTTCCCGCAGCTCGACCTCGGTTTCGGCTTTCCGAGTGAGGATGCTGGGGATCTGGAAGCCGCCCATGGAGAGGCCCCCGGCGAAGTCCAGGGAAGAGACCTCGGGGGCTATGGAGAGACGGATGTTCCCGATATTCGTCACCCGAGGAGTGAAGTTCAGCCGCACACCGAACTCCCTCCACTCGACGGTGACGGCGTTGTTCGCCGACGAGCCCTGGATCGACGGGAAGGGGAACTCACCGCCGGCCAGAAAGGACGCCTCTTCTCCATCCATGGCCAGAAGATTCGGCTCCGCCAGGCTCCGGTAATTCCCGTTCGTTTTCAGGGCCTGGATCAGGGCCATGAGCTCGGCGTTGTTGGAGATGAGGGAAAGATCCAGCATACCATCGCTGTCCGTGCCCGCCCCCCAACGCCCGCCGGCACTCAATTTGTGTGGATTGACCACCCTGACGAGGTTATTCCCCAGCGTCTCTATCGCGTCCCGGCTGATCTCCGCGAAGCGGACCTCGAGGAGGATCTGGCTTGGCGCAGGTGTCTCGAGGTTGTCCAGGATCACCGCCCCGGTGCCCTGGGCCAGTTCGATTGCCCTGCGGGCCACGAAGGCGTCGCTCACCCTCCCGGAAACCATCACCGTGTTCCCCTGAGCGGACACGGCGATCTCCTCGTCGGGAAAAAGGAGGTCCAGATACCGCTGGAGGGTCCCCACGTCCGCTGTGACCTCCACTGAGTAGAGTCGGCGGCTGCCGGCCGAATCCCAGAGGAAAAGGCTTGTGGTTCCGAGGCCGATACCGTTGAGGAGTACTTCCTGAGGGGAGAGGACCACAGCCTCGGCCACCGACCCGTCCGCCACCGACACCCGGGTCAGCTCACCCGGGTAGTCGATGATCCCCGACGTGCCTTGGGCCAGCGTGATCGCCGCCTCCGGCTCGGTGAGGACGGTCTGCCCCTCGATCTGCCTCGGAATGAGAAGGCCCATGAGGACAGCGCAGAGGGCTGCCAGCAGAATCTGGAAGATCGACCAGCTGGTCTCACTTCTTGGGTTCGTGAGCATGATCATCCACCCTTATTGTTGAACTTGACCAGGGTCCTACTTCCGCCCTTGTACGTTTCGACCACCGTGTCATCCGGAGGCTGAGCCGGTGCCGCCGCCCGGGTCGAAGGCGTCCTCGTCGGAGCCCCCTGCACCAACCCGTTGATCCTCATTCCTTTGGTGCTCACCGAGTCCACGTCGAGGGTGTTCCGGAGGGCGAGTTGGATCTTCCCCTCTGTGGAGGCCAAGGTCAGGATCTCCGCCTCGTCCGGCTTCACCATCAGGGTCACGACGGTCACCAACACCGGGTCCCCGGCGGGATCGGTCTGGTAGGACTGATCCGCTGTGAGCACAGGTACGTTTTGAAGGATGATCCTGGTGGTGATTTCCGACCGATTGGTCCCTGGCATGATCGTCGCCAACACATCGACCCGAGTCCCGGGAAGGACGAATCCCGCCACGCCGATGACTTCGTCCACCTCGACGCTGATGGCCCTCAGGCCGGAGGGAATCGTGATGGGCAGGCCCCCGCCGGCCTCTTTCGACGCCAGCTTGGTTGACAGGAGCGGTTCGTTCCGGTGGACGTTGGTGATAACGCCCCGACCAACGACCTCGCCCGGCTGAGAGACGAAGCCATCGGGGAGGTTCCCCGAAGGCCAGTCGACGATCTCCAGGTCCTCCCGGGTCACGATGGTGCCGGATGGCATATCCCTCCCGGCCACCACGATCTGGGTGCCTTCGGGTTCGCTGGCCTGCAAGGGGGTGGGTTCTTCGCTGACATAAGCGAGAGCCAAGTACCCTGCCAGAAGGCCGGATGCCAAGCCGCCGGAAATCGTGATCCAGACTCGCGCGTTCTTCATTTCCGTATCCGTGAGCCGGGGTTCATTCGTTGCGCATGATGAACGCTGTCGAGAGGGTCACGGAGCTTTTCCCCGTAGACAGCTCGAAGAGCGGCGCAAGAAAGGTGAACTCGTAGGGGTATCGAAGCCGGATTCGGGCCGGGCTTCCCGTGCCCGACCGCCATCCCTCGAAGGAGACTTCCACCTTGGATGGATCCAGCGACGCTACCGTGAGCAGCTCGCCGATCCGGCCGTGCAGCGCTTCCTGGGAAAAGGTGGGATCGTCAACCACAGCCGACCTGAGGGCTTCCCTGGCGGTGTTCGTGAGGACCTGGTGGGCATTCCAGGCCCGGGAAAGCTCCACCACGCCCAGGATGAGGAGGAGCAGGATAGGGGTCACCAGGGCGATTTCCACCAAGGCCTGCCCTGATCGGTCCCTTAAGAGAGACTTCCCAGAGGCAGGTTTCCGAAACAGAGTTCTCATGGGAGGGTGATCCCGGTGACCCAGATCAGGGCCGATCCCGCGGCAATCGCGACGCCATAAGGGATCGCAGATTCCCCGGAGGGATCCTCCAGGGTTCGCCGCTGCCCGGCCCGACCGAGTGTGAACAGGTAGGCGGCCAAATCCTTCACCTGGCGGACTGCGGCGAGCAGGCGTCCCCTGCGCCACAACGACAGGAGGGAAAGGAGTCCGCCGAAGAGGCCGGTAGCCAGAATCGCCGCCGGCAGGCCGTCCAGGCCCAGGAACGCACCAACCGCCATCAGGAGCTTCCCGTCTCCAGCGCCGAAGGCTCCCAGAGCGAAAAGCGGGAGGGCCACAAGAAGGCCCAGTCCAGCCCCCAGGACCCCCACCCAAACGGAGGCAGGATCCATCGCCAAGCGCAGACAGAGGGCCGCACACAGGCCCCCCACGGTCAGGGCGTTGGGAATCTTCCGCTCCCGTACGTCATAAATCACCGCGAAGGAGAGGACGAAGGCGAAGACTAGCTCCATTGGACAGGCCGGGTTGAGATGTCAGGAAAGATGTCAAACAAAGAGAGGGGGGAATCCGGGGGTGCCGAAGCACCCCCGGCGGCTCCCACCCGCGCCGGGTAGTGATCACCCACCCGGGGTATAGCTTCCCTCGGGAGCTCCGTTCAACACCTCCACGATGCGGTCGAATACCTGACCAATCGCATCGCGGAAGACGATCAGCACTGCGATCAGGCCGATGGAGATGAGCGCCAGCACCAAGGCGTACTCCGTGAGCCCCTGGCCAGACTCGTCATTCCAGAACCGCTTCATCAGGTCCATCATTCTGCTATCCTCCGGCCTCTCGGCCACCCGAGGTTTTCGCTTCCCCGCCGGCTTTCCGACGTGGGGTTGGAACCGTGCGGTCACCGTGAGGAGCGACTCAAATGAAATGGCCGCCCCTCGGCGCCACGGAACCGGAAGGGGTGCAACCGGTGTGCCCGACGAGGTTTTGGGGGAGGGGTATGGCCCTAAGACTATTATTGATAAGTATTTAAGTCATGCGGTTGCGTTTTGCAGACGGGCGGTGCGATCTGCGAAACAGCCGTTTAACCGGTAAACGGTTTCCCCATCCGGCAACTTGTGACCAGGCGGACCGACGGATTCGGTGCGCCCCGGCTACCTGGCATCCCCTCGAAGGGGAGCCCATGGGCTACGCTGAGCGAATCGGGACCCCGGGGCCCTGACCTGAACCCCTTCCTCCGAAGTGACTTGCACCCCTGTTCAGAGTGCCGTATGAATTGATTACCTACTGAAATAACTATCAAAGAATGGAGATGGCATGGTTCGGTTCCGTTTCATCCTCTCATCCATCGTACTGCTCCTCCTGGTCCCCGGGACCCTTGCCGGGCAAGAGACCTTCCCTGCCCGAACTCATGATTTTGGGCTTTCCGCAGGTTTCCTGTTCGAAGGGTCTGCCTACTTCGCGGAGGCCGACGAGTATTCGGCCCACACCGAAGCCGTCATGGTCCGGATATTCTACGATCGATTCATTATGGAGCAGCTGGCGTTCGGAGTGTTCGGACAGACCGCCCTGACGGACTTTCCCCGCTACACGACAGACTCGGGTGCGACGTTGATCGAGGCCGGTTTCTCCATCAAGCCGAGGTTCTTCATCGGGGAGAAGATGGCCGTCAAGCCGGGGCTGAACGTCGGGTACAGACTCTACGAGGCCGACGATGAGTTCGTAGCTGGAGACGGCCTGGGCCTGAACCTCGGCGTCGAGTTCCAGTACGACATGGGAATGGCTTTCCTGCCCTTCGGGGAGATCGGTTTCCTATCTCAGCCCTGGGGGGGGAACGAGGACACCGACATTACCTACGATCCCATCCTTTATCTTCAGGTGGGCATCGCCCTTTGAACCCTTCCGTCTGAGGAGAAGCGGGGCCCTGGGGAAATCTCCCCGTTGGGCCCCGCTTTTCCAGGCTCCTATGGGAAATCTGTAGATCCGGAGCCGAGGATCTCTCCCGGCCCGGACACGGGCTTGTTTACCCGCTAATATTCCCACCAGGGTGTCGTTGTGCCTTCCGGTTTATGCCTCAACCCGTACATGGCCATCTCCTTCAGGCGCTCCGCCGTGGTCACCGGACCGCTCCAGCAATGGGGCTTCCGGTCTCCGTACATGAAGAACCCCGGGTAGTGGGGATCGGAGGTTGTGCTCATCCAGGCCTCCATCTCGTATACGGCCTGCTCAAGGCGGTAGGTGTCCATATCCCCCATGTAGATATGAATCTTGTCCTGAATCTTGGGACCCAGCCACGACCAGTTTCGCTTCATGTACTCCAGGAGGTCGTAGTTGTCCCGCCAGTACTCGGCGACTGACCGATCAATCACCCCGGTTCGTTTATCGAACAAGGGCTTGAAGTACCCGTCGTTCCCGATGGGGCCGTGGACCGCCGACCAGATGTCCAGCTGTTCGCCACTCCTTCCCTTGGTCCCCTTGGCCAGCTCGTAGTAGTTCCGCTGCTTGGAGGTCATCCGCATGGTCCCGTCCACGTCCCGGGAGTTCACGGTCGGGACCTTCCGCCAACCCCGAACCTTGTAGAAGGCGTTCTCGTCCTCGTAGATGTTGATCCCCTCCACGTTGGTGAAGGTCACCGGGTCCGGGCAGTACGACCATACGCCCCCGAAGAAATCGGGGTGGAAGAGTTGGAGAGCCAAAGATTCCCAACCGCCGGTGGAACCCCCGTCCAGCCACCTGGCCCAGGGCTCCCGGATCACCCGGAACCGTTGTTCTATCTCCGGAATCAATTCCTGGAGAATGGCGTCTCCGTAGGGTCCCACGTTCACGGAGTTGACGGCATAGGAGTCATCGAAGTAGGGGGTGGGGTGCTGAAATGTGACCACGATCATCCGGGGAAAGTCGTCCTTCACCCACTCCCGATGGAGATCTCCCCCCTCTCGGAACCGTAACGGCGCGCCCGAAGAGAAGTGTCCCTGCCGGTACAGGACGGGGTAGGAGATGGCGCTCTCCTCGTAATCCCTCGGAAGAAGGACGGTCGCGCCAAGGTAGATGGGCTGTCCCCAGAACTCGGAAAGCATGGGACTCTCGAACCTGAACCGCCGCACCCAGTCGGTGTCCTCTGGGAATTCGATGGGTGGGATCACGTGATTCGCCGCCAGCTCTATGTCGAACCCGGCCTCCGGATCCAACCGTACCCGCTTCACATCGCTATACAGATTCCCCGGAGACCGCTGGAACGCCTGTCCCTCCCACTGGTCGTTGTGCATCCAGAGGACGTGCCCGTCGGCCCGTCTGAACTCGGTGTAGATGTTCACCATTCCCTGTACGAAGTAATCCCCGGCCGGCAGATCGGAGAGGCTCCCCAACGGAGACCCCAACGCCGTCTCATCGATGATGCCCGCTCCCCCGGGTTCGAGAGCCACCACGTCCTGACCGAAGAAGGGCGTGCCCTCCCGTCCGATCTGGAGCCGGGGCTCTCGCTGGTCGGTCGTGGAGATCATGACGAACACGCGACCGGTCACCGACCCCCCATGGGCTTCAGGGGAGAACGTCACCTGGAACCGGGTGACTGGCGCGGATTGGGCGATCAGAGGCTCAGGACACTCGACCGCCGCGAGCAGAGGAAGAATGGCGCCGATCAGCAACCACCGGACTGGGGCGATGAGCCAGGTACGAGGACCCGAGCCCGGGCGTCCACCGGCCGCCGGCGATCTGGAGAAACGAAATGTTCGCATGATGTGGTCCCACACTTCTGAAGGGGTTCTTCGGAGAACGACGTTCTCCGAAAGTCATGGAATGGGGGCTATCCGCCCCTGGCACAATGGAGTCCAAAAGGCGAGACTCGGCAAGGAGGAGTAGCCCTCGAGTGAACCCCCAGCTGAGAATCCAGATCGGCACGAAGATTGCCGAAGGGGGCACTGGTCTGAATCGTGATTTCTGAAAGAGCCTGGAGGCCAAAGCCATGTTGATCGGCGTCCCCAAGGAGATCCACCGGCACGAGCACAGGGTGGGCCTGACTCCGTTCGCCGTGTCCCAGCTGACCGCTGAGGGCCATACCGTCTTCGTGGAGAAGGAAGCCGGCGTAGAGGCCTTCTTCACCGACCGGGACTTCGAGGAGGCTGGAGCCCAGATCGTCTATGGCAGAGAGGAGCCCTATCATCGGTCCGATCTCGTCTGCCGGGTCAGCCGCCCCTCCACGGAAGAGTTGGATCTTCTGAGGCCCGGGGGAGTCATCGCCGCCTTTCAGCACCTGGCGGTCATTCCCCGAGAGAACATCGACCGGTTCATGGAGGCGGACTCTACCCTCATCGGGTACGAGCTCATCAAGGATGAGACCGGCGACTCCCCGGTACTGAACCCCTTCAGTGAAATGGCCGGGCACATGGCGATTCCCCTGGCCTCCCACAACCTCCAGACTGAACGAGGAGGTCGCGGGATCCTCATTGGAAACGTCCCGGGTGTGCCCCCTGCGACGGTCTTCATCCTCGGGGCCGGCACTGTCGGGACGGCCGCGGCTAGATCCGCGCTCGGTGACGGAGCCCACGTCCTGGTCGTGGATGTCGAGATGGCTGCCTTACGGGCCCTCAGCCGGGAACTCATCGGCCGGGTGGCCACGGCCATCTGCACCGAGGAGCGGCTCGCGCGGTACTCGGAAATCGCCGATGTGGTCATAGGCGCCGTCCTCGTACCGGGGGAGAGGGCGCCCTACCTGATCACCGAAGAGATGGTGAAGAGGATGAAACAGGGGAGCGTCATCATCGATGTCTCCATCGATCAGGGTGGTTGCGTCGAAACCAGCCGCCCAACCACCCTGGACCAGCCTACCTTCATCCAGCACGGGGTCGTCCATTACTGCGTCGGAAACATGACCTCGAACGTTCCCAGAACCGCCTCCCGCGTGTTGACGAACGTCGCCCTTCCCTATGTGAAGGCCCTTGCCCAGAAGGGCGTCGCGGGCGCGATCGCCGCGGACCCAGCCCTTGGCCGGGGCGTGTACCTCTACGAAGGAAAAATGGTACGAAAGAGGCTCGGAGATCATTTCGGGATTCCGACTGAAAACCTCAACGACCTCCTGAAATAGGGAGGCCCATCATGAAATGGCTTGCGGACTATAAAGCGAAGCTTCGGACCGCCGATGAGGCGGTATCGTTCATAAAGAGCGGGGACCGTGTCTACTACGGTGGGAATGCCGCGATCCCCCAGGCCCTCGTCCGCGCCCTGGCTGCACGGAGGGCGGAATTGGCCGACGTACAGCTCAACCACGTCCTCCTTCTGGGCGACGATCCCCTCTCCGATCCGGAGATGGCAGGGCACTTCCGTCACAACTCCCTCTTCGTGGGCCCCGCAGACAGGAAGGCCGTGAACGACGGACGGGCTGACTACGTTCCCATCTTCCTCTACATGATTCCCCGGCTCTTCACCGACCGAATCGTCCCGGTGGACGTGGCCATGGTTGCCGTGTCCCCTCCCGACGAGCATGGATTCATGAGCCTGGGAGTGGAAACCCTGGCTTCGAAGGCCGCCTGCAACGCCGCTCGACACGTCATTGCCCAGGTCAACGAAAGGATGCCTCGTGTCCTCGGCGATTCTTTCCTTCACGTCCGGAATGTGGACAACGTCGTGGAGGCGACGGAGCCCCTTCCTACCCTCGAGCCGGGGCCACCCAACGAGGTCGAACTGGCCATCAGCCAGAACGTCCTCAAGCTCATCGAACCCGGGATGACGGTTCAGATGGGTATCGGTGGAATCCCCGACGCCATCTTCGCCAGCATGGACGGAAGCCTCGATCTGGGGATCCACACCGAGATGCTCTCGGATCAAGCCATGCACGCCATTGAGCGCGGGGTGGTGACGGGGGCGAGAAAGACCCTGCACCAGGGGAAGGTCATCATCACCTTCGCGCTGGGAAGCGAAGAGCTTTATGACTACCTGGACAACAATCCCCTCATCGAAGCTCACCCCGTCGACTACGTGAATGACCCGTTCATCGTGAGCCAGAACGAGAAGATGCTGGCCATCAATTCGGCCGTGGAAGTCGATCTCACCGGTCAGGTCTGCTCCGACTCCATCGGCACCTACATCTACTCCGGATTCGGCGGCCAGGTGGACTTCATTCGGGGGGCGGCCCGATCCAAGGGAGGAAAACCCGTGATCGCGGTCTCTTCAACGGCGAAGGGCGGATCGATCTCCCGGATCGTACCCATGTTGAAGCCCGGAGCAGGAGTGGTGACGAGCCGGGCTGATGTCCATTTCGTTGTCACGGAATTCGGTACCGCCCGGCTGTTCGGAAAGAACTTGAGAGAGCGGTGTGAGGCCCTCATCAAGATCGCCCATCCGGATCATCAGGACGATCTCGTGTTGGCGGCCAAGGAGAGAAAGCTTCTCACCTGACTGGGAGCATGGGGGCGCGCGCCGCTGCCTTACAGGGACCCTTTCAAGCAGGGTAACGGCCCTGATGGAATTGGGGGAGGCCACCCGGCGGTGAGTTGGCTATCTTGGGTCCGGCTTCGGGATCTCTCCGGAGTCGGACCCTGGTGCGTTCGGCGGCCCGGGTCCCAGGCGCCGCTCCCAACTCATGATGAAAACAGCCCGGCATGAGCCTCCTTCACCTTTTCCGAACGCCAGGCCTCTCCCACTCCCGGGTCCACCAGCTCCTCGCCCGGGCCAATGGACTGCTGGAATCACCGATTTCCACAATCCTCACCGAGGCCTGCTTCAATATCGCGACCTCAGAGCCCCTCTCGGAGGAGGAAAGAGCCACTCTTCGGTGGCTGCTTTCCGAGACCTTCCAACCCGCCGGGTTCGGAACGGAGAGCTTCCTGTCCGGATCCGGAACGATCCTGGAGGTGGGGCCACGGATGAACTTCACCACAGCTTGGTCCACGAATGCCGTCGGCATCTGCCATTCGTGCGGGCTGGGGAAAGTCCGGCGCATCGAGCGCTCCCGGCGCTTCCTGGTGAGCCGGGAGCAGGCCTTGTCTCCGACGGAGGAGGAAGCGTTCCTCTCACTGATCCACGACCGGATGACGGAAACCAGGTATCCCCACCCACTGGAGTCCTTCGAAACCGGAATGATCCCGGAGCCGGTCTTCGAGATACCCGTCATGGAGGAGGGGAGGGCCGCTCTCGAGCGAGTCAACCGAGAGATGGGGCTCGCGTTCGACGACTGGGACCTGGACTACTACACGGAGCTCTTCCGGAAGCGGATCGGGCGAAACCCGACCTCCGTGGAGGCGTTCGACATTGCCCAGTCCAACTCGGAACACAGCAGACACTGGTTCTTCAAAGGACGCCTCGTCATCGATGGAGTCGAGGTTCCGGATCACCTCATCGCCATCGTTCAGAGACCCCTGGAAGCGAACCCATCGAACAGTGTCATCGCGTTCAAAGACAACTCCAGCTCCATCCGTGGTTACTCCGTTCGGACCCTGATCCCCGGGACCATCGGCTCCCCTTCTCCGCTTCAGGAACGGGAGTCGGAGTACGACATCCTCTTCACGGCCGAGACCCATAACTTCCCGTCGGGGGTGGCGCCATTCCCTGGAGCGGAAACCGGCACCGGCGGACGGATCAGGGACACACATGCCACGGGAAGGGGAAGCCTGGTGGTTGCCGGGACAGCCGCATATGCGGTGGGGAACCTCCGGATCCCGGGCTACGACCTCCCCTGGGAAAACCCCACGTTCACCTATCCCACCAACCTGGCCTCCCCTCTCGAGATCGAGATCGAGGCCTCCAACGGGGCCTCGGACTACGGCAACAAGTTCGGAGAGCCGGTGATCCAGGGATACACCCGGTCTTTCGGCCTCCGGGTGCCCAACGGAGAGCGGAGGGAGTGGATCAAGCCCATCATGTTTTCCGGCGGTATCGGCCAAATGGATGCCCGTCATCGCGAAAAGGAGCCTCCCGCCCCGGATATGCTGGTCGTGAAGCTGGGAGGGCCAGCGTACCGGATCGGAATGGGCGGGGGGGCCGCATCCAGCATGGTACATGGGGAGAATGTGGAGGAGCTGGACTTCAATGCCGTCCAGCGCGGGGATGCCGAGATGGAGCAGAAGGTGAATCGGGTCATCCGGGCTTGCGTGGAGTTGGGTCCGGATAACCCCATCGTGTCCATCCACGACCAGGGAGCGGGTGGGAACTGCAATGTCCTGAAGGAGATCGTCGAACCGGAGGGGGCCCGGATCGAGGTGCGGGCCATTCCGGTGGGGGATGAAACCCTCTCCGTCCTGGAGATCTGGGGTGCAGAATACCAGGAGGATGACGCCCTTCTCTTGAGACCGAAGCACCGGGAGACCTTCCAGGCTTTTTGCGACCGGGAGAAGGTCCAGGTGGCCTTCGTGGGTCGGGTGACAGGGGACGGCCGGATCGTCCTCCACGATGAAGAGGACGGCTCGACGCCCGTCAACCTGGAGTTGGACCACGTGCTGGGGGACATGCCCCAGAAGACCTTCGAGCTGGACCGTGTCCAACCGGAGCTGGTCCCGCTGGAACTTCCTGCCGATCTCCAGGTTCTGGACGCACTCGACAGGGTCCTCCGGCTGCTCTCGGTGGGTTCCAAGCGCTTTTTGACTTCCAAGGTGGACCGATGTGTCACGGGGCTGGTGGCAAGGCAACAGTGTGCTGGCCCACTCCAACTGACCGTGGCTGACGTGGCAGTCATCGCGCAGAGCCACTTCGGGGTCACCGGTGGAGCCACGGCGATCGGAGAACAACCCGTCAAGGGACTTCTCGATCCCGTCTCCATGGCCCGAATGACGGTGGGGGAGGCCCTTACCAACCTCGTCTGGGCCAGGGTCAGCGCCCTGGAGGATGTCAAGTGCTCCGGAAACTGGATGTGGGCTGCGAAGCTCCCCGGCGAGGGAGCGGCCTTGCACGACGCAGCAGTGGCTATGTCCCAGGTCATGGAGGAGCTCGGGATCGCCGTCGACGGGGGAAAGGATTCCCTCTCCATGGCGGCTCTCGCCCCGTCCCCGGACGGCGGGGAGGAGACGGTGAAGGGGCCCGGAACTCTCGTGGTCTCGGCCTACGTCACCTGTCCCGATATCACGCAAACCCTCACCCCCGACCTCAAGCTGCCAGGGACCGGTCGCCTGTTCTTCGTGGACCTGGGAGAGGGACGAAATCGTTTAGGGGGTTCTTCCCTGGCCCACGTGTTCGGCCAGATCGGCGCCCAAACCCCGGACCTGGAGAACTCCGCCCTTCTCAAGGGAGCATTCGAGGCGGTCCAGTCCCTTCTCGCCAACGGCGTGCTTTCGGCTGGCCACGATCGAAGCGACGGCGGATTGGTCACCACGCTCCTGGAGATGGCGTTCGCCGGAAACTGCGGGTTGGACGTCGAGTTGCCCGGGGCCGGCCCAGGTTCGGATCCGTTCAACCCCGCGTCTCCTCTCCCGGTCCTCTTCAATGAGGAGTTGGGGCTCGTCTTTGAGGCGCCGGCTGAAGAAGAGGATCGGATTCTGGAGACATTCTGGGCCCGGGGGGTCCCCTGTGCGGCCATTGGTGGGCCGGTGGAAGAGCGGCGTATCCGGATCTCGGTGGGAGGCGCCGAGGTTCTGAACGAGGACATGCCCACTCTCAGGGAAACCTGGGAGGAGACGAGCCACCAACTGGACCGGCTGCAAACGGATCCGACGGCCGCCGCCGAAGAGAAAGAGGTGATCCGGGAACGGACCGGTCCGGTCTTCCACGTGCCATTCGAGGTAACCCATACTGCCCCGGCGATCCTTCGCCAGGCCGCCAAGCCGAAAGTCGCCGTGGTTCGGGAGGAGGGGAGCAATAGCGACCGGGAGATGGGTTCCGCGTTCCACCTGGCCGGCTTCGAAGCCTGGGACGTGGCCATGTCAGACCTTCTGGCTGGGCGGGTAACCCTCGACGACTTTCGAGGTGCCGCATTCGTCGGCGGGTTCTCCTACGCCGATGTGCTGGATTCCGCGAAGGGGTGGGCGGGAGCCATTAAGTTCAACTCGGGGCTGCTGGAGCAGTTCCAGCGATTCTACGAGCGCCCGGACACGTTCAGCCTGGGCATCTGCAACGGGTGTCAGCTCCTGGCTCTTCTTGGATGGGTTCCGTGGTCCGGCATCCAGACCGAGCGTCAACCGAGGTTCATCCACAACGCCTCCGGACGATTCGAATCCCGGTTCGCCACCGTCCGAGTCCTGGACAGCCCCAGCATAATGCTTCGGGAGATGACCGACGCCACCCTCGGGATTTGGGTCGCTCATGGGGAGGGGCGAGCCTATTTCCCCGACTCCGAAATCGAGGAGCGGGTGCTGAAAAAGGGGCTCGCGCCAGTGCGTTTCGTGGATGATCAGGGTGAAGCCACCATGCGGTATCCGTTGAACCCGAACGGATCCCCCCACGGGATCGCGGCGTTGACCTCACCGGACGGCCGGCATCTCGCCATCATGCCCCATCCGGAACGCTCCTTTCTGACCTGGCAGTGGGGGTGGACCCCGTCGGAGTGGAGGGGAGGGACCACGGCGTCCCCCTGGCTCAAGATCTTCCAGAACGCGCGGACTTGGTGCGACGAGAGCTGATGTGCTGAGTCGTTGGTCCGGCGGTTTCTTCAGGGCCGCAGCCTTCGCCGAGAGGGGGGCTCCGACGGCGCCCTCTCCGCGCATGCCCCTGAAGCCCGGTCACCCCTTCCGGCGATCCTCCCGCATCTCCTCCAACTCCTCCAGGGTTTTGGGCCAATCGCCTTTCAGCAGCCTTGAGAGCCCTCGGTCAGCCAACAGCTTCCCTCCCGTCTGGCAAGTGGGGCAGTAATTCGTTTCCCGTTGGGCGTAGGTGATTCGTTGGATGGGCGTTCCGCAAACCGGGCAGGGTTCCCCGAACTTCCCATGTACCGCCATACCCGGGTGGAATGCTGTCACCTTCTCAGGAAAGGCCTCTCCCGTTTCCCTCAGGAGCCGATCCTTCCACTCCTGGAGTGATCGGATCGCGACCTCGAAGAGCGTAGCGATCTCAGCCTCGGAAAGCTGGCCGGTCAACCGAACCGGGGAGAGGCCGGCATAAAGGAGAATCTCATCGGAGTGCGCGTTTCCGATCCCGCTGAGGATCCGGGGGTCCGTGAGGGCCCGCTTCAGCGTCCGGTTCTCCCTCAGAATGGCGGACTTGAAGTCCTCCAGGGCCGCTCCCATGATCTCCAACCCACCGGGGTCCAATGCGGCGAGCCCTTCCCTACCGGTCACCACGTGAAGGGAAGCCTTCTTCTTTGTCCCCATCTCCGTGAGGAGGAGGCTTCCGGTGTGGAAGTCGAAGGCCCCGTGGGCCCCCTTTCTCGGGACCGGAGCCCCGGCTTTCCTCCACTTGAATCGGCCGGTGACCATGAGGTGGAAGACAGCGAACAGATCGCCTTCCATGACCCATACGATTCGCTTCCCGAGACGCTCCAGCCCAGCTACCCGCCTGCCTTCCAGGGCGGACGCAGGAGGGTCGAACGTTCGAAGGAGCGATGGAGACCGGATCCGGACCTTCTCCAGGACTTCTCCTTGAATCCTCGACCGCAGGGCATAAAGGTAAAGCTCGACTTCCGGGAGCTCAGGCACGGGATCTCGGGTCCTTGGGGAATATTCCGCCCAGGTGTACCCAAACCATAGCAGGTCACCGGCTCCTTTTCACCCGTCAGGGGTTCTCATGGGATCCATACCCCCTGCGACTCCGTGTCCCAGGCGGGGTCCCACAAAGGAAATAACCGGAGAGAAGTGGTTCTGGGCTTTTCCGGCTCCCTAGGTCTATGACGAAACATCCCACCCTCCTGCCGAGAGAGCATGGCGCATACGCCGAGCTGGCCTTTCCGCTGGTCACCGGCTGGGCGATGGCGATCCCGTCCTTTTCTGCCATGGCGCTTGGAGCGGCAGCGGTCCTCTTCTTTCTGGCGAATGAATCGGTGGCGATCCTGCTGGGGGTCAGGGGGAAGCGGATACAAACCCAGCTCGGCACCGTTGCGAGGGTCCGTGGTCGTACTCTGATGGGTCTAGGGATGGTCCTGGGACTGGCAGGAGTACTGGGCTCTGGAACGTCGATTTGGCCCGTGATCCTCCTCCCCGTCGCCTCCGGCGGGCTACTGATACCGACCGTCCTGGCCGGCCGGCAGAAAACCATCCTGGGCGAGATCCTGGTCGTGACGGCGTTCAGCACGTTAGTCCTCCCGTTGGCCATGGCTTCGGGAGCCGAATCCGGCCGGGCGTGGGGAGCCGTATGTGTGTGGTGGGTGTCCTTTGCCCTGGGCACGTTCGAAGTCCACGCAATCAAGGCCAGGCATAAACCCACCGGCAGGAGCGACTGGACCCGGTGGGGCTCACCGCTCCTCAGTGGCGCGGTCGTGTTCGCTGGGTTGGCCGCTTGGTTAGGGCCTTGGGGGTTCTCCGGAGCTTCTGGAGCGGGTGATCTTCCTGTCGCTGCAGCCGGATCGGACCCGGCTTGGTTTCGGGGGCTGGCCGCCGGCCTGACCCCGGTGTTGAACCACTCGGTCCCTGCCCTTCTTCCCCCTTCGGTGGCCATTTTCGGCCTGTCCCTCCTGAGGGTCCATCCCAAACATCTGAAACGCGTGGGGTGGAGTCTCGTCGGGGCCAACACCCTCGCTCTGGTCATGCTCCTGATGGGGTAGCCTGGGGGCCGCCACGCCAGCGCGTCGGCACTGGCCCCCGACACCAGGTTTCAGCTACCCACTCCAGGCTTTCGGATGATCCCTTTCTGGACGGTCCCGTTCATGGTGACCAGAGCCGGTGTGTCGAAGTGAATATGGCGCACGCAGCCCATCTCTTCCCGCGCATCCTGTGCCGCCAGCCAATCCCAGTCCACGAATCCCTCGCCAACATTCTGATTCACGGTGAAATAGCCCACATTCAGCGAGGTGAGGTTCTGGAAGAAGTGTGTACCCTGGGAGGGGGTCACCCGGAAGTCTTTGAATCCCGCTTCCACGATCACCGCCGCCCCGGCGATGTCCGCCCACCGCACAGGAATGCCCAGCCAGGGGTGCGTCGACCCCCACCTTCCGACCCCGACGAGAATGTACGGCCTCCCGGCCTGGGTTAGCTCGGTGTTGAACCGTGCCACCGCGGCCCCGCACTCCTGGCTATGGGCCCGCTCGAACCGATTCCGATCCACCACTACGATGTCCCGGATGCCCTCCAGGTGCCCGTGGCCGAGAGCCGAGGGGCTCTCACAGATGAGGTCCTCCTGGGGGACCCGGGTCAGGTCGATGTCGTCCAACTCCCGAATGGCCGATAGCGGCCTCAGTTGGAGGAACGCGAACTCCTTCGGTTCGTCGGGAGGGGTGGTGAGGTTCACGGCAAACTCGATCTCAACCGGAGAGCTGGTCCCGGCCGCGCCGATCTGGAGGAGGTCCTTCAGGATATCGGCGAGGGGGAACATACCCAGCTTGAGAATGGGCGCCATGCTCACCAACCTGACCCCGGGCCTGGACATCCCGTCGTACACGGCGTTGTTCTCAGGAGAGAAGGTCGATCCCAACCAGGTCAGGGCTCCATCCCGTTCCGCGACTTCGAGTGGAGCCCGGAGGAGTTGTCCATCCTCGACCCAATCGCCCGGGTTTCCATTCCCGCTCATGCGGAGAGTCCAGAACTCCCGCTGGGAGTTCCGCACCATGTCTTCCACCGTGGAAAATTCGACATTGTGTTGTGGATAGGCGGGACAGAACCGGAAGCAGGGAGCCCCCTCCACGACAGTCTTTCCGAGGCCCAGCGCCACCGCAGCAATCCCGTCCGCCGGTGTCATGGGAGGGATCGGATAGTAGTTGTACGACCGGGCCACTCCGGAGAGATCCGGGTAGAAAAGCCCTCCACGCTCCCGCCCCACCAACTTCTGGACGATCACCGCCATGGCCTCCTCCTCCAGGCGGTACGGAGTGGCTTTGAGGAAGGCTTTGCTGTTCCTGGAGAAGGTCGATGCGTACACCTGTTTGATGGTGAGGATGAGCTGCTCCAGGCGGAATCCGGGATCCGGGTGGTCGTTCGGGAGCATCAGCGTTTCGAAGATTCCGGCGAAGGGCTGGTACGGTGAGTCCTCCAACAGGCTGGAAGACCGTACCGCGACGGGATGTGTGCTCTCGAAGAGGAAAGCCGCCAGCTGCTGGCGGGCATGCCAGGGGAAGCGAGCCTCATTGAAACGGAGAGCGACCTCTCTCTCGTCTTCGGACCGGATGGAGATGTTCCGGAGCTCGTTTTCATCCAGGAACTGGTTGAAGACGTCGGTGCCCAGGATGACCGCGGGGGGTACGAAGATCCGCACCCCTGGGAACCGGTCTCGTAGCCCGTACTGGTCCACCAGGCGGGTGGCGAAGGCCAGTCCCCTCCCCTTCCCTCCGATGGAGCCCCCACCGATACGCATGATCCCGCCGGCCTCGGAGAGGACCTGGGGATCGAAGTCCGCCACTGTGCTCCGGCTCTGCTCCTTTCTGTAGCCTCCAATGGCCAGGATCAGGTCCTGACGCAGGTCTTCAAGGGTAGGATAGTCCGAGACCTGCCTGGGCCTGAGGCGGTACGCCAGGGCGTATTCCCCTCGGGCGCGGAGCCAGGAGGAGAAATCGTGGCGGGAACCGTGGTAGCCGATGCACTCCTCGGGAATGGTCTCCAGCTTCTCCAGCAGGGATCGCAGGTCGCTGGCACGGTCCACCTCTTCCCCGGTCTCCCTGCGGAATACGAAATCTCCGAAATAGAAGTGCCGGGTGAGATACTGGCGGATCTCGTCCAGCATCACCGGGGAGCCCTTCAGGAGGAACCCCGTACCGACCTTCTCAGCCATCTCCCGGAACTTCGGGTTGCTGGATTGGAGAAGAATGGGGATGTCGGGACGGGCCTCCCGGATCCCCTCGGCCAGGTCCAGGCCGGCAGAAGCGGACACCTCACCATTCCGCTCCCTGGGAAACTGGATGTCCGAGATGATCCCCAGAATGTTGTACCGATATGTGTTGAAGTACGACCACGCCTCTTCGTAGGTGCTGCAGAGTACGATTTTCGGTCGGGCCCGCATCCTCAGAAGGCGCTGGTAGAGATTCACTCCTTCGGAGAACACGCTCTGGGACAGCTTCATGACCTCCGAGTAGATGACGGGGAGAAAGGACGAGTAGAACCGAACGCTGTCCTCCACGACGATGAGGACAGGGACCCCAAAGCGGGAATCCTCCTCCAGGTTCACCTTGTCCTCCCAGTACTTCACCATCGC
>JBDHCH010000055.1:0-18955 GCA_039592115.1 Gemmatimonadota bacterium | reverse complement strand
TGGACCCCGATCTCGCACCCGAGACGGGCCGCGAGGCTTCCCGAGTCTTCAGTGCAGGAGTAGTAGGAGTCCAGAGCGTTCCAAAGACAGCCGCCGTGGGCTTCCAGGAAGGTGCAGGGACGGGGTTGATCGTGCTGATCCACGGCAACGCAACTGGTCGATTGAGCCGGGAGCTCCTGGGCCGGTGCCATGAAGGCCACACCCAGGAGGATCACGATCCCCCAGAAGGCCCAACGGGATGCGGTGATGGATACCATGACGTCCTCCAATGGAGAAGGTGGATTGGATGACCCCCGTGTGAGGGTCGGTGAGAGGAAGGGGGACGCCCAGTGGTCGGTATTGGTCAGAAGTGGTCGATTCGGATCGGCCGTTGCCCCGAGCCCGGTCAGGGACTGGTGCAGGCCTGGTTTCGGAGGGGAGAAACCCTCGGTGATGTGGCCTGATCCCTGGTCCGGATCACATCCTCGACGAATTTCTCTTTCAGGTTCGGTGCCGAAGTCCCATCATTGGGCCAGGGAATGGTAGAAAGGGCCCAGGGTAGAGGAGGGAGGGTCGACTCCCGCCTTTGAAACCGGGAGCCTCCGGGCCCCGTAGGGCCGGATGGAACCCGAGCTGCTCTCAGAAATCGGAGGATTCTATGAGAGGCGTGGGAATGGTGCTCCTTACCGGAGCCGCCGCAGTCGTGCTTTGGAAGGTCTTCGCGGCCTTGTTCATCGGCTTGCTTGGGATGGCGTTCAAGGTCGCCCTGGTCGTTGGAGTTGTCTACTTCCTCTTGCAGATCTTTCAGAACAACAAGAAGGAAGAGTAGGCCGGACCAAAGACCGACCGATTTCGGGCCGGAGGGTTCCCTGGAATCCGTCCGGCCTTGTGGTGTTTGGGGGGGTGGGAGTATGCCCCTTCCTCCCCTGTTCGGGGCTTCTCCTAGGGATTCACGAACTCCCGCAGTTTCCGGATCTGGTCGGGGGCTCCCAGCACGATCATGACATCGCCGGGATCGAGGCGACTGGTCGCGACAGGGTTATACACGTAGGAGTAGGGTTCCTCCGCACCCTCCGGGTTCTTCTTCCGCAGTGCGATCACGATCAGCCCTGTATTTTGAGGAATGGCCGCATCGAGAAGGGTCTGCCCCGCCAAGGGAGAGGATTCTGTCACCGTCTCTTGCTCCATGCGGAGCGTGAGGTCTGGGGAGCGGGTCGCCACATCCAGGAAGGATACGACGCTGGGGCGGAGCATGAAGGAGGCCATCCGGATGGCTCCGCTGGCGTTCGGGCTCACGACATGGTTGGCGCCTGCCCGGTAAAGCTTGGGAACGGTCTCCTCTTCGTAGGCCCGGGCCACGATCTCCAGGTCTCGTCTGAGATCCCGAGCAGTGAGGCACACGAAGAGGTTGTCGGTGTCCGCGCTCAAGCAGGAGATGAGCCCTCGTGCTTTGTCTATGCCCGCTTCCTCAAGGAAGTGATCGACGGTCGCGTCCCCTTCGATGATGATGAGATCCGGTAGTATCTCGTGTAACTGCTCCACCTTCTCCCGATCTCGCTCGATGACCACGAAGGACTCGCCGGCCATGAGCAACTCTTCCACGACCTGACTTCCAGTCCGCCCCGAGCCGCATACGATCACATGGTTTTCCATCTTCCGAACCCCTTTCTGCGTCCGGCGCCTGCGCAGGACATGGGTCAAGTCCAGCTCGACGATGAAGGAGGTGAGAAAGGCGAACCACAAACCCATTCCCGTGATGCCCCCAGCCAGAAGAAAGCCGGTGAAGACACGTCCCTGGGGGGAGAGGGGGTTCACCTCGTCATAGCCCACCGCCGTGAGGGTGATGGCGGTCATGTAGAGGGAGTCCCCCCAAGCCCAACCCTCGATTCCCACATACCCCAGGGTTCCCAGTACCAGGAGAAATGTGAAGAAGATGGCGGTGCCTACGAACCGATTGATGTAGATGCGCATTCGCTCACATGGGGATTCCGGTGGACTCGGAGCAATGTACGGGAACCGTCCCCCAAAAACCTAGGTATCTCGTACCTTTTCGGCCATATCTCTCTTGACGCGCTGTTTCGACGGATTTACCGTACATGCAGTATCCTCGTGGAAGTAGGGGAAACGCCTGTTTTCTTGCGGCTTTTCGGCCTCCCAAAGGCCCCCTGCCGGAGAGTTCGAGACACCCCATTTTCCATAATTCTGCGGCACTGGCCGCGTCTGTGTTTTCACCATCCGAGAGGAGTTACCCCATGAACAAGTCCGATCTTGTGGACGCCCTCGCAGGGAACACCGGTATGACCAAGGCCGATGCGGCCAGGGCTGTCGACGCCCTTTTTGCCCCGGACGGGGGCATCATCTCCAAGAGCCTCAAGGGAGGCGGCCGTGTGCAGATCACCGGCTTCGGGACCTTTGAGGCCAAGGAGCGGAAGGCCCGCACCGGTCGGAACCCCCGCACGGGCGAGACCATCAAGATCGCGGCCACCAAGACCCCGAGCTTCCGGGCTGGTAAGGGTCTGAAGGACGGGATCAAGTAGAAGCCTGAAGTTCGAGAGTCTCGGATCCGCCCTGCCCACAGGGCCTGGGGTAGATCCAGGGTCTCCTCTCGATTCCGCTGCTTACACGCAGCATTTTGGGCAGTGCTGAGAAAGGGGCCACCCCCGCCGGGGTGTGGCCCCTTTCCGGCCCTCCGGGGCGAGGATGATCGCCCCTTGAGGGTTCAGGTACCTCTGGGTCCGCCCCCTTTGGGACGGCGGATCTGGCCTTCGCGGGATCCTCCGCCGTGTGAGGAACCGCCGCGCCCGGAGGGGCGCCCCCCTCTGCTCCCCGATCCACCCCGTCCGCTCGGCCCACCCCGGTCATAATCGCACCGGACGCTCCGCCCCCGGATCGTGGTGCCGTTCAGTCCGCGGATGACCTTGTCTGCAACTTCTGCGATGACCTCTACCAGGGAAAAGGTCTCCCGGATCTCGATCTTCCCGACCTGAGAACCTTCGACACCGGCCTCCCCTGCGATGGCTCCCAGGAGATCCCCAGGTCCGATGTCCTCCTTCTCCCCAACCCCCACGAAGAGGCGGACCCAGGTCTTCGGCGCCGGGCCGGTGGCCTTCGAATCCCCCTGCGACGTTGCCACATCACCGGCACCCGGCTTCGCCGAGGCTTGTTTCTTCCTCAGGAGGGCCACAGCCGCTGCTGCGACTTCACCGGGTGCGTGGTCCTGGAAGAGGGGTTCCAGCGCCAGAAAGTATGGGCCCAGATCCTCTTCCTTGAGGGCTCTTTCGAGGAGGCGGAGCATGCCGTCCAGCTCTCCTGAAACCCGGGTGGAAATCGGGTCCTTGGCGGGAATGAGCCGGTATCCGGTACGGCGAGCGAGGTCCCGAAGGTGGAGGAGCTCACGAGAGCGGACGAGGACGGTCCCGGTTTCTTGGCCACCATGCCGCCGATCCAGGGAGTCGGGACCGGCGGGAACGTCGAGACTCACGGTGACGACGCGAGCCGACTGGGGCCAAGCGTCCACGATCTTCCGCGCCTCCAGCTCCTCCACCCCCAGCCAGACAGGGAGACTTCCCTCACCGGGTGCCCCGGCCAGGTAGCCGTGCAAGGCAAGGAAATCCCCGGTGTCGGCGGCCTGATCATCGGAGTGACAGAAGATGAGGACATGGTGTGCGCCGGCGTCCAGGGCGCCCGAGACAACCTGCAGGATTTCGGCCTCTTTCGTATCCCCGGTGATCCGATAGGCGACGTCGCCTCTCTGAGGCGTGGTGTCCCTGCTGTCGGCGTCCGCTGCCTTGGGGGGAATGTGAACCGCTTTGTGTAGGTGAGCCCTGCCGAACTCGTCAGCTTCTTTGGGGAGAGGCTGTCCCAGAATGATCTTCTGGCAATCCTTCGGGATGAACTCGACGAGGGTTTCCAGGGCCTCGAGCCCCGCCCCCCCCAGGACCCCGAACCCGTCCACGACCAGGCTCCCCACCAGATCGGCGGAGATCTCGGACCTGCGGATTTCTCTGAGAACGTGTTCCGGGGTAGCGAAGAGTATGGACGCTAACGTGGGCAGAGCCCAAGGCGATCCCAGAGCCGCCACCTTGTGCCCGGTTGCTTGGGCCAGGCGGGAGAGGGATTGGGCCAGGCGGAGGGCAACCTGGGGGGTCGGTGTAAGGACAAGGGCCCCAGGTGCATTCACTCCCGGGTCCACGGACTGAAGGAGGGGGATCCCATAGGCGACCAAGGTGCCGGCCCCGGGGCCGGCCTGGGCCATGAGGGAGTTGCCCCGAAGTAGGACCGGGATGGCGGATTCCTGAAAGTCCGAGGGCCTCTCAATCCCTTCTGCTGCCAGAGCTTCCACCAACTCCGGGCTGACGCCCAGTTCGTCGAAGAATACCATAATCGGTCCCGGTTGGGGCAGCCGTCTCAGCCGGCTTCAGGGTTCGATTCATCTCCGGGTTCATACGGGAGATGATTCAAGAAGATCTGGATCTCGTAGTCCAGCCGTGAGGTTCGAAGGCGGTCCGTCGAGGCGACGACCTCCGTGTAATACCCGTGGGGATGGGCCGACAGGGTGACAGTTCCCTCCTCACCGGAGTATGTGGCGTCGTGTCCCGAGCTCTGGGACCGACTCAACCCGACCCGGGCCGGGATGATCTCATCGGCTCTCCTGAACACCTCCGCCGGGGATAAGGCGGTTTTTCTTTGATAACCAGCCATGTTCGCTCTACCGTCTCAGGGTTCGTTACTTTCGGCCACCACGGCCAGAAAACGCCTCAGCTCCTGGGTATCCGGACACCCATTCAACACCCTACTTCCTGATCGGAGGGCAGGGGGCCGCACGACCCCCCGCTCGAGTCCGTCCCCTCGCATCCCCTCGATCTCATCCGTGTGGGCATCCACATCAAGGGCCGCTTTGGTAGTGAACGGATCGAGGCCGCTCTCCCGGGCCAGAGCTACCAGCACGTCGACGCGTCCGATATCCTTGCCTTCGATAAGGTAAGCCCGAAAGAGTGCATTGTGGATTTCCAGGAAACGGTCATGGTCTTCAGCATGCCGGGCCAACTCGTGAGCCTTCCTGCTCCACGGGACGATCCAAGGCCGAGACAGCTCCACACCGACGTCCCTCGCGTCCTCCATTGCCCGGCTCCAGTGATCGTGCCAATCGCCCTCGGTCGGGTCGAGTAGGGAGTGGGGTGGTGGGTTGACCTCGAAGGGCCGCAGCTGGAGATGGGCCTTCGTGTCCATCGCCTCTGATTCCAGGCGAAGCGCCAGGACGAACGAGGCCGGATCCACGTAGTCGTAGAAAAAGAAAAGAGGGCTTTCGGCATTCATTGTGGCCCGAATCTGATTCGCCATTCCGGACGTGGCAACATAGGGAGAGGGACCTGGGTGGGGCGGTGGGGATTGAAGCGGCGTGGCCAGTCCCCAATATTGATTGGTTCCGGCACGAACGCGAAGCCTCCCTCGTGGAGGCGGCCCCATCCTTCGAGGGATGGGAAAACGGGGAAAAGCATGGAATTCTCACAGAACATCGAACGGCTTCAACCCTCGGCGACCATCGCGGTCAGCACGCTTGCCAAGAAGCTGAAGGCCGAGGGGAGGGACGTCATCGACCTCAGCGCTGGCCAACCGGATTTCGATACGCCGGCGTTCATCTCCGAAGCCGGGATCCAGGGAATCAAGGATGGGCACACCCGGTACACACCCACACCCGGGACCCCGGCTCTCAGGAAGGCGATCGCGGACACCTATTCAGCTCGGCTCGGAAGAGAGGTGGATCCTGCGTCCATCGTGGTGAACAATGGAGCGAAACACTCACTTTTCAACGCGATATTCGCTCTTTTCGGCCCGGGAGATCGAATCCTGATCCCGGTGCCGTACTGGACGTCCTACCCGGAGATCGTCACGCTTGCCCGGGCGGAGCCGGTGACGGTCCGGGGCGCGGCGGCGCTGGATTTTCGAATGACTCCTGCCGACCTGCAGGCGGCGTATAGCCATAAGGCCAGAGGCTTGATCCTCTGCTCCCCCTCCAACCCCTCTGGGGGAGTGTACTCCTTGGAGGAGCTCAAGGCCGTCGCGGAATGGGCCAAGGAGCGGGACGTATGGATCATCTCGGACGAAATCTACCGCCTCATCAACTTCAAGGGTGAGGGGCCGGCCCCCAGCATACTGGATCTTCCGGAGGAGTCGCTGGGGAACTTCGTCATCGTGGACGGTGCCTCGAAGGCCTTCGCCATGACGGGTTGGCGGATCGGGTACACCTACTCCGATCCCGCCGTGGCGAAGAAGATGGCTGATCTCCAGAGCCACATGACTTCGAACCCCTCGGCTCCGGCCCAGCAGGCAGCCCTGGCCGCCTACGCCGATTGGGATCGATCTCTGGAGGAGGTCGGCCGGATGGTGGAAGCCTTCAAGCGGCGCCGGGACCTGGCCAAGAGGCTGCTGGACGAGCTTCTTCCGGACTTCTCTTATGTGAATCCTGAAGGGGCTTTCTACCTCTACTTCAAAGTGGACTCTCTCTTCTCCAGTGAGATGAAAGATTCGGCTGCGGTGTGTACCTGGCTTCTGGAAGAAGCCGAGATCGCTCTGGTGCCCGGCGTGGCTTTCGGGGACGACCGGTATGTGAGGATGAGCTATGCCACGTCCGATGAGCTCCTCGAGGAGGGCATTCGACGGTTGGCCCGGATCGTCGACAGCCAGAAGGGCTGAGAACGAACCGCGGAGAGTACTCAGGTAACCGACAACACCCTTCGTGCGGCGGAGAGACTGCCACCCACGTATCCGCCGCCGAACAGGTTCACGTGCACCAGCAGGTAGTAGAGCTGGTAGAGGTCTCTTCGGTAGGCCTCGTATTCGGGCGGGATCGGGCGAACCGCTCCATACCCATCCAGAAAACCGGTGGGGAAGCTCCCGAACAGCTCCATCATGGCCAGGTCCACTTCTCCCTCGCCCCGATAAGTGGCCGGATCGATGAGGACGGGGGCGCCTGAGGCGTCCGGGAAGTAGTTGCCGCTCCAGAGATCCCCGTGGAGTAGTGCAGGGCCGTGCCCCGCTTCGGGCGGGAGAATCGCCTCCATCCGGTCGAGGAGGATCTCTATCTCCTCACCCCTCTTCCCCTCGAAGTACCCCAGCTCCCGAGATAGGCGGAACTGAGGCTCGATCCGCAGGTCCCTCCAGAACTCACCCCACCGCCGCCTCGTCCGGTTCGCCTGGGGGAGTGAGCCGATGAAGTTTTCCCGGTGCCATCCGAAGGAGAGACCCGGGTCAGGAGCCGTGGCCGTGGCCGGCGGCGACACCTGCTGAGGCCTGACTGAGGAGGTGGCGGGGTCGTCGCCACCTGAAGAGTGGAGCCGAGCCAGGCCTTCACCCATGAGGTGCCCGTATGCTCGTACGGGGGCTCCCCGGGGCACGAACTCCAGGAGAAGCCAACCGGGATTTGCGGAGGTACTGTCACCGCCCCACCCGATGACCTCAGGAACCCGGAGCGCTCCAGGGTCGTTCAGAGCCCGGAGACCATCGGCCTCCGCCGGGAACATCTCGGGGTCTGCCGAGTGATTCCATTTCAGGAAGAATGCTTCGCCCTTCTCCGTCTCCAAGCGTGCGGATGGGTTGATACACCCTCCGCCCAGCAACGAGGAGCTCCTGATGCGGACCGGATGACCCGCCCGCTCTTCCAACACGGACTCAACCGAGGAGACAAGGGATGGTGGGACGGTCATGGCGAATCGGTGACCTGCGGGCTTCTCGGATTCATGGACGCCTGATACACCTCGGGGCGGGCGGCTGGTTGCCGGTCTTGAGACCTAGGGGTTCTCCTCGAGGATGTGAGTGAGAAGTCCTCTGCAGGATCGCTCCACCATCCGGAAGACATTCTCGAATCCCATGGGACCGCCGTAATAAGGATCTGGCACCTCGGCTCCCGGTCCGCCCTCGGGATCGAACTCCCGCAAGAGGTAGAGGGCTGTATCGCCCCCCACGCCTTCTCGGAAGCGTTCAAGGTTGTCCAGATTCGACTCGTCCATGGCGATGACATAGTCGAACCGGTCGAAGTCTTCGGGCCGGACTTGCCGGGCCGTTCCCGAAAGGGTGACCCCGTGGCTAGCGGAGATCCTCACGGATCGAACATCCGGTGACTCCCCCACGTGCCAGCTTCCGGTTCCAGCGGAATCCACCCGGATCCGGTCATCCAACCCTTCCTCCTCCAGGAGATGCTTGAACACTCCTTCAGCCATCGGGGATCGGCAGATGTTACCGAGGCAAACCATGAGGACGGAGATGTCGTGGGGCATGGAATACGATCCAGGGCGGTTATGAGGTGTTCAGGATGCGTGCGCGGATCAATCGGTTCCCAGCAGAGAGCCGCCCACCACGCATTTCTGACCCGACTCGATCTTTGCTGTCAATCTGTCCAGGTTGGCCTTGTACGTCTCAGCGTTGGGGTTGGAGCCCTCCGAGCCCATCCGGTACGCGGTAGCGAAGCTCTCTCTTGCCTCTTCCCATCTGCAGGCGGCCTCGTAGGCGTCACCGAGGGAGTCGAACACGTTCGCTGAGCTCGGGTAGAGATCGGCGTTCATTTCGAAGGCGCGTATAGCATCATCGAGTCGCTCCTCCCTCAGGAGGATGTATCCTACCTGATTGACCATCTGCTCGGGGGCGCGGACCGTGAATCCGAATCTTTCACTGAGCTCGGAATAATGCTCGTTGATTTCGGACCATCCCGCCCCCCCCTCAGCCATCGCCAACTCGAACGCGTCGGGCAGATTCCATCCTTGGAAGATCCACTCGAGGCCATCGTAGAGGCTCCGGTGGGGGACGGAACCGTGGTCCTCCTCGGGCATGTGCGACCACCTCCACCGGAAGGAATCCGGTGCTTTCGTTTCAAGGATGCTGGCCAAGGACCAGGCTCCCGCGAGCATCTCCCCTCCCTCGTTGCCCATGGTCAGGTGCAACCAGCCACTCAAGTCCGGGTGATCTTCGAAGATGGACGCAGCCTGGGCCACGAACTTCCCTTCGTCCCACCAGAGGCTGGGGCTGATGGAAACGTAGGCCTCGAAGGCGTCAGGATCTTCCATGAGCACCTGAGTGATGAAAAGCCCTCCGAACGAGTGCCCGACGAGGACTCGGAAAGGCTGGGTCCGATACCGGCCTTCGACCCAGGGCTGTACCTCTTCCGTCAAGAATCTCAGGAAGTCGCTTCCTCCTCCGGCGGTAGGGAACCGGTCGGCCGTGTCGGGAACGGTCAGCGGAGGCGTCAGGTCACGAGTCCGTCCATCCTGGGAAACGTTGGGGATGCCCACCACGATCATGGCAGGCATTCGCAGATTGGAGGCGAGGAACTGTGCCACTCCCGAGGCGTGGTGGAAATGACCATCCCCGTCGAGGAGATAGAGAACCGGGAGACCTTCCGGTGACTGTTCGTACCCGGGTGGGGTGAAGACGAGCAGCGGACGCTCTTCGTCCAAAACGGACGACGGAAGGTGGAACCGCTGACCGAGAACGATGGGTTCGCCGTTTCCCGACGCCTCCGTGTTCTGTGCACCGAGATGGGAAGGCAGTCCGTAACTGACCAACACCAGGCAGGTTACCAGAGTGTGAACCCACGGTCGACTCATGATGCCTCCTCTTGGCGGCGACGTTCGGCTCCAGGCCCCTGGGAATTTACACCTTGGAGGGTGTTGAAGAAGTGGGCGCGGTCCCCCGGGGCATAGTTCTTCGTCGAATTGCCGAAAAACGCTTAGATTAAATGGTTAATCAACTCCCGAGGTCCGCTCGGGAGCCCAGACGTCAGTGGAGGCGCAGTTTGTCGAAGGTGGAGTTGTTCAGGGAGCTTGCCCTGTCCGAGGCCCGGTTGGCGGCCGTCGAAGCGCTGGGCTGGACCGAGCCCACCCCGATCCAATGGAAGGCCATCCCCCCTTCCGTGGAGGGCAAAGACGTGGTGGGAGTGGCTCAGACTGGGACCGGGAAGACAGGGGCGTTCATGATCCCCTGCCTCGAGAAGATCCACGCGGGTAGGGGGCTTCAGGTCCTCGTTCTGTGTCCTACCAGAGAGCTGGCCCAGCAGGTCGCTGAGGACACGGAAGCTCTTTCGAAGGGAACCTCCCTGCGGGTGGATTTCATTGTGGGCGGCGTGGCCTACGGCCCACAAGAGAAGGCCCTGAGCGAGGGCTACGAGATCATCGTGGCTACTCCAGGGCGTTTCATCGACCATATGGGGAAACGTCGAGTCGATCTCTCGAACCTGAAGACCCTGGTCCTGGACGAAGCGGATCGGATGCTCGACATGGGCTTCCGACCTCAGATCGAAGACATTCGTCGGGGGATCAAGGGAAAACCCCAGGTGATGCTGTTTTCCGCGACCATGCCCAACGGCGTGCATGCGCTCGCTCTACAACTCACCAAAGATGCGGTGTGGCTCGAAGCCGCTCCGTCGGGGACCACGGCTGAGGGGATCACCGAACTGGTGTACTCGGTTAAGCCCGAAAAGAAGCCGGATCTTCTGTTGAAGCTCCTGGAAGAGAGCGACTGGACCCAGGTGCTGGTGTTTTGCCGAACCAAGGCCGGGGCGGACGCCCTGAGGACCCGGCTGGAGCAAGCCGGAGTACGTGCCGACGCCATGCACTCGGACCGGCAGATGCGGCACCGAACTCAGGCGTTGGAGCGATTCGCCCAGGGGAAAACCCGCGTTCTCGTGGCTACGGACATCGCCCAGCGGGGACTTGATGTGGACGGGATTACCCATGTGGTGAACTACAACGTCCCCCTGGACCCCGAGGACTACATCCACCGCATCGGGCGCACTGCCCGAGCCGGTGCCACCGGCACAGCCGTCACCTTCCTCACGGCGGCGGACCTGGGGGCCATGAAGACCCTGGAGTACCATCTGGGTCGGACCCTGGAACGGGTCCACTTGCCCGACTACGATTATGCCGGAACCCCGATCCGGGAGGATCGAGCCGCTGCCAAACGAGGAGCGAGCTCACGGTCTCCCCATGGAATGGGATCCAAGCTGAGCGAGAAGCTCAGCCCCGAGGAGCTGGAGAAGATCCTGAATCTCGGAAAAGGGTAACTGGAGCAGATGCCCCAGGGGATGAGGGCCTCTACTCGTCCGAACCATTCATCGACCTATCGCCTTCCAGGAGTCTGACGCCATGATCCTGAAGCAGTACGGGACGTCCTACCAAAGTGTCGAGACCAACTTCAACTCCCGTGCGTTGACGGAGATCGCTTTTCGAAGGGATCGCGTCTTCTCGATCCCCACGGAAGAGTTCGATTCCAGTTATGAGAAGACTGGTGAGCGAGCTTTCTCACCGGAAACGGAGGGAGACGTTCACGACCACGCCGAGGAGGAGCTTCTGAACGCTCTGGAATCGAGCGTCCAAGAGGCGGTGGCATCCTTGGCCCAGGATGAGGTGCTGGTGGTGGAAAGTCGGGAGGGGGCGGACTACCCGAAGACCCGGGATAAGAAGAAGAATGTGGTGGTGGATGGCGAGAACCGTCTCTACTTCTACTGGCGCATCGAGCCTCCCCTTCGGCTGGGGGTCTACAAGAAGAAGGGGTAAGGCCCGCGCCGCATGATCCAGCTTTCCGACATCCATGCCGCCCGGGAGCGGTTGAGGGGTGGGGTAGTGGACACCCCCTGTAAACCGACCCAGGCCTTTCAGGATCTGGTTCCCGGGAACCTTCACTTCAAATTCGAGAACCTCCAGAGGACGGGGTCCTTCAAGGATCGGGGCGCCCTGAATAAGCTCTCGTGCCTCTCTCCGGAGGAACGAGCCCGGGGTGTCGTAACGGCCAGCGCCGGAAACCATGCTCAGGCCGTGGCGTACCACGCCTCCCGCCTGGGGGTCTGCGCCACGGTGGTGATGCCCGAGTTCACTCCCCTTATCAAGGTGTCCAACACCAAACGGTTTGGCGCCAGGGTGATCCAGACCGGGGCCACGCTGTCCGATGGGCTCGAAGAGGTCTATCGGATGGTCGAAGAGGACGGGATGACCCTGGTCCATGCCTTCGATGACGACGAGGTGATCGCTGGGCAGGGAACCATCGGGCTGGAGTTGATCGAGCAAGCCGAGGAGCTGAAGACGGTGGTGGTCCCCATCGGCGGCGGGGGGATCATCTCGGGAATCGCCGTGGCGGTGAAGACCTTGAAGCCTTCGGTCCGCGTCGTCGGCGTGGAGGCCGCGACCGCCGCATCGGCTCTCACCTCCCGGAGGGCCGGACGTGTCGTGGGCATCGAGAGCGCCGAAACCCTCGCGGACGGGATCGCCGTCAAGCAGGTCGGAGAGCGGACATTCCCAATCATCCAGAGATATGTGGATGACATCGTCACCGTGGAGGAGGAAGAGATCGCCACTGCGGTGCTTCGGCTCCTGGAACGGGAGAAGACGGTCGTGGAAGGGGCCGGGGCGGTGCCCCTGGCGGCTCTGATGACCGGGAAGATCTCCGTTTCGGAGGGCGAGACGGTGGTGGGGATCCTCTGTGGCGGGAACATCGATGTGAACATGATCTCCCGGATCATCGAGCGGGGCCTGGTGGGGGATGGCCGCCTAGCGCACCTCCTGGTGAAAGTGAAGGACCGGCCGGGCTCCCTCTCCAGCCTCACCCAGCTCGTGGCAGGGATGGGTGCCAACGTTCTGGATATCCACCATAGGCGTGGCTTCGCCGATATCTCCGTGGGAGACGTGGAGATCGTCCTCCGGCTGGAGACCCGGGGCCGGGAACACGTATCGGAGATCATCGAGGCCCTGGAGGAACGGGGCTTGCAGGTGGAGGTGGATGTGTAGGAGGCTTGGCCTCCCAACGTTCCAATAGAGAGCAGGAGTTTCCGATGGACTCTGCGCAGCCGGGTATTCTCCTTGACGTTCCCCAGGGGTGTCGATACATGACCTTCGGTCTTGTCCCCGGGGCTGATCCGGTGCCAGCCCTGGAAGCCCTTCGGGATCGAGGAATCGGGGAGGAAATGGTGGTGGGGTTGGGGAAATCGGTGGTGTCTGCCCTCGGGAAGGCGGTGGAGGGCCTCAGGCCGTTTCCCACCCTGGTGGGGCCCGGTGTGGACATTCCGGCCACCCAGGGGGCTCTCTGGATCTGGCTGAGGGGTGGAGACCGGGGGAAGCTGGTGCACCTGGCGAACGAGCTGAACCGGCTGGTCGCCTCGGTGTTCCGGCTGGATGAGGTGGTGGACGGGTTCAAACACGACGAAACGCCCGAGGGAATGGGCCGGGATCTCAGCGGCTATGAGGACGGGACGGAGAACCCCGATGGAGCCGAGGCTGTGGCGGCGGCTCTGGTCCAGGGGTCGGGTCCCGGGATGGATGGTTCGTCCTTCGTCGCCGCCCAGAAATGGGTCCACGAGCTCGCCATCTTCGACAAGATGTCCCAAGAGGAGCGGGACAACGTCATCGGACGGCGGCGGAGCGACAACGAGGAATTGGAGGATGCTCCGGACTCGGCCCACGTGAAGCGGACGGCGCAGGAGGAATTCGAGCCCGAAGCCTTCGTGGTTCGTCGGTCCATGCCCTGGGCCGACGCCTCTTCCGAGGGTCTCGTCTTCACGGCATTCGGGGCTACACTCGATTCCTACGAGGCCCAGCTCACCCGGATGTCGGGCCTCGAGGACGGCACGGTGGACTCGATCTTCCGCTTCTCCCGGCCTGTCACCGGGGGTTACTTCTGGTGTCCGCCTGTGAAGGACGGGAAGCTGAACCTGGAGGCGCTGGGGCTCTAGCCTTCAGCCTCCGACGCGCACGATTCTGGGTCCCCCCAGGACCTGCAGGGCTGTCACCCTCCCAGCCTCGTCCCGGTCGACACGGATCCGCTCTCCGTCCGAGAGGTCGATGAAGAAATTCTCGGCCGTGGGGTGGAAGAACTTCACCACGTCCGCCTCCGGGACCTCCACCTTCAGGTGGCCATCCACTACCGTCACCGTCAGGTCCAACTCCTGGCCCTCGATCCGATAGGGCCCGGCGATTTCTTGAAGGATGGATTCCGGGACGTCGGCCAGGATCACCTCCTGGGGCCGAGGGACAGGCCATCCGTACGCCTCGGCTACAGCCAGGGTAACCTCCTGCGCCAGCGCCGATCCCCGGTCCCCGTTGGTCATCACGAAGATGCCCCTTCCTTCCTCCATGAAAGCCAGGAACCGGGCCTTGAAGCCGTAGTTGGAGCCGCCATGGCTGAACCGGGCCTCCTCTCCTTCGCCCTGGATGGTGAACCCCAGCCCCCAGCCCCCGAGTCCGGCGGTGAGCATGGCGTTGGTCATGTCCGGGGAGAGCACCCGGCCTCGCCTGCTGTGGTAGGCGGCTCGAAGCTCGATGGCGAGGCGGGCCAGCTCCGTGGGATTGGTCCAGAGGCCCGCTGCTGCCATCTCCGGATAGAGGTGCCACTTCCCGTCGCCCCCGGTCCCGTCGGAAAGGTGTGATGAAGCCGCATACCGGGCCCGGGCAGGGGGCAAGGGTTGCTCGTAGCTGCTGAGCTCCATCCCCACGGGATCCAGAACCTTCTCCCGGAGCACCTGGGGGAACGGCGTTCCGGTGACGTCCTCCATGAGCTGCTGCATGATGGTGTACCCGCCGCCCGAGTACCTCCAGAGGCTCCCCGGGACGGTGTCCACCCGGATGGGATCGGTGTTGGCCGGATCAGACCCGTCCAGGACTTCCAGGGGTGTGGCGAGCTCAGCGTCCAGCGCATACCCGGGAAAGCCGTGCACCGTGAGGCCCCCGGTGTGGGTCAGGAGATGCCGCAGCGTGACGGGGGTGTCGCGGGTGAAGTGGTTTTCCGGGATCTTCCAGCTGGTCAGGAAATTGTTCACGGGGGCGTCCAGGTCCAGCAGGCCCTCTTCCACCAAACGGAGGGCCGCAACGGCCGCCACCGGTTTGCTGATGGAGGCAGCCTGGAAGAGGGTTTCGGTCGTCACCGCCTCCCCTGTCTCCACGTCCCTCACCCCGTACCCCTTCGCCCAGGCGATCTCACCCTCGTCCAGGACCGCGATACTGATCCCGGGGACGTTGTGATGGGCCATCCGGTCCAGAATGGAGAACCGCTGGGGCTCCTCGCCCTGCACCCGGATAGCCCCGGCCAGGCCGTTTTCTACCGCTGTGATGCGAGGGTCCGTCTCCTGGGCGAAGAGAAGGTCCGTTGATGGGTGGGGGAGGAGGAGAAGGAAGAGGAGGAAGAGGTGCGGCCTTGCCGTGAGAGGGGGCTTGGGAGAAGGCTGAGCGGACCTCATTGGAGTGTTCTCCATCGCGGATGAGAATGGGAGTGGGGGGCCGGCCCACCGACCGACCCCCCGAGCCGTTGTCCTACTCCTTCTTCCACTTCTCGAACCAGCTGTGGATGTAGAGCTGGCTCCGCATGTAGTTGGACGGGTTGGATGAGGTCCCGTGGTACTCGCCCTTGAAGCGGAGCATCACCGTGGGGACCTTCTGGATCTTCAGGGCCGCGTAGAACTCCTCGGTCTGGGGGATGGGCGTCCGTAGGTCCAGCTCTCCCGTCATCAGCATCGTGGGCGTCGTGACGTTTCCGGCGTACATGAGCGGGGAGCGGCGGAGGTGCTCCGAGGGATCCTCCCATGGGAACTTCTCGAAGTTCCGGTACCAGCCTGGGCCGTCGGTCGTGCCTACGAAGGAGATCCAGTCGATGACGGGGTAGTTGGACGAAGCGGCCGCGAACCGGTCCGTATGGCCCACGATCCAGGCCGTGAGGACCCCTCCTCCCGAGCCCCCGTAGACGAAGAGGTTGTCATCGTCCACGTACCCTAGGGCGATGACCTCGTCCACCCCATTCATCAGGTCGTCGAAGTCCTTGTCCGGGTAGGCGTTGTTGATCTCGTTTCCGAACGCGCTTCCATACCCCGCGCTTCCTCGGGGGTTGGTGTAGAGCACCAGGTACCCTTCCGCCGCATGATGTTGCCAGCGGTGGTTGAAGCCTACGCCGTACATCCCGTGAGGCCCCCCATGGATGACCAGGATAAGGGGGTACTTCCTGGACGGGTCGAAGTCCGGGGGCTTGATGACCCAACCCTGGATGTCCAGGCCGCCGGTGGACTCGTACCAGATCTCCTCAACCTCTCCCATCTTCACGCCCGCCAGGATGTCCTCGTTCACCCCGGTGAGGCGGTGCATCCGGGCCGGGTTCCGGAGATTGAAGGTCCAGATGTCTCCCGGCTCGTGGTAGCTGGAGACGGTGGCAGCGAAGTTTCCGTTCCCGTCCATGGACGAGAAGGAGAGCATGTGATTCCCCTCCGTGATAGCTCGAGGCTCACCCTCGACGGGAGCGAACCAGACGTTCCGGGTCCCCTTCATGCTGGCGTTGAAGTAGAGCCCGTTCCCGTCCGACGCCCAAACCAGATTGGACAGGGAACGCCCCAACTCACCTGCAATGCGGCGGGGGTTGGAGCCATCGGCATTCATGACATACAGGCCGTTCTCCACGTAGGTGTCCCTCGAGAAGTCCTGTCCCTGGTAGGCGATGAGCCCGCCGTCGGGGGAGGGAATCGGTCCCCCGTCCGGGCCCTGCCGGGTGGTGAGTTGGCGGATGGAGCCCGTCGTCACGTTCACGGCATAGATCTCCGATTCCCGCCACATCCAATCCGACTCCTCCTCTCGGAGTGAGGTGAAGAGGATCTCCGTGCCGTTGGGCATCCATTCCGGACCGGAATGGTCCCACTCCCCGTCGGTGAGTCGCCGGGGAGTACCCCCGTCCGCCGGGACCACGAAGATGTGGGAGTGGCTCGTATCCACGAAGCCCCTGCGATCCGCCCGGTAATCCAGTCGGGTGACGATCTTCGGCCCAGGGGTCCACTCGGCCCCTTCCGGCCTGGGCGGGAGCTTCACGGTCCATGGCTCCGCGTCCTCCACCGACATGGTGAAGGCGATCTGGGTGCCGTCTGGAGACCACCTAAGGCTCCCGGGGCCGCGCTCGACCCGTGTGATCTGGGTGGTCGCACCCTCCGCATCCATCCACCGAACGAAGATTTGACTGCCCCGTGGCTCCCCCGAGGCCGTGTAGGCGATGCGGGTGCCGTCGGGAGACCAGGTGGGGGAAGATCCATCCGTAAGGAACCGCTTCCGGGTCCCGTCGGCATCCATGATCCAGATGGAGGAGTACCGGCGGTCGTTCACCGCGTCGATGCCCCCTCGGGTGAAGATGATATGACGGCCGTCGGGAGAGATCTGGGGATTCGAGACCGACTCCATGTCCAGATACATCTCGAGGGTGACGGTGTTGTCCTGGGCCTGGACAGCCGGCGCCGAGACCACCGTGGCGAAGAGGAGCATGACTCCCCCGACCAAAAGGGAGAACGTGGACCGCATGATAACCTCCTTGGAGGTGGGCCTAGGGCGGGAAGAGACCCGGCGGGCCCGCCCAGGATATGGAGAATCCCCCAACATAGGTCGGGGTGAAGGGTGTTTCCAGCGACACGCCTCTATGTGAAGAGCGCTGGGGCTCCCCCGGTGTGCCAGAAGAGGGCCGTGTCTCCTCGAGGGATCTTCCCGGCCCGAATCCAGTGGAGGAAACCGGCCCCGGCCTTGGACGTGTAGACGGGGTCCAGAACCACGCCTGCATTCCGGCCGAAGAACGTGGTGGCCTCCCTGGATGCCTGGTTGGGAATTCCGTAGCCCTCACCGATGAACCCCTCGTCCGCGATCACGAGGTCAGGGATCAGACCACCGTTCCATCCCAACAGATCCGCGGCGCCCAGAGCGATCTCGGTGCTGACCGCATGAATCTCCTCCTCGGAGACGTCGGGGCTCACTCCCACGAGCGTGACATTATCCCTGCCGAGGATGGAGAACCCCAGCGCCAGACCCGCCAGGGTGCCACAGGAGGAGCTGGAAATGAATATCCAGGTCTTTCCGGAGGGCCACCCGCCGCGTTCGGTCATCTGGCGGTCTATCTCGACGGCAGCTCGAACGTAGCCCAGAGCTCCCAGGGGGGTGGAGGCGCCGAGGGGGATGACCACAGCCTTCTTTCCAGTCGCGGCCAACTCCCGTGCCACCTCCTGCATGGCCGGGGCCCGGTCGTCTCGCCCATCGACTGCTCGGACCTCGGCTCCGAAGATCTTCATGAGGAGGGCATTCCCGGTGGGCGGCTCGGGCGGACGGCCGTTGACGACCAGGATGCACTCCATCCCCAGCTGAGCCGCTGTGGCGGCCGTAACTCGACAGTGATTGGACTGGGGACCGCCGCAGGTGATGAGGGCGTCGGCCTTGGCGTGTTCCCCTCCAAGGTAGAACTCGAGCTTCCGGACCTTGTTTCCACCCAGCGCGAATCCCGTCCAGTCATCCATCTTCATCAGGATGGGGGGTGCGTCACGACCCAGCGCCTCCTGAAGAGACGGGGCGGGGAGGAGGGGAGTGGGAAGGAACGCCAGGGGTTTCCTGGGAAGGGAGTCCAGTCGGCTCAGCGCGGCACTCGGCATGAGGTGTCCCTCGGCGGTGTTCAGATCTGTGGCCCCGGCGTCTTTCGGAAGGCGGCGGCGGCCATCACGGTGGCGAAGTGGATGTCCACGGTGTCTTCGATACGGGGAGCATAGCCTCCGCCCATGACCACGGCCACCGGTACTGAGGCGGATCTGCATTCCTCGAAGACGATCCCATCCCGGGCCTGCAACGCTTCCTTGGAGACCTGTAGCCTGCCCAACCGGTCTCCCGAGAATGGATCGGCTCCGGCAACGAAGAAGACCAGGTCTGGTGCGGAGGCTTCCAGCGCCTGGGCGACGCCCTTACGGACCTGTTCCAGGTAAGGGCCGTCCCCGGTATCGTCAGGGAGCTCCAGGTCCAGGTCGCTTTCCTCCTTCCGGAAGGGGAAGTTGTTGGCGCCATGGACGGAGAGGGTGAAGACCGAAGGGTCCCCGGCGAATATGGCAGCGGTCCCGTTACCCTGGTGAACGTCCAGGTCCAGGATGGCGACTCGGCCAGCTTCCCCCTCTCCCTGGAGAAGGCGGGTCGCCACGGCCACGTCGTTGAACACGCAGAACCCTTCCCCACGGTCA
>JBDHCH010000054.1:0-19014 GCA_039592115.1 Gemmatimonadota bacterium | reverse complement strand
CGGGTTACGTGGCCGTGCAGGAGGGCCGGACCCTTCCGCTTCCGGACGTACTCTACCGTCTCTCTTCCAGCTTCGAAGGCCTCCAGCAAATCGGTGCCGTCGCACTCCCGAACGAGGAGGTCCGGAAAACTCGAGACAAGCGTGGAAATACTCCCTCCAGCCGTTTGCACTTCGACGGGCACCGAGATGGCGTAGCCGTTGTCTTGGATGAGGAAGAGTACAGGGAGCTTCAGGTTGCAGGCCGTGTTCAAGGCCTCCCAGAACTCCCCCTCCGAGGTGGTTCCTTCGCCGGATGAGGCAACCACGACCTCGTCTTCCCGGAAGTTGATCAGGAAGTCCTTGAGCGGGTCGTGTAGGGAAGCCCTGTGTCCGGCCTCGGCCGTGCCGACGGCCTGGAGGAACTGCGTCCCCGTTGGGGAGGATGAGCTGGTGATCTGGAGCTTTGGGCTCGTGGGGTGCCCGGGCATCTGGCGCCCGCCCGTCTGGGGACAGTCCGCTGCACCCACGGCCTGGAGGAGTTGGTCCAGCGGCGTTACTCCCAACGCCAACGCAAGCGCCCGGTCCCGATAGTAGGGATAGAACCAGTCATGCCCGGGCCGAAGGTGAGCGGCCAGGGCCACCTGGATTCCTTCGTGACCAGCACCGGAGATCTGGAAAAAGATCTTGTTCTGTCGCTTGAGACTGATCTCACGGTCGTCGAGAGCCCGGGAGGTCACCATGGTTCGGTAGAAGCGAAGGAGATCTTCGGGCGCCAAGCCCTCGGGAAGGTTTTCTGACCCCAATGTCCTCTCCTGGCCGCCTCAGGGCCTGCAGGATGCTTCCGGGAAGTGTGCTGGATCAAGAAGGAAAATACTTAGGGGAGGTCTGCACAAGTGTGGCGAGCCGCATATCCTGCGCCACGGGGCCAGGTGGGAGGCGGGGCTCCGAGCCGAGCAGCCACAGAGGGGGCCCGGGCCTTTCACTCCCCTCTGACCTCTCGACCCAGCTCCTCCGGATCGGTGATGGGGGGGGTGCAAGTGAAGTTGCGGCAGACGAAGGCGGTCGGCTTCCCCTCCACCATCTCCCGACCCTGGAAGAGGGGGAGGGGAGGAAGGGCCGACGGCTCTCCGCCCAGAATCACGCGGTTGGGGGAGTACACTTCGTGGACCCGGGCAAGAAGCTCGGTGGTTTCAGGGCTGCCAGCCGGACCGATCAGAGCGACCTCGACCGGAGGCTCCAGGTACGAATCGAGGGACGAAAGGAGGCGGCCGAAAGCGGAGGGGAAGCGGTTCATCGTTTCCCTCTCCGCGGCCAGGATCCGCTCGGCAGCCTCCCGGAACCCGTCCTCTCCAAAGGCATGACCCCCCCTCAGCAAGAGCTCCACGGCCAGGGAGTTTCCCGCCGGCGTGGCATTGTCCATGACGTCTCTCGGCCGGACAACCAGCTCCTCCCCGTCTCTCGGGGTGTCGTAGACCAGGCCAACGCCCTCGTCCCAGAAGAGGGCCATCATCAGGTCAATCAGCCAACGGGCTTCGTCGAGCCACCGGGTGTCGAGAGTTGTTTCGTGGAGCGTCAGGAGGGCATTCCCAAACCCCGCGTAGTCCTCCAGGAACCCCGGGATCGTTCCCGGCCCGTCCTTCCAGACTCTCAGAAGTCGGCCCTCATGCTTGAGGGAAGTGAGCATGAACTCGGCATTCCTCGTCGCCGCCAGCAGATAGTCCTTCCGGCCCAGGACCGCCCCGGCCTCAGCCAACGCCCGGAGAACGAAGCTGTTCCATCCCACGAGCACTTTCTCATCCCTGAAGGGCGGTTCTCGCTGGCTACGCACCTCTTTCAAGGAGGCGCGGGCGGAGCGCAGGAATCCCTCCAGCTCCTCCGCGTTCATCCCTTCGGCAGCCGCAGCCTCGGTGAGAGATCGTGGGAGATTCAGGATGTTTCGCCCCTCGAAGTTTCCGCGGTCCGTGACGTCATACACCCGCTGAAAGAGGGCTCCCGCCTCAGCACCCAGGACCCCTTTCACCTCGGAGGGGGTCCAGAGATAGAAGAGCCCCTCCTCTCCCTCGGAATCGGCGTCCCGTGCCGAGTAGAACCCTCCCTGGGCATCGGTCAGATCCTCCAGGAGGTAGTCCAGGGTAGACGTGACGACATCTTTCAGCTCGGCATCACCCGTCAGTTGGTACCCATGGAGGTAGATTCGGGCCAACAACCCATTGTCGTAGAGCATCTTCTCGAAGTGGGGAACCAACCACTTGGAGTCCACGGAATACCGGTGGAACCCTCCACTGAGGTGGTCCCTCAACCCACCCCTCCCCATGGCCCGGAGGGTGTGGAGAACCATGTTCAGGGCCTTCTCCTCCCCAGTCCGGTAGTGGTAGCGAAGTAGAACCTCGAGGGTGGTGGGTTGTGGGAACTTCGGTGCCGGTCCGAATCCTCCGTGGGTGGCGTCGAACCGTCCACGGAGGAAATGGAAGGCGTGGGCCAGGGTCCTGAAATCGGGTGGCTCGGCGGTAGACGCTCGCACCGCGGCCGGGATGTCTCCCGGTTGGGTGGGCTGCGGTCGACCGTCGGCACGGATGGCTTCCAGAAGTTGGCCCGCTCCCCTCTCTACCTCCTCCCGTCTGGTCGCGTACGCGTCTGCGACGGTGAGCAGAACCTGACGAAAGGAAGGCATCCCGTGCCGGGGGACCGGTGGGAAGTAGGTGCCTCCATAGAAGGCTCTCCCGGAGGGAGTCAGGAACGCGGTCAACGGCCATCCGCCTCCGCCGGTAAGAAGCTGGACGGCCTTCATGTAGATCCCATCCAGGTCCGGCCGTTCTTCCCGATCCACCTTTACATTGATGAAGGAGGCGTTCATGAGCGTGGCAATCTCCGCATCTTCGAACGACTCCCGCTCCATGACGTGGCACCAGTGACAGGCAGAGTAGCCGATGGAGAGAAGGATGGGCTTGTCCTCTCTCTGGGCCAGGGAGAGCGCCTCCTCACCCCACGGGTGCCAATCCACCGGGTTGTGGGCATGCTGAAGGAGGTAGGGGCTCTTCTCACGAACCAGCCGGTTTGGCTCACCTCGCTGAGTCATCGGTCATTCTCCGGGTCGTATTCACCCCGGATCGGCCCGGGGCCTCGTTCTTCCAGCAGCCGAAACGCGCTCCGGAGGACACGCTTCTGGAGCACGGGCTGGAGGGGGCGGCCCAAGGGAAAACCCATCGGGTAGGGGACATCCAACCACCTTGGGGGGGCGACCTTTCCCATGATGGCTTCCATTGTCGACAGGCAGACCGTGCGGATCCCACGGTCCTCCAAGGCGGCAGCGATCAGTCCCACGGACTGATGACAGGCTGGTCAGACCGGGGTGAGGATGACAACGTCAACCCCGTCTTCCGCCATTCCCTGGGCTACCTCGGGAGCCGTTTGTCGAATCAAGCGCAGGGGAGCCGTGATAGACCCCTGAAAGGAAGCGTGCCGCGGAGCCAAGTCACCGATCTCCCCTGCGTCCTGCAGGTCCCTCAGCCGGTCGAGGGGAACCGCCAGGTTGGCGTCTTCCTCGACGCCCGACCGGTCCCATGCGCTGCTGGGGTGGGTGCACTTCATTTCGGACGGTGCCGCATCCTCAGGGATCCATCGGAACGAAAAATCTCCCCCTTTGACCCTCTCGAAAGGGGGATCCACAGGGAGGTGGACTCCCGCCGAGGTCACAACCCCGACCCTGGACTCGGTCAAAGGCGGTCCCGGGGCGGCCCAGGGGAGGGGGTCCACTCGGCGGAAGGTGTATCGGTGGTACCAAAGGCGGTTTTTCAGGGAGAGATCCGAGACAGTGGCCATGAGATTCGGTTCGGGTGTGCGATGAGGATAATCACAAGCCGGACGGCGGCGCGACCTCCTGTTCCGGTGGACAATGCCAGGGGGTTACCCCCCAATCCCAGCGTTGCTCCCCCCCGATTTGGTCTCCGGCCATCCTCTCGTGGAGCTTTTTGGTCCGTTGCCCCGGTTGTATCTTCGAGTAGAGTACGATCTTGAACCCTGGAGGATGTCCCTTGGGTAAAATCATTTTCTTCCTGCTCCTTTGCCTCGGGGCGGCCCTGTACTTCCCGAGGACAAGGCCGGTGGTTCTGGATACCCTGGCGCCCGTCATGAACCCGGTCCTGACCTGGCAGACGAGGGGGGAGATGGACCAAATCGTCCGGGAGCTCCAGATGATCAACCGAGAAGGCCAGGCTCTCCCGGAGCCAGGCCAGGAGTTTCTGGCTTGGATGGGGAGGAACTTCCAGGGAGGGGACAGTGAGGACGCCTGGGGGAGCGGGTATTCCCTCAGGATCTGGCCGGACTCGGTGGGGATCATCTCCAACGGACCGGATCTGGAGCTCAACACCGCCGACGACATCCTCGAGACGGCGCTGATCCCTCGCCAGCGTAGAAGGCGCTGAGGCTGGTCTCTGACACGAAACCGGGGCTCCTCACTGGCTGAGGGGCCCCATTTTGTTGGTCATTGGTTCCCCCACACCTCCCCGGGCTACCTCGGCCCCGATCCCTGGCGCTCACCCTTTCTCCCGGCTCGCCCCACTTGTGCAGACCTTCCCTAGAAAGCGAGCCCTACCGAGAAGATGTAGAAGGCATTGAGAGTACCCTCTCCGATGAGTACCCCGAAGAGGCATTTCCAGAGAGGGATGTTGAGCGTGCTGGCCACATAGATGATGAGGTCGGTTGGGACCACTGGGAAGAAACTCCACCCTACGATGATGGGAAGCTCTTTCCTTTTGAGGGCACCCCTCACCTTCCGGGTCTTTTCCGGGTACCGGGATTCGAACACCGTGCTCAGACCCAGGAACCGAGCGAAGTGGTAGACGATGGTCGAAGAAGTGACGATTCCGACCAGGTTCAGGAGGTAGGCCAGTTCCGGGGAGAAGAGCAGCACGGCTCCGATCGCAAAAGGGGTAGAGGGGATGAAAGTCAAACCCAGGAGAGAGAGAAAGGAGAGATAGACGGGAATCACGATCGCGCGGTTCTTGTCCACCAACCCCCGGATCACCTCCACGTCCAGCGTCTCGCGGTTCGCCAGATACAGGGTGACGGCCACGGCCACCAGAACCACCCAGACCACAAAAGTCTTTTTCTTGAATTCCGGATTGCGGTCGGTCATGTCATATCGGATCCGGCTGTTGACTCAGGGCGGTTGGCCTGCGACGTCCCAGAGGCCTGCATCTTGGCGAACCGGCTCTCGGGCGCCAGCTTCCCAGTGGTTCTGGTTCTCCCGGCAACCACCAATCTCAACAAAGGTGGGAGTGGGGAGAACCCCCGTTCCGGTTTCCCTTCCAGGGATGGATCCATGATGAAGGTTGCCATCACCGGCAACGTGGCTTCTGGAAAGAGCACCCTCGCGAGAATCTGGGCCCGGGAGGGGATCCCCGTGGTCTCGGCCGACGACCTGGCGAGGGCGGCCGCGGAGCCCGGGACCCCCGGGTTGAGAGCCATCACGGAGGCGTTTGGAGAAGAAGTGTTGCTTCCGGACGGGACCCTCGATCGTGACGGGCTTCGACGACTGGTCTTCCGGGACGCCGCCCTGCGGGGACGGCTGGAGGAGATCTTACACCCCCGAATCGCGGCCCTCCGCGATGAATGGATGGCGCGGGAGGCCGAGAGGGGAAGCCCCCTGGTGGCGGCGGAGATCCCGCTCTTGTTCGAATTGGGCCTCGAAGGAGACTTCGACGCCACGGTCCTCGTCCATGCCACCGACGAGGAGAGGTGGACGCGCCTGGTCGAATCCAAAGGCTTGGGGGAAGACGAGGCCAGGAGGATCATGGAGGCTCAGATGCCGGCGGGGGACAAACTCGAGCAGGCCACATACGTCCTCCACAATTCCGGCTCCATGGACGAACTGGAAGCGCGGGCCCTTGCTCTCCTGGACCTTCTCAGAGCCCGGGCGGCTGGGAAGGGAGCCTGATGTCGGACTGGATTCGAGTGGATCTTCACCTTCACACGCGCGCCTCCTGGGACTGCCTGTCGGACCCGGAGGCCATCGTGGAGAGAGCATCGGAACGTGGGCTAGAGCGGGTGGCCATGACCGACCACAACCACCTGGGGCTATCCCTCGAGATGCACGGAAAATACCCGGAAATGGTGATTCCGGGGGAGGAGGTCCGGACGAAGGAGGGGATCGATCTTATCGGACTGTATATCCGGAAGGAGATTCCAAAGGGAACACCTGCCGAGGTGGCGAGCCGCCTCATCCGAGAGGATGGAGGGGTCGTCTACCTTCCCCACCCCTTCGCCCGGGGAAAAGGAGGGTCAGGGCGGCATGCCCAGGCGCTCGCCCCGTTGGTGGACGTGGTGGAGGTCTTCAACGCCCGGCTCCATCCCGGTCGACTCAACGCCCCGGCCGAGGCGCTCGCTCGCGAGCACGGGAAACTCAGAGGTGCGGGGTCCGACGCCCACTCCATTGGCGAAATCGGTGGGGGATGGGTCGAGGTTCCCTGGCATGAGAACCAGCCCCAGGCCCTGCTGGCCGCTCTGGCCCAGGGGGACGTGTATGGAACCACTACCCCGTACTGGGTCCATCTCGCCTCCACATGGGCGAAGATCCGGAAGGCGCTCCCGGGCAAAGCCTGACGCGACCTTGACGACAGGAAAACCTGCCCTCTAAGCTTCCCCCCCTCATGAACTACGCGATCCCCTCTCATCGCCAGGGCCCCATCCGGGAAGTCCTGGAAGCTGTGGCCGAGGCCAAGCGAATCCTCCTCACCACCCACCTCAACGCCGATGGAGACGGCAGTGGGAGTGAGGTTGCGGTGGCCGCCTGGCTCCGGTCCCTGGGGAAAGAAGCCTGGATCGTGAACCCTACCCAGTACCCCGATAGCTTCTCTTTCCTTCTCCCCGATCCCCGGTGGTCTCTGGACCCCCGGAGCAGGAAAGCCCGTGAGCTGGCCCGTGCGTCTGACCTCGCCATGGTCCTGGACACGGGGGAGACACCCAGGATCGGCAGCGTTTCGGAGTTGCTGGGAGGCCTTCCGAAGGTGGTCATCGACCACCACCCTGGCGGCCCCGATCCGATTCCGGGGATTTCCTTCCGGGATCCGGACGCGTCGGCCACAGGAGAGCTCATCTTCGACCTCATCCGAACCTCAGCCTCGGGGTGGGCGCCCGGCGTGGCCCTGGGGCTTTATGTGGCAATCCTGACGGACACGGGGGGCTTCCGGTTCAGCAACACCTCTCCCCGGGTCCATCGCGTGGTTGCGGAGCTCCTCGATCTTGGGGTGGACCCCGAAGCGGCCTATCGAGAGGTTTACGGGACATACCCAGTCCGGAAGCTTCGGCTGCTCCAGGCGTCGCTCCCCGAGCTGGAAGTGGACCCGGAGGGGAGCCTGGCGTGGATGACCGTCCCCACGCAGGCATTCACCTCCCTCTCCGCAACTGCCGATGACATCGAAGGGTTGGTGGACTACCCCCGGGAGATCGAGGGAGTGGAAGTCGGGATTCTGTTTAGGGAAACGGCGAAGGGTGGCACGAAGATCTCCTTTCGGTCCAACAGCGAAGTAGACGTGAATGTCCTGGCCCGGCAGTTCGGCGGCGGCGGCCACGCCAAGGCGGCGGGCGCCATGGTCGATGAGCGCATGGACCGTGTGAGGGGACGGGTCCTGGAGGCCACTCGAGTGGCGATCCGCGCCAACGCAGAAAAGGAGGAGGGTGCTTGAACGTTCACCGGGCTTCCGCCGATTCCCCGGTGCCGGAAGCGGTGGGTAGGGTGCTGCAGGAGATCCGGGAAAAGCTGGGAGCGGAGCGGATCGATCGGGTTTGGATCTTCCCTTCTCTGGTGAGAGGCAGGAAGGAGTGGGGGTTGGTTGCGGTAAGCGGGCGGTCCATCCACTCCGAGCTGCACACCCTCTACACGGCCCGGTATTCGGCCGAGCTCACAGGCGAAGGGAGCGACTTCGAGATGGGAATCACCGTGGAAGGCGAGGCGACGCCTGATCGCCTTCCACGAGTAATGGACGGGGTCGTTCGGCGAAGCGATCTTCCCCTCGGGGATCCCGTCGAGGTGGAGATTTCGGGTAACCCGGAGACCCTCGACGCCCTGGTGAAGGAAAGGGGGGGTGCGGAGACGCAGCCTCCCTCCGAGGGAGAGAGATGACCCAAACACCCCCGCCGATCAGGCTGTTCCGGAGGTATCTCAAGGACCACCGGCTCCCCGTTACGCATCAACGGGAGGCAATCGCCAGGGTCGTATTCTCCTCTGCAGGGCACCTCTCGGTCGAGGAGATCGAGATCACGCTTCGGAGGAGCGGGAACCGGATCGGGAAGGCGACGATCTACCGGACCCTGGACCTCCTGGTCCGGAGCCGCCTGGTAGTGGAACACGACTTCGGTGAGGGGTTCAAGCGGTATGAAAACCGTCTCTCCCGAGAGCCGGTTCATGGCCATCTGATCTGCCTGGAATGCGGGAAGGTGACGGAGTTCCAGAGCTGGGAGGTCCAGGGGGTCCAGATCCGGGTCACGAACAACCACGGGTTCAAGGCCACCCGGCACAAACTGGAGATTTACGGCCTCTGCCGGGCCTGCCAGGACGCTGGAGCCGAGTTGCCCGACGACGGGCTGACCTGCCCCATCGAGGTGGTGTAACCGATGCCGAACCGAAGATCTGATGACGTGGAGGGCCGGGGGGGCGCACCCTCGGACCCAGGTACATCCTCCCGCACCGAGGATCCGCTGAGATCGAATCCCTCGTTGCCGTGGGAGCTTCCCCACACATTCCTCGGTCTGGATGAGGGGGCGTCAGCCTTCGGCCGGTCCCGGGCGGTCGTTCTGCCGGTGCCCTATGAAGCCACGACCAGTTGGGGGGGCGGAACTCGGAATGGCCCCTCGGCCATCCTGGACGCCTCCCGATATGTGGAACTCTGGGATCAGGAACTTCACCGGAACCCGTCGACCGTTGGGGTCCACACCTTCCCGGCTCTCGAACTCACGAGAGAGGGGCCGGGCCCTGCCATGGGCGAGCTGGAGGAGGCCTACGGAGAGCTACTGAGGGCTCTGGACGGGCGTTTTCCGATCATGCTGGGCGGTGAGCACTCCATCTCCGCTCCGGCCATACGGGCGGTGGCGGCGCACCGTGGCGCCCGGATCAGCGTCCTCCAACTGGATGCTCACGCCGACCTCCGGGCGACCTTCGACGGGACACCCTTCTCCCATGCTTCGGCCATGTTCAGGATCCTCGATGTGGCTGATCTCGTCGGCGTCGGGATCCGAGGCATCAGTGAGGAGGAAGTGGAGGTCGCCCGAGAGAGGGAGGGCGTGACCTTGATCTACGCCGACGAGATGTGGGCCGACGATGTTTGGATGGACAGGGCTCTATCGGCTCTGGGAGATCCGGTGTACCTCACCTTCGATGTTGATTTCCTCGACCCGTCCCTGATGCCTTCCACCGGGACGCCCGAGCCCGGTGGAGGGGACTGGTACCGGACCATGCGGTTCCTCAGGAGGGTGTTCGAAGAACGGACAGTCCTGGCGATGGATGTAGTCGAGTTGGCACCCATCCCAGGAATGCCGGCTCCCGATTTCCTGGTTGCCAAGCTTCTGTACAAGCTCCTGGGGTATCGCTTTTCCTGATCACTCCGGTCTGTTCGGGCCCCCTCACCTGCCCGACCTGGAGGTGGCGATCCCACTCTTGGACTCGATGCTGGTGGACCCCTCCTTTCGACGAGGCAGTTGTCACTTCTCCATCCTGAGGCAAATATTCACGCATTGTGAATACTTCCGAGTCGAATCCTGATTTCGCCGATCGCGCGGGACTTTCCACCCATCTTCCCGAGTGGGCCTTGAGGCGAGCCACCGGGGCCTCACGGCTGGATGGCAACGCCATTCGGCTGCAGTTCGATGGGCCCGACACGTTCGACGCGTGGATCAAGGCCATCGACCAGGCCCAGCGCTACATCCACTTCGAGAACTACATCCTCCGTGACGACCGGGTCGGCCGAGTGTTCCGAGACGCCCTGGTACGGAAAGCCCGTGAAGGAGTTGAGGTCCGGGTGCTGTACGATTGGATCGGCTGTTGGGCCACCGGTCGCCGGTTCTGGAAGCCGTTCCGGGAGGCCGGAGTCCACGTCAGAGCGTTCAACCCCCCCTCTCTGAGAGACCCTTTCGGGGTCCTTCAGCGGGACCATCGGAAGATGGTATGCGTGGATGGGGAAGTCGCCTTCGTCGGCGGGTTCTGCGTTGGGGAGGAATGGGCTGGAGACGGGAGGAACCCTCCGTGGAGAGACACCGGCCTGGAGATTCGGGGACCGGCGGCGTCGGCGGGGGCACGGGCGTTCGAACGCATCTGGGCCCACATGGGGGAGCCGGTCCCTCCGGAGCTTCACGGGCGGCCGGAAGATGTCCGTGAGATGGGTCGGATACCGGCGTGGATCATCGAAGGCGAGCCGTGGCGATCCAGGGTGTACCGGGAAACCCAGTTACTGGCAGCCGAGGCGAGGAGCCGGATCTGGATCACAGACGCCTATTTCGTAGCACCCTTCCCGGTAACCGAGGCCCTCACCTCCGCGGCTACGGATGGGGTGGACGTCCGGATCCTGCTCCCGGCGCACAACAACTGGCCTCTGGTGGGAAGCCTCTCCCGAGGCGGGTACCGAACGCTCCTCTCTTCCGGAGTCCGGATATTCGAGTGGCAAGGGCCAATGATCCACGCCAAGACCATGGTCGTGGACGGCCTATGGTCCCGAGTGGGATCCAGCAACCTGAACTCCGCCAGCCTTCTGGGGAACTGGGAGATCGACGTCGGAGTCCTCGACGAGGATCTGGCCATCCAGATGGAAGCCCTCTTTATGGCCGATCTTGCGTCGGCTATGGAGATCGTGTTGCCTCGGTCCCCGGTCCTGGCCTTGCCCTTGGACGAAGAACCGGCGGCCAGTCCGATCCCAGCCCAGTCAACGCTGGATCCAGGCAAGACGATTCAAGAACGCCTTGAACGCTGGCGGCAGGGCCCCAGGGCCACGACCCCCTGGCGAGTGGCGGACCTGGTCCGGGCCGGATCAGCCCTCGGGGACGCGATCGCGGGTCGTCGGACACTCGGCAGGGAGGACCGGACCGTCCTCGGGACCTTGGCCCTCTCGGTCCTGGTGCTCGCCGCGGTATCTGCGTTCTTTCCCTGGATCGTGGGATGGTTCGTGGCCTTCATGGCCGGATGGTTCGGAATCGTGCTCGCGGTTCGAGCTGCCCTCCAGGCCAGGCGGGCCCGGAGGGAGGAGGAAGAAGGGAAGGAAGTGGAAGACAGGTGACGGAGTCCGTTGGGATCGGGATCGCGTTTGGGGCAGGAGTACTCTCTTTCCTTTCCCCCTGTGTTTTGCCGTTGGTGCCGAGCTACCTGAGCTTCGTCACCGGGATGTCCTTGGAGGACCTCCAGGAGGGATTGGACCGAAGGGCCACCCTCGTACACTCTCTTCTCTTCGTCGGAGGGTTTACCGGGATCTTCCTGATCCTCGGCGCCTCCGCTTCGTTCCTTGGGCAGTTTTTTCGAGCCTATGAGGTGTGGATCTCCCGTATCGGTGGACTGATCATCGTGGTATTGGGTCTCCACCTTGCGGGCGCTTTCAACCTGACTCCCCTCATGAGAGAGAAGCGGGTTCACTTGAACGACAAACCGGCGGGCTATCTGGGAACGCTGGGAGTGGGAGCCGTGTTCGGGGCAGGTTGGACCCCGTGTATTGGGCCGGTGTTGGGTGCCATCTTGACGTTTGCAGCGTCTCAGGAGCAGTTCTGGTCCGGAGTGTCTCTGCTCTTCGTCTACTCTCTGGGCCTGGCGGTGCCCTTCCTCCTCTCGGCGCTTGCCCTGGACGGCTTTCTCCGGGTGTTCGCACGATTCCGGCGGTTTCTCCCGGCTGTCCAGGTGGCGTCAGGCGCCCTTCTCGTTGTCCTGGGCGTTTTGCTCCTGACAGGGACGTTTTCCGCCCTCACCACCTACCTGGTCCGTTTCACTCCGGATTTCATCATGGAACGGATCTGAGCTCTGCTTCCCCTACCTCCAATTCCTCTTCCAGCATCTGCCTCCTGAGGAGCGTGGCATAGGTGCCGGCTCTCGCCAGGAGCTCGGAGTGGGTTCCCCTTTCCACGATACTGCCGTCCTCCAGAACCAGAATCTGATCGGCATCCATGACAGCGGAGACCCGATGACTGATGATGAATGAGGTCCTTCCCGCCAAGACCTTTCGGAGATCCTCCAGAATCTTGGCTTCGGTGTGGGTGTCCACGGCGCTCAGAGCGTCATCCAGGATGAGGACGGACGGGTCCCTCGCCAGGGCCCGGGCCAGCGTCGCACGCTGCTTCTGACCTCCGGAGAGGCTGATCCCCCGCTCTCCCAGAATGGTATCGTACCCCTTGGGGAAGGCCGCGATACTCTCGTGGATTTGGGCCACCTTGGCGGCCGCTCCGACCCGGGAATCTCCCGGATCGTCCCCCCTGCGTACATTCCTGCCCGCGCTGTCCTCACTGCGTTCGGGGAGCTCGATGCCCAGCCCGATGTTCTCCCGGATCGTCTCCGAGAAGAGAAATGAGTCCTGGGGCACAGTGCCGATGCAGGCTCTCAGCTCCAACGGATCGACTTCCGAAAGTGGGACGCCGTCGAGGTAGATGGCACCCTCGGAGGGGTCATACACGCGGGGAATCAGAGACGCTAGCGTGCTCTTCCCTGATCCGGTGGGTCCGACGATCGCCACTGTCTCGCCGGGGCGGACCAAGAAGGAGACATTCCGGACCACATCCCGCTGGGTTCCCGGGTAGCGGAAGCTGACTCCCCTGAACTCCACCTCTCCGGAAATCTCTCCCAGAGGTGTCGGTTCGGACGGGGCGCCGACCCGCGGGGCCGTTTCCATGATCCGATTCAGGCGCCCCATGGAAGCAGCCCCTCGCTGAAAGAGACTGACGACCCACCCCAGGGCGATCATGGGCCAGGTGAGCAGCGCCAGGTAGGAAGTGAAGGCTACGAAGTCCCCTATTGTGATCTGGCCGGACATGACCTGGAGGCCGCCATACCAGAGGACGAGAACCATCGCGGAGCCGGCAATAAGCATCAGCAGGGGATGGAAAGATCCGGAGGCCTTCACCAGAGAGAGGTTTCGTTCCATGTAGTCGGCGTTCAGCGAATCGAACTGCGCTTCCTGCTCTCCCTCCTGTACGTAGGCCCTCACGATTCTCAGGCCGGTGAGGTTCTCCTGGACCATGGTGGAGAGAGTGGAGAACTGCTCCTGGATATCTTCGAACTTCCTGTGGATGATCCTCCCGAACCATAGGACGATGGGCGGAAGGGAGATCATGGGGATGACGCTGAGGGCCGTGAGGCTGGGGCTGATCCAGATCATCAGAGACAGGGAGAAAACGAAGCTCACGGTTGTGTTCACGGCGTACATGATCGCCGGGCCCGCCGCCATCCGCACCGCCAGCGTGTCATTGGTGGCGCGGCTCATCAGGTCCCCCGTGCGCGTGCTTCCGAAGAAGGACGCGTCGAGGCTGAGGAGGTGCCGGAAGAAGTCATTCCTCAGGTCGACCTCGATCCGGCGGCTTGCCCCATTGAGGACCTCCCGCATGCCGAACTTGGCCGCCCCCCCCACGATGGCAGCAAGCACGATGAGCCCAGCGTAGGTCCCGATGCGCCCGGGGGTGATGTCAGGATCCCCCAACCCATCGATGGCCAGCTTCATCAGGTAGGGGCCGGCGATGGTGAAGAGGTTGCTGATGAACACCATGAGGAGACCCACCCCGATGGCTCGCCGATAGGGCCTGAGGTAGGGAATGAGGGTTTTGAGCTCGTGCATTGGGCTCCGGAGGGAGTTCAGTCTCTTTCTGGGAGGTCAGGGGCGGCGCCCCTCGTTCGGTCCGGGACTCGCAACAGGATCAAGCCTTCCCGTTATGGTGCTCCCCGGGCTGAAAGTTCCCGGAGGAGTTGGGCGGCCGTGCCGGCAAGGAGGGCGGACGCGATGGGTAACACCGACTCGTCGATGTCGAAGCGGGGGTTGTGGTGTTCCCGGGGGTCCGGGAGGGCAGCCCCGAGCCATAGGAACACCCCTGGGGCCTCCCGGGCGAGGATCGCGAAATCCTCCGCCCCCATCATCGGCTCCGCCTCCCAGATGTCTGCTTCCGGGACCACCTCCTCCGCCACCCGACGAGAGATCGCCGTGATGGCGGGATCGTTCACCACAGGGGGGTAGCCCCTGAAGACCTCCACGTCGACCTTCGCCCCCTGGGTCTCCAGTCCCTTGAAGGCTCCCACAACACCGGCATGAAGGCGCGTCCGCACGTCCTCTGTGAAGTACCGTACGGTGCCCTTCAGGGTGATCTCCTCCGGCACCACGTTCGACGCCACCCCGCCCAGGATCTGCCCGAACGTCACCACGCCGTTTTCCATGGGCGAGAGCCGGCGGGAGACGGCTTGTTGGGACCCGAGAATCCCTTGGGCCGCCAGGACCAGTGCGTCGATCCCTTCATGGGGAAGGGCAGCGTGGGCGCTTCGACCCCGAACGACGACGCGAAGGTCGTCGCTCCCGGCCATGATGGCGCCTTCACTGACAAAGACTTTCCCAGCAGGGAGGTGGGCCCCCACGTGGAGACCCGCTACGGCCGCCACGCCCTCCATGGCTCCGTCCTCCACCATTCGGGTCGCGCCGCTCTTCCCCTCCTGGTCCATTCCCTCCTCAGAGGGCTGGAAAAGAAGGCGGACCCTCCCCGGCGGAAGTGAACCGTCCTTTCTGGCTCCCGCCAGGAGGTGCGCGGCTCCAAGGAGTCCAGCCATGTGAGCATCATGTCCACACGCATGCATGACGCCGGGAACGGTGGACCGGTAGTCGTGGTCTGCGTCCTCTTGAATGGGGAGGGCATCCATGTCAGCGCGTAGGGCGATGCACGGACCATGGGAGCGCTCCAGCTCCCCGACCACACCCGTGACCCCGACTCCGGTCTTGACCGAGAACCCGAGCTTCTCCAGGTACCCTGCGACGACCTCTGCCGTCCGGCGCTCCTGGAAGGCGAGCTCCGGGTGGCGGTGAAAATCCCTTCTCAGACGTGAAAGCTCCGGGGCCAACGCCCTGGCTTCTCTCATTGGATCCATGACTCGATTCCATCTTCGAGAAATCGGAGAGCGTTGCCCCCGCGATTTCCCCTTCGGTAGCTTCCTGAGCGGGCGAAGAGGCAAGCCGAGCCCGGCGGGGGCCGTCCCCGTCCGGTCGCGGCGCTTCGAAGGGAGTATAGACCGCCCCTCACTCGACGTACAGCATAGGGTCCTGAATGCTCGACACGCGCCTCACCGAACACCGGAATGCCAGGTCCGAGGGGATCGACCGCCTCACTCCTCTGGAGATTTCAGACCTCATCAACGACGAGGACCGACGGGTCGCTCAAGCTGTCGGCGAGGAGCGGGAAGCCATCGCCGCCGCGATGGCGATGGTCGTGGATTCCTTTCGACGGGGAGGTCGTCTCATCTACGTAGGCGCGGGAACCTCCGGTCGTCTGGGGGTGCTGGATTCGGCTGAGATGCCCCCCACCTTCGGGACCGATCCGGAGATGGTCCAGGGGATCATCGCGGGTGGGTATGCGGCCCTGGTTCGGGCTCAGGAGGGGGCTGAGGACTTCCCTGAGGCCGGCGCCGAAGCTCTCGAGGAAAGAGGGGTCACCGAACGTGATTTCGTGCTGGGGATCGCCACTTCCGGGACCACTCCCTTCGTTCATGGAGCCCTGGCGCGAGCGAAGGAAGTCGGCGCCCGGACGGGGTTCCTCCTTTGTACGCACCCGTCCCCGGAGCTTCTCGAAACCCACGATGTGGTCATCGCCCCCCTGGTGGGCCCGGAGGTCATCACGGGCTCAACCAGGATGAAGGCCGGCACCGCCACGAAGTTGGTTCTGAACACCATCACAACGGGCGCGATGGTCCTCCTGGGAAAGGTGCACGGAAACCTCATGGTGGACCTTCAGGTCACCTGTCAGAAGCTCCAGGATCGAGGGGAGCGGATTCTCATGGTGACCCTCGATGTGGACCGAGAGAGGGCCCAGGACCTCCTGGAGGAAGCCGGGGGCAGTGTGAAAACGGCCATTGTGATGGGAAAGCTCGGAGTGGGCCTGGAGGAGGCCGAAGGAGGACTCGAGGAAGCGGATGGCGTGATCTCTCGCCTGCTGGAGAATCACCCGTGAAAAGAACGAAGGGGCCAGGCCGAGTGGGGAGGGAAGGGGGACCAGCGGGGGAGGATCTCCTCCCGAAGGCGCCGGGATCATGAAGCTCCTGGGCATCATGTCGGGGACCTCCCTGGACGGGATCGACGTCGTCCTTCTGGAGGTCGAGGAGTTCCCTGTGGAAGGAGCCTCCTCCGGGGAGCCAACTGCCGACCTGCCGAGTCCCCGGTTCCCCTCCGTCGCCTGGCGGGTGTCGGGGTTCCTCTCCCGACCCTACTCGGGTTCGGAGCGGAACGTCATCCGGGAAGCGACCGAATCGGGAGGGCCGAAGGAGTTGGCCCTGCTCCACACTTGGCTGGGTGAGCGGTTTTCGGAGGCTGCCCTGGAATTGCTCGGCACCGTCGGCGAGAGCCCGCAGTCCATAACGGTGATCGGATCCCACGGACAGACCGTTTGGCACGAGCCGCCGGGGGGAGGGGAGCGGGGAAGCTCTCTCCAGCTCGGATGTCCAGCGACCCTGGCCGAACGGACCGGAATCGACGTGGTGAGCGACTTCCGATCCCGGGACCTGGCAGTCGCGGGCCACGGTGCGCCGCTGGTTCCCTGGGCCGATGCGGTGCTGTTTCGCCACCCCTCGGGCCCCCGCATCCTCCAGAATCTGGGCGGAATGGGGAACGTGACCTGGCTTCCTCGACTCGGGGATCCCGCCCCGGTCCTGGCGTTCGACACGGGACCGGGGGTGGCCCTTCTCGATGCTGCCGCCGAGCTGGCTACCGGAGGAGACTGGCGGTATGACGTGGATGGGGCCTTGGCTTCGAGGGGGGAGGTATCTGAGGCCGTCCTGTCACGTTTGATGGCTCATCCCTTCTTCCAGGAAGCGCCTCCCCGCTCCACGGGTAGAGAGGTGTTCGGGAGGGGCATGGTGGAGATGGCGGTGGCGTGGATGCGGGCGGAGACCGAAGTGGAGCTGAAGCCGGCGGATCCTGAGTCAGGGTGGCCTGATCTCGTGGCCACGCTCACCGCCTTCACTGCACGAAGCGTAGGGGACGCCTACCGGGAATGGATCGTGCACAGGGGCGGGGAGGAGGTCTTCCTTCTGGGGGGTGGGGCCAGGAACCCGGCTCTCAGGAATGCGCTTGCGGAAGAACTGGACCCCCTTCGCCTGTCACCTGGCGAGGAGCTGGGAATCGATCCGGACGCTCGGGAGGCCGCGGCTTTCGCTGTCCTCGCCTGGGCTCATCTCAAGAAGCTCCCGGCCAACCTACCGGAGGCCACCGGTTCCTCGGCTTCCCGGATACTCGGTTCTTTCACCCCGGGGGTCCGGCCGTGAAGAAGAAGGCTCCCTGGCTCCTCCTCGGCGTCCTGATCGTCCAACTCGGTCTGACCGGTTTGGTCTTCTTCCCGGCTCCGCACACGGGCGGGGATAACGCCGGCTACGTGTCCCTGGCCCATTCACTCGTGGAGCGGGGTGCGTACCTGGAGCTCTGGGACCACCAGGAGCCGCCCCACACCAAATACCCGCCGGTATTCCCTCTCCTGCTGGCTGGCGCCATGGCGCTGGGGGTGAAGGGTTGGGTAGGCCTGAAAGCGGTCCCGTTCCTCTTCACTCTCCTCAGCGGAGCCTTCGCATTTCTCTGGATTCGGGATCGAAAGGGAGAGGGTGCCGCCGCCGCAGTGGCCCTCCTCCTGGTCATGTCGGACGCGGTCCTCTACTACAGCCACTGGATCCTCTCCGATCCCGTCTTCCTGGCCTTTACCCTCGGGGCTCTCTGGGCCCTCGAGCGAGGAGATCGAAGAGAGGCCCAGCGTTCCGGCCTCTGGGTGTTGGGTGGCTTTGCCCTGGTCCTCCTGGCCTATTTTACCAGATCGGCGGGCCTTCCCCTGGTGGTGGCGACGGTTCTCTGGTTGCTGCTCAAGAAGGGGTGGAGGGCACTGGCGATATTCTCGGGCGCATACTCGATTCTTGGGGGTTTGTGGTGGTGGAGAGGGAGAGTCGGGGTGGGGAGCGGCTACGTGAGCGAGTTCTGGCTCATCGATCCCTACCGCCCCGAGCTCGGCCAGGTGGGTCCCACGGACCTCCTGGCCAGGGTGTGGGGAAACCTTGTCTCGTACACGACCGCTCTGATTCCCGAAGGGATCGTTGGCCTGGAGGGCCCGCTCCTCCTCCCTCTGGGGTTGGCGGTTGTCGCTCTGGCGATGGTGGGTTGGGCGATGAGCTGGAAAGTCGGACGGGCGGTGGCGGAATACTTCTTTCCTCTCTATGCCGGCCTGATGCTTCTTTGGCCGGAGGTCTGGTCCGGGGACCGGTTCGCGCTCCCCCTCCTCCCTCTCATCCTGTTCTACGCGGCCTCGGCCCTCCATGCGGCGTTTCGGGGGCTTGGCCCCTCCCTGCGAACGCTGCTTCTGGCTGCGGCTTTCCTCCTCCTGGCACTCCCTTCCCTGAAGAGCTGGACCCGGGAAATGGAATCGGCCCAGGCCTGTTTGCCGATGGCCATGGAGGGGAATCCGTGGGCTTGCCACGGCATGAACGTCCAGGAGTATGTCCTGTTGGCGGAGTGGGCAGGCGAGAACCTTCCCCTGGGATCCGTGGTGGTGACTCGAAAGCCGCGGATCTTCTTTGTCCAGAGCAGCGTCAAGACACGCTCACTTCCTCTCACGACCGATCCTGAGAGCTTCCTGGCAACGGCCCGGGAGGGAGGGGGAGGCTACCTGACCGCTGATCGGTGGGATGGATTGTCCGCATACTACCTTCCATCGGTTCTTGGATCCCGACCCGACGCGTTCTGCTACCTCACTGGCGTCGAGGCTGGTGGCGAAGTGGGAATCCGCTTGCTGGGGCTCCGCCCGGACGGAGAGGGCGGTGGCAGTAGCGGTCTGCCCCAATGTCCACCTGAGATGGTTCGA
>JBDHCH010000053.1:0-19014 GCA_039592115.1 Gemmatimonadota bacterium | reverse complement strand
GCAGATGGAGGTGGAGCTGATTGGCCCCATCGCCATGGACCCGGAGCTCAGGTTCGCCATTCGTGAGGGCGGCCGGACGGTGGGTGCCGGCGTCGTAACCGAGATCATCGAGTAAGGACCGAGTATATGCCCCGGGACAAGATCATCCTCGCCTGCACAAAGTGCGAGGAGCGGAATTACAACCAGACGAAGAACAAGCGTCTACACCCCGGGCGGGTGGAGTACAAGAAGTATTGTCCCCGGTGCCGGACGCATACTCCTCATAAAGAGACCAAGTAACGGAAAGCCTGCCCCATGCTTCAGAAGATCACAGATTCCAAGGTCTTCCTCGAGGAGTCGTGGGCGGAGCTCCAGCGAGTCACCTGGCCCGACTACGACCAGCTGAAGAACGCCACGTTCGTCATTATCGTGTTTTCCGTCATTGTCGGCCTGGTGATCTGGATCATGGACAAGGCGTCGAGCACGATCATCAATCTCATTCTCAGCATCTTCGGGGCCTGAGGAGACCGGCCGCGGTGATGGAAGAGATCCGGTGGTTCGCCATCCAGACCTACTCGGGGCACGAGAACAAGGTTCAGAAGCTGATTCAGCGGAAGATCGACGAGGAGCCCGGAGAAGAGCCTGAGGCGAAGGAGATACAGGACGCACTGGTCCCCACACAGGATGTGGTGGAAATCCGGAACGGGAAGCGGGTAAACGTCACCCGCCGCCTCTATCCCGGGTATGTGCTGGTGAAGATGGTTCTGAACGATCGAACCATGCACATCGTCAACAACATCCAGGGCGTCATTAAATTCGTAGGGTCTGGGAAAGCCCCTCAACCCCTACGAGATGACGAGATCAACAAGATCCTCGGCATCGAAGTGGAGTCGGACGACGAGACCCATGAGGAGATTCCGTTCCACGTGAATCAGGTCGTGGAAATCACCTCCGGTCCGTTCACCGATTTTTCTGGAACGGTGCAGGAGATCTATCGCGATAAGGGGAAGGTGAAGGTCGAGGTGTCACTGTTCGGGAGACCGACGTCCGTGGAGCTCGATTTCACCCAGTTGAAGGGATACTGAGGGCCGGGAACGGCGAAGAAGAATGGCGAAAAAGGTCATCGGATTCATAAAGCTCCACGTGCCGGGGGGACAGGCAAACCCCGCTCCGCCAGTTGGCCCTGCATTGGGTCAGCACGGCGTGAACATCATGGAGTTCTGCAAGCAGTTCAACGCGAAGACCCAGGCCTCCCAAGGGGTGATTACCCCGGTGGAGATCACGGTGTACGGTGACCGGAGCTTCTCCTTCATCACGAAGACTCCTCCAGCCTCCTACCTGATCAAGAAGGCGGCGGGGCTGGCGAAGGCCTCGGGTGAGCCCAACACGGAAAAGGTTGGGAAGGTCACCCGAGCTCAGCTGGAAGAGATCGCCGAGGTGAAGATGCCGGATCTGAACACCAACAAGATGGATTCGGCGGTGAAGATGCTGGCTGGAACGGCCCGAAGCATGGGCATTGAAGTGGTAGGGTAACCAACGAAGGACGTAGGCCGCGCGCTTGGGACGCTTCTCGAAGCGACCCTCGAATGCTGTTGGCGTTCGGAGCGCAGCGTTGGGAGCAAGGGAAGCTCCCGAAGCGACGGCCAAAACCATAAAGCCCGTAGAACCACCCGCTGTGAGCCGCCAGGGGTGGGAGGGCGAGACAAGCCGGCTCGTGAATCATGCCAAGACGCGGAAAGCGTTACACAGACGCGAAGTCCAAGCTGTCCATTGGCGACAAGCTTCCCCCACAGGACGCGATTCAGGTCATAAAAGACCTCTCTTATGCCAAGTTCGACGAGACCGTCGAAGTGGCCGCCAAACTGGGTGTGGATCCCCGGCAGGCGGACCAGGTGGTGAGAGGAACCGTCGTCCTCCCTCATGGGACGGGGAAGCAGGTCCGGGTACTGGTCATCGCCCAGGGTGAGAAGGAAAAGGAGGCCCAGGAAGCGGGGGCCGACTACGTGGGCGTCGAGTTCCTGGAGAAGATCCAGGGCGGCTGGTTGGACTTCGACGTGGCCGTTGCCACGCCAGACCTCATGGGCAAGGTAGGGCCCCTGGGCCGGGTTTTGGGTCCTCGCGGCCTCATGCCTACGCCCAAGGCCGGGACGGTCACCTTCGATGTCGGGAAAGCCGTCGAGGAGATCAAAGCCGGTAAGATTGAATACCGGGTCGACCGGACCGGGAACGTGCATGCTCCCATCGGGAAGATCTCCTTCGAGCTCGAGAAGCTGTCCGACAACCTGGAGGCCTTCATGGACTCCATCATTCGGGCACGACCGGCTGCTTCCAAGGGGACATACCTCAGAGGGGTGAGCATCTCGAGCACCATGGGACCCGGCGTGGCCATCGATCCCAACCTCTACCGACGGAGCGCCTGATGAACCGCACAGACAAGCAGAGCTTCGTCGAGGACTTCCGGGGGAGGCTTGAAGAGTCCCCCGCGATCTTCCTCACGGATTTCACTGGCCTGGACGTGAAGTCCATGACCGTGTTGAGGGACGAGCTCCGGAAGAGCGGAGCTGACTACCTGGTGGTGAAGAACCGGCTGGTCCGCCTGGCCTTCCAGGATACGGACCTTCCAGACATCTCCGAGTGGTTGATCGGGCCAACGGGGGTGATCCTCGGACACACCGGTCCGGTTGAAGCTGCCAAGGCTGTCGCCGACTTCGCAAAAGACCACGGTGACAAGCCGGTCTTCAAGGTCGGAGTCCTGGAGAACTCGGTCCTGGATGCGTCCCAGATCGAGCGCCTGGCCAATCTGCCCAACAGGGAGACACTCCTGGCCATGCTGGCCGGCGCACTGGAAGCGCCCATGGCCGCACTCGCCGGAGCCCTCGAGGCGAAGATGCAGGAGATGTCAGGTCTTCTGGAGGCCCTCCGCGAAAAGCAGGGGGGTGAGGGCGCCTGAAGAGAAGGCGTCCTGATGGACGCCTCACGCGTCCTCACGGTCGCGTTACGCGTCCTGGCCCACCGAGGGCCGAAGGGAGGAGGGTCCCAGGGGACCCCGTCTCCACAAGAAACGACGAAACGGCTTTTTCTGTCCTAGAGTGCCGGCGCTGGCCGGGAGAGTTTAAGGAGGAATCTGTATCATGGCTGTGAACCACGAAGAGCTTCTCGAGACCATCGGCAACATGACTGTCCTCGAGCTGTCTGAGTTCGTCGATGCCTTCAAAGAGAAGTTCAACGTCACCGCAGTGGCGGCGGCACCTGCAGCGGCGATGCCCGGGGCTGGCGCTCCGGCCGAGGCGGCTGAAGAGAAGGATGAGTTCGACGTTGTTCTGGAGGGTGTGGGTGACAAGAAGATCCAGGTCATCAAGGTGGTCCGTGAGGTCACCAGCCTGGGCCTGAAGGAAGCCAAGGAGCTGGTGGACAACGCTCCTGGCACCGTCAAAGAGGCCGCGACCAAGGACGACGCCGAGCAGATCAAGGCGAAGCTGGAAGAGGTCGGCGCTGCCGTCGCTCTGAAGTAGGCAATCCTGCCCCCTCCTGGCAGGGCCCGGAAGAGTTCCGGGCCTCCGGGGGGTGGGGGCCTACACGCCTGCTCCCGGTGCAGAGGAATCGCACGTGGGACGCTGAGTAAAAGGCAGTAGGTGCAGGTCCCCGCCGCCGGGAGGGTTGGCTGAACCCACCCCGGCTATGGCCTATGGCGCGGCGGGGATATCTGCGCTTGGCCGCTGGTCATGTTTTCCATCTTTTCGGGCCCCACCCACGGCGTGGCCCGATAAAAAGGGGGAAGTCCCGTTGGATATTCGGAGCGATGGTCGGTCGGTCTTGAGTTTCGGTAAGCTCAAGCCGGTCATGCCGATGCCTAATTTGCTGGACGTCCAGCTTCGTTCCTTTGAGAAACTCGTAGAGACTGAGGCGCCCCTGGAAGAGCAGTGGGACTTCGGCCTGGATCGGGTATTCGGGGAGATCTTCCCCATCTCTGATGTGAACGAAAACTTCACGCTGGAGTACGTCTCCTCCGCCTTGGGGGAACCCAAGTACTCAGTGGAGGAGTGCATCGAGCGGGATATGACCTATGCGGCGCCCCTGAAGGCGACTCTCAGGCTCATCGTCTGGGAGGACCTGGAGGAGGGGGAACGCCGCCCCAGGGATATCATAGAGAAGGAAGTGTACCTGGGCGACCTGCCCCTTCTCACCGAGCTCGGTACCTTCGTCATCAACGGTGCAGAGCGCGTTGTGGTGAGCCAGCTGCATCGGTCGCCTGGTGTGATTTTCGAGGAGAACATCCACCCGAACGGGACCAAGCTGCACAGTTCCCGGATCATCCCCTTCCGGGGATCCTGGGTGGAATTCACCATCGACATCAACAACATCTGTTACGTCCACATCGACAAGAAGAAGAAGTTTCCGGCGACCGCGCTTCTCCGGGCCTTCGGATACGGGACCGATGCGGAAGTGTACCAGCTGTTCTTCGGGGTCAAGGAGATCGACCTGAAGAAGGTTGAGGAGGATGGTCAGGGTGATATCACCGGGGCGGTTCTTGCCGCTGATGTGGTGGACCCGGAAACCGGAGAGATCCTCCTGGAGGAGTCTTCCGAGCTGGACGAGGAAGGGGTCGAGCGTCTCGAGCGGGCGGGGATCAAGAAGATCCAGATCTACGGCCGGGAGGGCTCCCAATCCCTTCGGGGTGATAGCCCCATCGTCAAGAACACCCTGAAGAAGGATCCGACCGCGTCGGAGGAAGAGGCGCTATCCGCGATCTACTCCCTCCTCCGGCCCGGAGAGCCGCCCAACATCGATACTGCGAGGACGGCTCTCGAGCGCGTCTTCTTCAACCCGAAGCGGTACGATCTGGGGCGGGTCGGGCGCTACAAGATCAATCAGCGCCTGCAGTTGGACGTTCCCCGCAGCACCACGGTGCTCACCAAGGACGATTTCGTCGCGATCCTCCGGTACCTCATCGACCTCAGTGAGGGTATCGGTTTCACCGACGACATCGACCACCTGGGGAACAGGCGCGTCCGGACGGTCGGTGAGTTGATCGCCAACCAGTTCTCGGTGGGGCTCTCCCGGATGGCTCGGTTGGTCAAGGAGCGGATGTCCATCAACACCGATCCGGAGAAGGTCAATATTGATGACCTGGTGAACGCGCGGACCGTGTCTGCCGTCATCCAGGCATTCTTCGGATCCAGTCAGCTCTCCCAGTTCATGGACCAGACCAACCCGCTGGCCGAGATGACGCACAAGCGGCGTCTCTCGGCTCTGGGCCCGGGTGGCTTGACGCGGGAGCGCGCGGGGTTCGAGGTCCGGGACGTCCACTATTCCCACTACGGCCGGATGTGCCCCATCGAGACCCCTGAGGGTCCAAACATCGGGCTGATCACCTCCCTGACCACCTACTCCCGGATCAACGAGTTGGGGTTCGTCGAAACGCCCTACCGGAAGGTGGTGAAGGGGAAGGTCACCAGTAATCTGGAGTGGCTCTCCGCCAACGAGGAGGAAGAGGCCAAGATCGCTCAGGCCAACGCTCCGCTGAATGACAACGGGACCTTCAGGAACGAGTTCGTGCTCTGCCGGGAGCGGGGAGACTTCCCCCTCTTGAAGCCGGAGGTCATCGACTACATGGACGTGGCGCCGGACCAGCTGGTATCCGTGGCTGCGGCGCTCATTCCCTTCCTCGAGCACGACGACGCGAACCGGGCCCTCATGGGGTCGAACATGCAGCGTCAGGCGGTACCACTCCTCCATACCGATGCACCCCTGGTGGGAACCGGCCTGGAGGCCAAGGTCGCCCGGGATTCCGGTGCCGTCATCACGGCTCGCCGGGGAGGAGAGGTCGTCCACGTAACCGCTGACGAGATCGTGGTGGATACGGGCTCGGTAAAGCCGGGGAAGACGGAGCAGCCCCTGGCCAAGCTGGCCCAGTTCGATCGCTACCGTCTCAAGAAGTTCTGGCGGACCAATCAGGACACGGCCATCAACCAGCGGCCACTGGTCCGCCGGGGTCAGGTGGTCGATTCCGGCGCCATCATCGCCGACGGCCCCTCTACCGACCACGGTGAGTTGGCCCTGGGGCGGAATGTTCTCTGCGCCTTCATGCCCTGGTACGGCTACAACTTCGAGGACGCCATCGTCATCTCGGAGAAGCTGGTCCGTGAGGACGTGTACACGTCCATTCACATCCAGGAGCTGGAGCTCCACGTCCGGGACACCAAGCGGGGGATGGAGGAGATCACCCGGGAGATTCCCAACGTGGCCGAGGAGAGCCTGGTGGATCTGGACGAGCGGGGAATCGTTCGGATCGGGGCGCGGGTGAAGAGTGGCGACATCCTGGTCGGTAAGATCACGCCCAAGGGTGAGACGGAGCTGAGCCCGGAGGAGAAGCTTCTGACGGCCATCTTCGGAGAGAAGGCCAAGGACGTGAAAGACTCCTCCCTCCGGCTTCCTCCCGGCATGACTGGTACCGTCATCGACGTGAAGATCTTCTCACGGCGCATCGATGATCCGCTTCTCGAGAAAGAGCACGGAGGCAGGATTGGTGAGCTCCGGACCGAGGAGAGGGAAGAGATTGGCCGGATCACCGAGGCCAGGGACGAGGAGCTGAAAGAGATCCTCCATCTCCAGACGATCGCGCTTTGTCTGAAGAAGGGGACCGTGGAGCCCTTCCTGAAAGAGGGTACCAAGCTCACGAAGGAGGCCGCTGCTGGACTCCAATTCAAGAACATCGATCTGACGACCCTGAAGGTCCAGAACAAGAACGCCACCGAGAAGGCCCGCCGGGTCATCGACGAGGCCCAGCGCCGAATCGACCGGGTGAGGGAGAAGACAGAAGAGCAGATCGACAAGGTCTTCCAGCCCGACGAGCTGCCCCCGGGCGTCGTCCAGTTGGTCAAGGTCTACATCGCCGAGAAGCGGAAGATCTCGGTGGGTGACAAGATGGCAGGCCGACACGGGAACAAGGGCATCATCGCCCGGATCGCTTCGGAAGAGGACATGCCTTTCCTTCCCGACGGCACGCCGGTCGAGATTGTCCTGAACCCCCTTGGCGTCCCGTCTCGAATGAACGTGGGCCAGATCCTCGAGACCCATATGGGGTGGGCTGCCCAGATCATGGGCTTTGAAGCCAAGACGCCCGTCTTCCAGGGTGCTTCGGAAGACGAGGTCGGGGTCCTGTTGAAGCTCGCCGGCATCACCTGGGCGAAGTCGTCCCTGCTCAGGAGAAGGGTCGAGCCGGTCCTGGACGCCGGCGGAATCGAAGACGTACTCGACGCGATCCACAAAGCGGGCGGCCCCCGGACGACGGGCCAGGGGATCAAAGCCTCCAGCGGAAATGGGAACGGCGGAAGCCCGTTCAACCAGGGCATCGGGCGGCCTCTCGACAGCTACTGTACCCCAGCTCTCGACAAGAGCAAGAAGGGGAAAGCGGCTTTCCAGAAGATCAAGGACTACGTGATCGAGATCGGGAAGACGGTGGCCGATGCCAGGGGAGAAAAACTCACCGAGGCGTTCCCGGCCGTGGCGTCCCTCGCTCGGAAGAAGGTCCTGAACGAAGGACTGGACGACGCCATCGTGGAGATCTTGGCTGCCGCCGAGATCCTGGCGAGCGGGAAGGTCTGGCTCAAGGACGGAAGAAACGGACGTCGATTCGACTTCCCCGTCACCGTGGGGGCCATCTACATGTTGAAGCTCTCCCACCTGGTCGACGACAAGATCCACGCTCGGAGTATCGGGCCCTACTCCCTGGTCACGCAGCAGCCCCTGGCCGGGAAGGCTCAGTTCGGTGGACAGCGCTTCGGGGAGATGGAGGTGTGGGCGCTGGAGGCGTACGGCGCAGCCCATACCCTCCAGGAGATCCTGACGGTGAAGTCCGACGACGTTACCGGCCGCTCGAAGGTCTACGAAGCCATCGTAAAGGGAGAGAACCTCCCAGTGCCGGGCATTCCGGAATCGTTCAATGTGCTTGTCAAAGAACTGCAGGCACTCGGCCTATCCGTCACACTCGGCCGCGAAGAGTAGGAGGGAACGCTGATCTCGGCGCACTCCGGCGTTGGGCTCCGCGTGGGTCGCTGCGGCGTACATATCCGTACGCCTCACTCCCCATGCTCGCCCGCCTTGGATTGCATCCGAGTTGAGCGTTCCCGTCGGCATCAAGAAGAGCTTATTGGACACCCTTCAGAGAAAACGGGTGCATAACGCATGATCGATTTTCCCAGGGCCAGAGACACGAACTCCGCTGACTTCGACTTCATGCAGCTCAGGATCGCCTCCTCCGAGGAGATCCGGAGTTGGTCGTTTGGTGAAGTCACCAAGCCGGAGACCATCAATTACCGCTCGTTCAAGCCCGAGCGGGATGGACTCTTCTGCGAGCGGATCTTCGGGCCGGTAAAGGATTGGGAGTGCCACTGCGGGAAGTTCAAGCGGATCCGCTTTAGAGGGCACGTCTGCGACCGTTGCGGCGTCGAAGTCACCCTCTCCAAGGTGCGACGGGAGCGGATGGGGCACATCGAGCTGGCCGTGCCCATCGTCCACATCTGGTTTTTCAAGACGCTCCCCAGTCAGCTGGGGTATCTCCTTGGGATGACACTTCGGGATCTGGAGAAGGTCATCTACTACGCGTCTTATGTGGTCACGAACCCTGGGGCTCAGGAGGTGGAGTTCCTGGACCTTTTGGACGAGGACGAATACTACGACCTCAGGGTGAAGGCTCGCGAGGAGGGAGACGAGGAGTTCCGGGCAGAGATTGGTGCGGATGCCATCCGCTCGCTCCTCAGGATGTTGGACTCTCCGGAAAAGAAGATCGAAGAGCAGAATCAGGACGGTCGGGGGCTGGACAGGCTCGCGTCCTGGCTGAGGCATGAGATCGCCACGGAGACCTCCCAGCACCGGAAGAAGAAGAAGCTGAAGCGCTTGAAGGTGGTGGACGCCCTCCGCAACTCCGGGAAAACGCCCGAGTTGCGGAACCGTCCTGAGTGGATCGTCATGGACGTGATTCCGGTGATTCCCCCGGACCTCCGTCCCCTGGTGCCCCTGGACGGTGGCCGTTTCGCGACGTCTGACCTGAACGATCTCTATCGCCGGGTCATCAACCGGAACAACCGACTCAAGAAGCTCATCGAGATGCGTGCGCCGGAGGTGATCCTCCGGAACGAGAAGCGGATGCTGCAGGAGGCCGTGGACGCGCTGTTCGACAACGGCCGGCGATCCAAGGCGATTCGGGGACGCGGGAAGCGCCCCCTGAAGTCCCTGTCGGACATGCTGAAGGGCAAGCAGGGGCGGTTCCGCCAGAATCTGCTGGGCAAGCGGGTTGACTACTCCGGGCGTTCCGTGATCGTGGTCGGCCCCGAGCTGAAGCTCCACCAGTGCGGCCTTCCCAAAGCCATGGCCGTCGAGCTGTTCAAGCCCTTCATCATCCACGAGTTGGAGAAGCGGGGCGAGGCGGAGACGGTGAAGCGGGCCAAGAAGATCGTCGAGAAGGACGATCCGAAGGTCTACGAGGTCCTGGAAGACATCATCAAGGACCACCCCGTCTTGCTGAACCGAGCCCCGACCCTCCACCGTCTTGGGATCCAGGCCTTCGAGCCGGTCCTGGTGGAAGGGAAGGCCATCCGGATTCACCCCTTGGTTTGCGCTGCATTCAACGCCGACTTCGACGGGGACCAGATGGCAGTTCACGTGCCGCTCAGCTTCGAGTCCCAGCTGGAGGCTCGCGTCCTGATGCTGGCCTCCAACAACATCCTCCTCCCCTCCAACGGCCGTCCGGTGGCTTCCCCCACTCAGGACATGGTCATGGGGTCCTACTATCTCACCAAACCGATCCTCGAGGTGAGCGACCTGGAGCGGGTGGTGGCGGATGGGAAGGCACCGAAGGCGGTCCGGGCCCAGGCCGAAACACGGATGGAAGAGATCTTCGCCGATGCGCCCCGCTTCTCCTCGTACGGCCAGGTGGAGATGGCCTTGGGGACGGAGATGATCGACTTCCATACCCTCGTCTGGTTCTTCTTCCCTCCTCGGGACAAACTCATGTTCCAGGAGAATGGGAAGGGCGGACGCTGGATTCGCACCACGGCGGGCCGGGTGCTCTTCAACTCGATCATTCCCGACGAGATGGGCTTCCTGAACAGGACCTTCGGGAAGGGGGAGCTGGGGGATCTGGTCTTCGACTGCTTCACGACCGTGGGGCTGAGCAGGACCACCGAATTCCTGGACAATTTGAAGGACTTCGGCTTCCGCTACGCCACCATGGGTGGTGTAAGCGTGGGTGTGGAAGATCTGGAGATCCCGGCCGAGAAGACCGAGATCCTTTCCGACGCCGACGAGCAGGTCACCCGATTCCAGCGAGCCTACTCCAGCGGGTTCATTTCCAACGGTGAGCGTTACAACAAGGTCATCGACACCTGGACCCACGCCAACAACGACGTGGCCGACGCCATGGTGCGTCACCTCGAGCGGTCCAAGGAGGGCTTCAACCCGGTCTACATGATGATGACCTCGGGGGCCCGGGGTAACCGGGACCAGATGCGCCAGTTGGCCGGGATGCGGGGCCTGATGGCGAAGCCCCAGAAGAAACTGACTGGTGGGATCGGCGAGATCATCGAGAGCCCCATCAAGTCGAACTTCCGTGAGGGACTGACGGTGGTGGAGTACTTCATCTCCACCCACGGGGCCCGGAAGGGCCTGGCCGACACGGCCCTCAAGACGGCTGACGCCGGATACCTCACCCGTCGGCTGGTGGATGTCGCCCAGGACCTGACGGTCACCGAGGAGGACTGCGGGACCATCCTGGGGCTGGAGATGACGGCTCTCAAGGAAGGGGAGGACATCATCGAGCCCCTCGGGGACCGGATCGTCGGGAACGTGGCGCTGGAAGACGTCTACGATCCCATCGACGGGGAGCTGCTGACCAAGGCGGGGGATCTCATCGTAGAGGAAGCCGCCGATGCTATCGAGGACGCGGGGATCCAGCAGGTGAAGATCCGGTCCGTCCTCACCTGTGAGGCCAAGCGTGGGATCTGCCGGAATTGCTATGGGCGGAACCTGGCCACCATGGAGATCGTGGACAGCGGGGAGGCTGTGGGGATCTTGGCTGCCCAGTCCATCGGTGAGCCTGGCACCCAGCTGACGCTGCGAACCTTCCACATCGGCGGAACGGCGGCCCGGATCGCGGCGCAGACTCAGCGGAAGTCGAAGATCGACGGGACCATCGCCCTCGATCGGGTCACGTTCGTTGCGACTCCCGATGATCTGCGTATCGTCACTTCTCGAGAGGGCCAAATCCTCCTGAAGACCAAGGAGGGCCAGATCCGGAGTCGCCTATCGGTTCCGTACGGCGCCACTCTCACCGTCGAGGACGACCAACAGATCGAAGCTGGAGACCTTCTCTTCAGCTGGGACCCCTACTCCGAGCCCATCGTGGCCGACTCCCAGGGTGTCATCAAGTTCCAGGACATCGTGGAAGAGCAGACCATGCGGGAGGAGCTGGACGAGTCCACCGGGCGCCGCCAGATGACCATCATCGAGGATCGGGAGAAGAAGCTCCATCCCACCGTGCAGATCCGGAAGAAGACGAAGGGAAAGAGAGCGGGCGACAAACTCCGGGAATTCATCCTTCCCGTGGGCGCCCAGCTCATCGTCCGGGACGGGGAGCAAGTCACGCCCGGTGACACCCTGGCCAAGATCAGCCGGGAGGTCTACAAGACTCGGGACATCACCGGTGGTCTTCCCCGGGTGGCGGAGCTCTTCGAGGCCAGGCGGCCCAAGGATCCAGCCGTCATCACCGAGATCGACGGGAGCATCTCCTTCGGAGAGGTCAAGCGCGGGAAGCGCGAGATCATCGTGGCGCCGGAGAGCGGCGAAGAGCGCATCTACGAGATCCCTGTCGGGAAGCACCTCCGCGTGCACGAGGGCGACCACGTGAGGGCGGGTGACCGCCTCAGCGAGGGTCCGGTGAACCCCCACGACATTCTCCGGATCAAGGGACCCCGGGCCGTTCAGGAGTACCTCCTGAACGAGATCCAGGAGGTCTACCGCCTCCAGGGCGTGAAGATCAACGACAAGCACATCGGGGTCATCGTTCGTCAGATGCTCCAGAAGGTTCGCATCACGGATCCCGGCGATACGGAGTTCCTGGAGGGAGACCACATCGACCGGATGGAATTCAGGGAAGTGAACCAGAGGGTGATCGCCGAAGGCGAGAAGGCCGCCCGGTCGGAGCCCCTGCTGCTCGGGATCACCAAGGCGAGCTTGACCACAGAGTCCTTCATCTCGGCGGCATCCTTCCAGGAGACCACCAGAGTCCTCACCGATGCGGCCGTCCGCGGCGCTCGGGACGACCTGCGGGGCTTGAAGGAGAACATCATCATCGGACACCTGATCCCAGCCGGTAGCGGTATCCACCGTTACGAGGACGTGGAGTTCGTGGTGGAGCAGGACTTTTTCGACGAGGAGATCCTCCCTCTCTCCGAAGCCGACGACCTCATCCCCGGCCTCGGCTCAGAGGCGGAGACGACCGAGGAGGCCACGGCGGACTGAGGGTTTTCAGGATACAGTCGGGCCGTGCGGTTCTCGCAGCGGCCCTGAGAGAAAAGGAAACGGGGGGCGCCATCACGGTGCCCCCCGTTTGTCCTTTCGTGCGCCAGGCATGGCGCGTCTCGCCGCCAGGCTCGGTGCCGCGGGGTATGCTGCTCGCCCCGGTTCTCCAACACCCGTTCAGGCGTCCCTGGCTTCCCTCTCTCCAAACATCTCTCGCAGATACCCGGGGCTCCGGAACAAGAGACCGCCTGCGCGGAGTCCATAGTCCAGGACCTGATAGGGAAGGCGGGCCCCGTCGTCCCAGGGCGCTGACCTCCGGTAGGTCACCTCGATGGGGTTCGACCACCGCAGGCGAGCCGATCTCAGTAGGGCCCGTGGTCGGGCGAGGAGGTTGCCTGGGTGCTCCATGTGGAGGTAGTGCTCCCTGGCTCCGAACGCACGCAATGCGGCGGGCCTCAGCCAGGACGGGAGATCCGGCTTGTTCCAGGGGTCCGGCACTCCATGGGCTTCCAGGTTCACGCCCAGGAGGTCCCTTGCCAGGCCGAGGCTGCAACGGACTCCCTCGGAAAGCCACGGATCTCCCTTCGTGGCATGAGTCCAATCGAAGTCGGACGGGGCCGACGCGAGCAGGATGGCCACGTCGCAGAGCCAGAGCGGTCGCCAGAGGCCGTGGTTGAATCCATGGAGGCAAACCAGGCGAAGCTCGTCCTCGGCGCCCAGGATCCGGATCGAGCGTTCAGCCAGGGTGACCCGGCGTGACCGCTCGAAGAGCTCCTCCCGGGTGCGGTCACGGAGCATGTCGAAATGGGGATGAAGCTCAACGGGGGCAGGAGGCGCTTCTGTGGCCCATGTCCGACTCGCTGCCTCCAGTAGTCCGGGCGCGATCATCAAGTCCAGATCGCCATAGGGCCTGAGCCCGGATTCCGGATACAGGCGGCCCACCGACCATCCTTTGGCCAAGATCGCCTGGATCCCCTGGTCCTCCAGAAAGCCCCACACCTGGGCGAGTTGGCCTTCCAGGGCTCGAACCCGGAGGGTGTGGTAACGGGATCCGTCCTGGAGCAGGGATGCATCTGGATGGTCGCCCAGGGGAGAGGACCGGATCCGGTGCCAGGCCAGGCCGCTGGAGCCCTGCCTGTGGAGCAGGGGAGCGACGGCGTGGAGTTGTTCCGGGGTGATGTGGGGAGGTGGCGGGTCGGGCAACCATGCCTGTGTGAGGATCTGGGCGATCAGTAGGCCCCGGTCCCTCGCCCCCCTGGAGGGATCCTCCCTGCTTCCCGCTCTCAGCAGGGAACCCCCCTGCACTGGTAGCGATTTCTGGCAGGGTTGGTGAGGATGCACAGCTTACCGTTCGTGCAGCACTTCCCGGAATTCTCTGCCCCGCCTCCGTTGCAGACGTTCGGTGGAATGGCCGTAGCGGTCTGTGCAGGAAGTGGAGAGACGATGGTCATCACCGCCGGGAGCGCGAGTCCTGCAACCGTCAACCGACGGATGGCCGCCCGTCGGGTCATTCCGGTGAGGGGTCGGTCGGGGTTCTCCCACTCCAGGAGCTTTGCGCGGGCCAGGCGCTCGAGGCCCAGCCCGACGAACTCCTCGGATACCGCCTCTCCGAACTCCCGTTCAGTCGCCAGGGCCAGAGCAGAGACGTCCTTCTCCCCATCGGCTTGCTCCAGGAGGAAGGCGGCGGTCGGATTCAAGCAATGGGCCCTGTCCCGATCCAAATCGTAGACGAGGGTCTCCTCCGGGAGCCTCTCCCGAACGATGTGTTCCTTGGCCTTCGGATTCATCTCAGTCCCTCTTCTCGGCCGGTGTTTTCCGGGGTCCGGCCTTCATCGTTCCCCCGGTCCGGTTTCCCACTCTGAACGCTACCAAAGGCTTAGAACCCTGTCCACCATTTCTTCAGCCTCCCCCCGGCGGCCCTTCAGGGCCAACGCACCCCTCGTCGCCCTCCCGGCTGCTTCCATTACCCGATTCGGCCGGACACGTGCCTGTACGGCGTGGGCCATGATCTCCAGCGCGGCTCGGCCCGGGGAGAGCTTTGTGAGTCGTCCAGGCCCCTCAGGGTCGAAGCGTGTGCTCAGGAGCAGTCCGAGGGGGAGGGGCCGGTCAGCGGGGGCGCCACCAATGGATTCCGCATCGATCCGCTCGGAGCCGAAATCCCCCTCTCTCTTCACACGGAGGGGAAGGGGGTAGGGGTGGACCCTCCCGGCCCGGTCCAGAACGGCGAACTCGTCGGAGAAGAGAGCGGCGCCTGCCTGCAGGAGGGCCATGGTCAGCCGGGTCTTCCCGGTCCCAGCGTCGCCCGGGAGAATGATGGTCCGGCCCTTCCACCCAACGGCGCCGGCGTGGATGAAGTACCGCCAGGGACTGCCGAGAGCCAGGGTCACCTGAAGGTCCGTCCCGAAGGCGTCTCGGATCCTGGGGAAGTCCGTTCCTCGAGTCAGGAGATCGGGGCCGGTGTGGAGTTGATGGAAGACCTTATCGGGGTTTGCCCGGGAAGGACGGGAAAAGAGGGAATAGAGCCACTGGGCGTTCTGGCTCTTCGAGGCTCGCCATCCCGGTGGGAACCGTTCGAGGAGGTCTGGAAGGAACTCCGGCGCGTTGGTGCGAATCCCGATTCGGAACCCGAATGCCACCGTCGTGAGGCCTTCCGCCCACCCCAGGCGGTTCAGCTTCTCCATTCAGGTCCCGCCCATCTTGAAGCGGGGTAATCCCAAGCCCATGGTGCCCTTTCTTCTCCGGGTGGACGGAGCCTCCGGATGGCGATGGATGGAGGAATACGGCAGGGAGAATGTATAACGCGTGCGGGATCCACCGCACCCGTTCGGGAAGGTGGGCACCGATCGTGCGACCCTCTGTTGAACCGGATTCAGTTTCGGGTGGCCTGACCCCCCAACGGAGGAATGGGTCTTTCCGGGGGTTCTCGGGCCCGGTTCTCGATCCCATCCTGCCGGGAATCAGGGCCCTCGAGCGCAACGGTTTGCCCACCTCGATAAGCTGGGTTCTCCCGTTGACACTCTCGGGACCCACCTATACCTTTATCAGTCTCTACCGCGGCTATTTCCGGCACGGGGCCGGAAGCCCGCAAACCCTGCGCCCCCAAGGGCGTTTTTTTGACGTTGAAGGCCCGGAGCTTATGCCGACCATCAACCAGCTCGTACGGAAGGGTCGAAAGGCCGTTCAGAAGAAGAACAAGGCCCCGGCTCTCCAGAAGAACCCCCAGAAACGGGGGGTCTGCACACGGGTGTATACCACGACTCCGAAGAAGCCGAACTCGGCACTTCGAAAGGTCGCCCGTGTGAGGCTCACCAATGGGTACGAGGTGACGTCCTATATCGGAGGCGAGGGTCACAACCTCCAGGAGCACTCCATTGTGCTGATCCGGGGAGGACGGGTGAAGGACCTCCCTGGTGTCCGGTACCACATCATTCGCGGCACGCTGGACACATCAGGGGTCTCCGATCGTCGGCAGGGCCGTTCAAAGTACGGGGCTAAGCGGCCCAAGTAGGGCCACTAGAGAAGGCTAGCGAGAGTTCATGAGTCGTCGTAGCAGGGCAGATCGCAGACCGCCGATGGCGGACCCGAGATTCGAGTCCACCACCGCAGCCAAGTTCATCAACGCCCTCATGTTGGATGGGAAGAAGTCCACTGCCGAGCGGATCTTTTACGATGCTCTCGACATCGTCGAGGAGAAGTCCGGGCAGCCTGGGCTCAACGTGTTCCGGACGGCCCTCACCAACGCCAAGCCGGCCTTGGAGGTGAAGAGCCGGCGGGTCGGTGGTGCCACCTACCAGGTGCCCATCGAGGTCCGCCCCGACCGTCGGACGGCTCTGGCCATCCGGTGGCTCATCGGGTTTGCCCGGGCTCGGAGCGAAAAGACGATGTCCGAGCGTCTGGCTGGAGAGTTCATGGCGGCCAGCCGGGGTGAGGGCTCGACCATCAAGAAGAAGGACGATACCCACAGAATGGCGGAGGCGAATAAAGCGTTCGCACACTATCGCTGGTAGCGCAGGACGGGACCGGGTCTTTGGCCGGATAGGCCAGAGGCAGGCCTCCAGGATCTGAAAGATCGGGAGCGCCGAAACAGGAGGGGCCGACGGAGACCCCGGGGCATGATCCCCAGCGTCTCCCTCGAGCCGCCGCCGCGGTCAACTGCACAACCGATGGAAGGACCGCGGCAGGATGAGCCTGCCTGACCTGTTTCGACGCTCCCTTTTTGACTGTCGGAACCACGAACTAAGAGAGAAGAGAAAAGAGCCCGAAGACCGATGCCCAGGATGACACCCCTTTCCCACCTCCGGAATATCGGCATCATGGCCCACATCGATGCCGGTAAGACCACGACCACCGAGCGGATCCTGTTCTATACGGGCCGGGTCCATCGGATGGGCGAGGTGCATGATGGCGCTGCCACCATGGACTGGATGGAGCAGGAGCAGGAACGGGGCATCACCATCACTTCCGCGGCCACGACCGCCCACTGGCTCCGGAACGACATCGATTACCGGATCAACATCATCGACACCCCGGGGCACGTGGACTTCACTGCCGAGGTGGAGCGTTCTCTTCGCGTTCTGGACGGGGCCGTAGCGGTCTTTTGTGCCGTAGGCGGTGTGGAGCCCCAGTCCGAGACGGTGTGGCGTCAAGCCGACCGGTACGGTGTTCCCCGGATCGCCTTCGTCAACAAGATGGATCGGATCGGGGCCGACTTCGACAATGTGGTGGGAATGATGAAGGACCGGCTGGGAGCCAATCCCCACCCGGTCCAGTATCCCCTGGGAGAGGGGGACCTCTTCACCGGCGTCATCGATCTGGTGACCATGAGAGCCATCGTCTACGAGGACGAGCTGGGCTCCAAGTTCATCGAATCAGAGGTTCCCGATTCCCTCATGGACAAGGTGGCGGACCTCCGACATCATCTCGTGGAAGCGGCCGTCGAGCACGATGACCTGCTCCTCGAGAAGTACCTTGGCGGTGAGGAGCCGACGGAGCAGGAACTGAGACAAGCCATCCGGGAAGCCACCATTTCTGGTGAGATCTTCCCGGTTTTTTGTGGCTCGGCTTTCAAGAACAAGGGGGTTCAAGCTCTCCTGGATGGGGTCATCGACTACCTTCCCTCTCCGGTGGAGATTCCTCCGATTCAGGGACACCTCCCCCACCGCGACGAGACCCGGGAAGACCGGGAGGCGAGGGACGACGCGCCTTTCAGCGCCCTGGCCTTCAAGATTGCCACCGACCCCTACGTCGGAAAGCTCACCTTCTTCCGGGTATACTCCGGATCCATCCCTGCCGGCTCTCACATCCTCAACGCCACCAAAGAGCGGAAAGAGCGTGTCGGCCGGATCCTGCAGATGCACGCGAACAAGCGGGAGGAGCGGGACGAGGTGTTCGCGGGAGACATCGCCGCGGCCATCGGATTGAAGGATGTCAAGACCGGTGACACGCTGTGCGATCCCACCCATCCCATCATTCTGGAAGCGATGAAGTTCCCGGAGCCCGTCATCGCCGTGGCCATTGAGCCCAAGACGAAGGCGGACCAGGACAAGCTTTCCAACGGGCTGGCGAAGTTGGCTGACGAGGACCCCACGTTCCGGGTTCACACGGATCCGGAAACCGGGCAAACGATCATCAGCGGGATGGGCGAGCTCCACCTCGAGATCATCGTGGACCGGCTCCGCAGGGAGTTCGGAGTGGACGCCAACATCGGTCGCCCCCAGGTGGCCTATCGGGAGACCATCCGGAAGGCCTCCGCAAAAGTGGAAGGGAAGTTCGTTCGGCAGACCGGCGGCCGTGGTCAATACGGCCATGTGGTCATCAACATCGAGCCCACGGAAGCCGGCATTGGATTCCTCTTCGAGGACAAGATCGTCGGGGGCGCCATCCCCAGGGAGTACATCAGCTCCGTAGAACAGGGCGTGAAGGAAGCGTTGGGAACCGGTGTTCTGGCCGGCTTTCCCGTCATCGACCTGAAGGTGGAGTTGGTGGACGGCTCGTACCACGACGTGGACTCCAACGAGATGGCGTTCAAGATCGCCGGGTCCATGGCATTGAAGGAGGGTGTGCGGAAGTCCAAGCCCGTCCTCCTCGAACCGGTCATGGACGTGGAGGTGGTGACCCCTTCGGACTACATGGGCGATCTCATCGGGGATCTCTCATCCCGCCGTGGTCGTATCGGCGGCATGACGGACCGGGGGGATGCACAGGTCATCGGGGCTTCGGTGCCCCTGGGCGAGATGTTCGGGTACTCCACCACCCTTCGCTCTTTGAGCCAGGGGCGGGCAGTGTACACGATGCAGTTCTCTCACTACGAAGAAGTACCCCAGAGCAAGGCCGATGAGATCATGGCCTCCGGGGGCAACTGAGGTTTCTCAGCGACTCTGAATAGGCGCAATAGACCAACGTCAAACCGTACGAGGAAAGCACGATGGGCAAGGCGAAATTTGAGCGGACGAAGCCGCACGTAAACGTTGGAACGATTGGTCACGTGGACCATGGGAAGACGACGTTGACGGCAGCGAT
>JBDHCH010000052.1:0-19170 GCA_039592115.1 Gemmatimonadota bacterium | reverse complement strand
GCTACCCTGGCTGCGATGTGGCCCTCGAACCGGGTCAATTCCAACGGCGAACGGCTGGGTGTATGGCTCCGGCAGGCCGACGGCTCCAACGACTTGGCCCGCGCTGGTGGTGGGCGTGGCGACGCAGGGGATCCCTTCCCAGGGTTTCTCGGGCGTACCGAGATGCATGCAGGGTCCCGTCCCAGCTCCTGGACACACGAGGGGGCCGCGATGGGGATTACGCTTCTCGACATCCAGCCGTTGGGAGAAGAAATGCGCTTCCGCGCCGTGGTCGGATATCAGCCCCTCGCCCTTCGCACCGAGGGCTCCCCTTCCGGAAGGGGGCTCATCTCCGTCGACGGAGTCACTTCGGAAGCGCCCGATTGGATCTTCGACTCGGCCCCGTTTCAGGAACACTCCATCAGCGCGGCGCCCGGCGAAGAGCTGGACGAGGGCATCCGCGTAGGGTTCGCAGGCTGGACCGACGGAGCTCCCCGGGTACGTGAATATCAAACGGGCCTCTTTCCCGACTCCTTTACTGCAACGTACGGAGGGCGCGAGGTCCATCTGGACATTGCCCTGACGAGTCCGGTAGAGGGGATCTCCCCCGGTGCCATCGACTTCTCCCCCGGGGACGAGGAGGGGTGGGTTCCGGAGGGTGAATCGGTCGTTTTGGAGGCCCAGCCCAGGACCGGGTTCGGGTTCTCGGAGTGGACGGGCCTCCTGGCCGGAGAACCGAACCCCACGACCCTGGTGGCCGACGCTCCTCTCGAAGCCGGAGCCCGTTTCGACCTGACCTTTTCCACGGCCTCCAACCCTCCGTCCCTGGAGATTGCCGCGGCCACCACGTACTTCCTCATCCTCGATGTGCAGAATGCCAATCCACCGGTGGTCTGGGCGCACATCTCTGGTGAGTTCCCCCAGGGGATGGCTTTGGATCCCATCGGCCGGATCAGCGGTGCGGCCATGGCCCGGGGGACCTACCCTCTCTCGTTCAGCGTCCGTGACGCCATTGGCCTGGAGGCGGACCTCTCACTGGATCTGGTCGTCGTGGACCCGGAGATCTCCATCGAGCGCCTGGCCTCCCCATTCCTCCTCACCGGAGAGACGTTGGACTTCAACCAGAAGACCTACCTGGACAGAGAGGGGAACAGGAACAGTGCCTACGACCTGGGTGACTTCCGCGCCTTCTTCCTGCGGAACCCCGATCTCCCGGTCTCCGGGGACCTCCGGGAAATCATCGAGCTCCTCGTGCCCATGGGGGATATTCGAAGTGGATCGGGAGGAAGAGGGGAGGTGATCCGATGAAGCGCGTTTACCTGACGGCCGCCGCTCTCCTCCTCCTGGGAGCCTGCGACTCTGGCCCAAGCGGACCCGGGGAGTTGACGGGCAGGCTACAGACTCCGGGGCCGGTCCTGGGGGCCGCCGTCCTGGAGGTGGAGGGGAAGGGGATCACCTCCTTCGCGGGTTCCGGAGGTACCCGTGTGTTCTTCAGCCCGACCGGTGTCGAAGACACCTACCGAGTGGTCCTCATGGCCCAGGTCCCGGGCGAGCTTCAGTTCCAGGTATCGGTTCAGAACAGAGGTGCCAAGAAGCCGTCGGTGTCGGTGGTAGCCGTGGCGAGTGGAGAGAACCTCCCTCTCCCCGCCACCGCAGACTACAAGGTCCGGTTCACGAAGTAACCGAGAACCGAACGGCCGAATGCCTGGGTCGTGAAGGTATGTTCGGCCGGCTCCACCGGCTCACCGACCGGACCCTCTCACCGTGGTGTGGCCGGCCGTCGAACCCAGGGCGCTTCAGTCAGGTGGGTCACCATCCCGGATCCAGTGTGGGATCCATGGGGGTCCCGATGAGGGCGGCCTCCCCCGGTACCCTGATCTCGAAACCCAACGGTGTCGGGGTGAGGTCCATCCCCAGCCAGTCCCCCAGTGTTTGGAGAACGAGGGAGACTTCATCCAGCTCAAGGATCCGTACCCCATGATCCGCGCCGACCTGGACCACCTTGAGTGCGTCGGCCTGCCCGGAAAGCTCCACGGCTCCAGCTGTCCAGGGATCGATCTCCCCATAGATGTAGATGATTCCATCTCCCTCCGTCACCGCCCATTGAAGGACGTCGGGGATGGTCTCCCACCGGTAAACGAACTCGATGTCCTGAGGGAATGAGTAACTGACCCGGACGTCCACGGAGGGTTCTTCGAGAAGGTCGTAGAGATGATAGGGCTCGAATCGAGGGGACCCGGTTTCCGTCAGAACCTGGTAGACATAGGCCTTGAAGTAGTCGCGGTAGATGTCCGATCGGAAATGGAGGCGCACGACCTGGGCCAGGTGATCCACCATCCGGCCGGGGGGGGCGGAAGCGTCGGGAATGTCGTCGATCCGGAACCGGTGCCGCTGGAAGAAGTTCCATTCATAGGAAACCACCGATCCCTCGAACCCTGAAGCGATGGGGAGGGAGTACTCGTACCCGTTCTGGGTGAACCAATCTCTGTAGTACGGGAGGAGTTCGTCCTTCTGCTCCAGCAGATTGCGCTGAAACGCGTAGATGGCCTCTCGCTCTTCCGGAGTGCCCCGTGACCTGAGGTAGGGTTCGAAACGCTCATCCTCCGGCGCGAGCAGGAACGGTGCGACATAGGCCACCGTGGCGTCCACGTCATCCGGGAAGAACCTCCGGTGGAAGACCGCGGTTTTTCCCCCCTTGCTGGCTCCCGTGCTGATCCATTTTCCCTCGTAGATCTCCTTGAAGAAGGTAACGATCCGATGGTGATCCTGTGCGGCCTGCCAGATGTTCAAGTACTGCCAGTCTGGGTTCTCGGGCCGGGCGTCGGGGAAGTACCTGTGTGTCACGCTCAGACAGTTGGTCTGAAGGATCTCGGCCAACTCCTGGCCCGACTGGGGAGAGGTGCCGTACCCTGCCGGAGCAAATACCATCGGTGTGGAGAGAGAGGCGTGGGAGAGGTATGCCCGCTGGGTGAACGTGGGTCCGTAAGGGTCATTGTGATCCACTGGCTGAGTGATATCCAGCTGGAATGCCCTGGGATAGCCATAGTAGGGTTGGATCTCCTGAGCCCGGACGCCCGGCAGGGAGTTGAGGCGCTTCAGGAGATCTCCGGATTCCCAGGGTGCTGGACCGGTGGCATCGCGGCACCCTTGGGACAGAAGGGCCACGGACACCAGGACGAGTCGGAGGAGGAAACTGAACCCGGCGGGGCGCCCAGAGCGCAGATCGGTCCGGTCCAATATGGAAACCCGCCGACCGCCGGTCTGGCAGCTCAGGAGAGAGCCCGGAATCCGTGCCGGAGTGGAGTGCCTAGCGTTCATCGGTCCCTTCTGGCCGCGAAAGGAGTGTGCTTTTCCTCTCATACGCTCAGGAGGGTCCGGGAATGTCCTCCCGAGGATCGGGCGGGATACCCGCATCGGGGGATCCCTCCTCCTGCACCTCCTCTTCACCTATCGGCGCCCCCTCTTCGTCCGGTGCGATGGTGAGGAGCTCGTAGTCCGTGCTCACCAGCGGCCGGTCCGCAGTCTTGGAAACCCGACGAAGGAACCCTCCAATGGCGACAGCTCCCAGGATGAATAGGGCGATCACCCAACCCCAAAGCACCTGTATCTGGCCCAGGCCGAAGGAGAGGAGAACCGTCTTCTGGGCAGCCGGGTCCATCCACTCCTCCATGTCGGAGTGGAACTCGAGAGCAACCATGGCAGTGTCGTAAAGGACGACGGTCCGATACGCCAGGGCGGAAAGTCCTTCGCCGCTCGGGTAGTGTTCTTCCCAGCCCCACGCTTCTCTGCCATCAATGCGTAGGAACTGGAGCTGGGTGGCGTTCCCGCCCTCCTCGCTGGCGATCCTTTCCGAAGATGCTTCTCGAGCGGCCTCTACCTCTTCAATGGTCCCAGGCCCTCGGAAGTGTGTGACGGCGATGGTGGCGTGCTCGTCGGTGGGGTTCATCTTCCACCATGCTCCGTGGACCACCACCTCCCGATCCGGGAACAGGACTTCCTCCTGCTGGAAGTCCGGATCATAGAGGAATCCGTCGGGCGGATCCTGCAGTTGAAACCCGGTATAGGGGGGGGCGGAACAGCCCCCCGAGAGAAGGAGAACGACACCGGCAACAGCGATCAGCCGGCGAGGACCCGTCTCCCTCAGGGTCGGATTCGAACAAGTTTCAGTCATCGTCGCTCCCCTTCCATCTCCGTCTTGGGCCCGCACAGTCTCTGCCCCAGGACCCGCCGGTGCTCCTGTTCCCCTCTCCGTTCCCTTTCATTCGAGAGGGTTGGTTCGAGAGCCCCCGCGCCTGATGTTCCGCGCCCGGTCCCGCCACTTCCTCTCTCCCAAAACACAAAATGGCCGTTTGGCGGGCGATGGGCTAACACTTTTCTTGGCCGTCGTGGGTGGCCCCCTTGCCCGATCGGAGTCATCCCGGGCACTTTTCTGGACAAGCTATGCGGTTCTCTTCCGTCTCTCCCGGTTAGATCCGACGCAACCGTGGCGGCTCCGGCCTGACGGAGGACCCATGGAATCACCCGCCGCTCCTCCCGAGACGGGAGGCCGGGAGACAGGACTCCAAAACGGAGGAAACAACCCCTTGACTCTCGTTCCCACCATGGATTCCCTCACGAAGGAACAGCTGAACGATGCACTCATCCGGCTGAACATCCTCCGTTCGGGGGCATCCCGGGATCCCATCGCTGGCGACCTGTTGGAGGGTGCTTTGGAGGCCCTCTTCTCCATGTCCCAGCATCTGATCGTCTATGGGAGCCTTACTCCCGGAGGACCGAATCACGGGCTGATCTCCGGTCTGGAAGGGGAGTGGGTCGACGGGTGGCTGACCGGGGAGCTCCTCGAGCGGGGTTGGAGCGCAGCCATGAGTTACCCTTCGCTCAGGTGGTGTCCGGAGGGCAGTGACATTCCCGCCCGCCTTTTCATCTCCCCGGACTTGCCGGATCACTGGAGGCGCCTGGACGAGTTCGAGGGACTGGAGTATCGGCGGATTCTGGCTCCCTTCTGGACGGGAGGGGGACAAGTGTGGGTCGGGAACGTGTACGCGATGGAGTGTGATCTCACACCTTGAGACCCTGACCCGGCAAGCGGATGTCTGCCCGCCCGCTACCCTCTATTTTCTCCCAGAGAGAAGAGGGGCTCTCGCCGGGCTTTCCCGCCCGCCCCGTTTCTGATCAGGCAGGCCTCGAACGGCTCCCTTCGACTCCAAGGAATTCCATCATGCCCCGACTTCGGCTTCTACCCTTCCTGCTTCTCCTCTCCACTCTCCCAGCGGCTGGACAAGAGGGGCCCCGGAACCGGTTTGAAACGGCACGGCTGGACTGGGATGCCGGTCGCTACATCGAAGCCCTTACCACACTTGAAGCACTTCTGCACGATCCATCCCCGGATCTGGAAGAAGAGATCGCCCTCCTGACCGGGGAGTTGTTCGATGTATGGGAGATCACTCCCGATGGTCGGGGGGTCCGATGGAGTCCCACCGGGAAGCTGGCGGCCTACCAGAGGGGAGCCGGCGGTGCGGTGGAGACGTTCATCCTCGAGCTCGGGGAGGGAGGCCTGAAGGAGGTCGGTCGGGTCAGGGGGTCCGGGTTGGTGTTCTCCCCGGTTCGGGATGCGGTGGCGTACCTCGCCCTGGATGAAACCTCGGAGCTCCGGGAGGCGAGAGCCAAGCTCAGAGAAGAGATTGTCCCTACCGACAGGGCCAGCTTCATGCGTTTGAGGGCCTCACTGGCCAGCCTGGACGCCGAACACACGCGCATTGTCGTGCGGGACCTGGCCGCCGGGGGTGAGGTAGAGGTTCAGACCGGAGGAGTCGCGGTCCAAAGCCTTCTGTACCGACCCGGATCCGACGAGCTGTTCCTCCTCGGCAACAGAGGGGGGGACCCGCAGACGAGTCATGTGTGGAGAGTGCGGAGGGATGGGCCGGTCGAGGCGGTGACCAGGACGCCGGGGCCGAAGACCAGCCCCTTCTTCGCGGCGGGAGGGTCCGTCCTGGTCTATGGATCCGGAGCGGGAAAGGTGGCGGTAACCGACCTGGAGTCCGGTGACACGCGCACGTTGGAAGGGAGCCGACCCGTAACATCGGCTGATGGCTTGAGCCTGGCTTTCGTTCGAAACGATGACGGGGAAGGGACCGTCACCGTCCTGCCTCTCAGAGAATTCGACGCCGTGCCCAAGGTGGTTGCCAGGGTCCCCTTTCCGGTGGCGGAGATGACGTCCCAGGGCTGCCCGTCCTGCCCCGTCCTGTCCGGTCTGTCTTTCTCTCCGGACGGTTCCACGGTGGCGTTCCAGGCGATGCCCAGGGAAGACTGGGAGCTATTCCTGGTTTCGGCGGAGGGAGGCGAGGAGGGTGGAGTCATTCGCTTCACTCGAGAGATCCAACACGATCTCTTTCCCCAGTTCCTTCGCGGGGGCCGGCTCCTGGCGACGAAAGGGGAGGGGAGGCACCGCAGAGCTTTCCTGTTCGGTAGCGGGGGTGAGCCGAAACGACTCTTCCGGAACAACACCCTTCGGACGGTGGCGCCGGAGTACGAGTGGGCCCCGAGCCCCGACGGTACCAAGCTTCTGATCGTTGCGGAGCGGGACGGGAATACCGTCTCCCCAGAGAGAGGTGTGTACCTTCTCGATCTCTCCCGGAAGGTGACTCGGGAAGACCTCCTGGCCAGGATACGCCGAAATCTCAAGGAGGAGTCGGCCCTTCTGGCTCGGGCCAAAAGGACGTTTGCGCCTTTGGCCCAGGAGATCAGGAGCGCAGTGGGCGAGGTGTCCGTTCCAAGGCTCTTCCGGCACGAACAGGCTCTGTTTCGATTCGGATCCAAGCACATCTCCCAACCCGGGAACAGGATGGCCATCGACTATCTCGTTTCAGAGCTGAGGGGGTTCGGGCATGAGCCCGAGCTACAGTGGTTCGATGCCCGAGGGTACCGAAGCGCCAACGTGGTCGTGAGGATTCCCGGCAACGTGAGCCCCGACGTGGTTTATGCCGTGAGCGCCCATTTCGACTCCAACAACCGGAGCCCCGGAGCAGACGACAATACATCCGCCACCGTGGGCCTTCTGGAAATGGCGAGAGTGCTTTCGGGTCACCCCCTCCCGGCAACGGTGGAGATCGCCTTCTTCACGGGCGAGGAGGCCGGGCTACTTGGGAGCAGAGAATATGTTCGAAGAGCCGTCGAGTCGGGGAAGGTGCTCGTCGGGGCGCTGAACAACGACATGGTGGGGTGGGCGGAGAACCATCGGCTGGACAACACCATCCGGTACTCCAACGACGGTATCCGGGACGTCCAACATGGAGCCGCGATCCTCTTCTCGGATCTCGTGACCTACGACGCGAAGTACTACAAGAGTACCGATGCCGCCGCGTATTTCGATGCGTTCGGAGATATCGTCGGGGGGATCGGGTCCTATCCGATCCTGGCGAACCCCCACTACCACCAGGTCCATGACGTCCTCGAAACGGTGAACCATCAACTGGTGGCAGAGGTGGCGAAGGTAACGGTGGCCTCAGCCATCCTTCTGGCTTCGAGCCCCTCCCGACTGAATGATCTGGTGGTGAGGGAAGGGGCACAGGGATTCACAGCTTCATGGACGCCGGCGGTCGAGTCGGACGTCACCGGCTACATCGTTCGCTACGGCCCACCGAGCGATCCCGAACGGCATCACCTTTCCGTGCCGGAGGCTGAAGCGGTTCTCCCTGGCGCGGGCTCGGGAACGGTGGTCCTCGTGAAGGCTGTCAACTCCCGAGGGTTGGAAGGATGGGATTGGGCCCGAACGGAGATAGGGAACGAGGGCCGCCCCCTCAGTCGCTGAGGAAGCTCTGGAAGAAGCGCAGGACCATCAAGGCGTCGGCGAAGGTGGATCCGATCCCGAAGGAGATCCTCACGGCGCCGGTGCTCTTCCCGTCGATGCATTGTTGGAACTCGTCGAGGCTCATTCGGTCCCCTGACTGCCGTAAACAGGTCAGAATCTCTCCCCGCTCCAGGCCCATGGCCATTTCTCCAGCTCCGGGGTTGCAGAAGCATCCCGTGCGGAGGGATATCCCCCAGGTATTGGCACGCTCCTCTACCTTCCTGTGGTCGAGGTGATTCCCCTCTGCATCGTACACATTCAGGGCGACCGTCCCGCCTCTGGATTCCATTCCCAGCGGTCCGTAAACCCTCGCCAGACGGGCACCATTCCGGTGACGGAGGTTGTAGAGCTCATCCAGGAGCCACCCGGCCAGTGCGTTTACCCGGTTGTGAATGGTGTCCATCCCCACTGAGTCCAGGAAATCCAGCCCGATCTCGACTGCCGGAAGACTCGTGTAGTTCAGGGTTCCGTCCTCGAAACCCTCCGACCCAGGGGAGAGGGAGTGGCTCTCGGCAAGAACGGAGGCCCAGGTGATAGTCCCGCCGGCGAACCAGGGCCGGTAGAGCTTTTCCAGCGCTTGCCGCCGTGCGATGAGTGCCCCGACACCGGTGGGGTAGCCGAACATCTTGTAGAAGGAGAGGGTTACGTAGTCCGGGTGCCACTTGCCCAGATCCAAGCGGTTGGTGGGCACGTATGCAGCGGCGTCCAAAAGGACGTCCCACCCCAGATCATGGGCCTCGTGGATCCACTCGAGGGGGTGCTGAACCCCCGAGAAGTTGGATTGGGCAGGGAAGGCGAAGAGCTTGTTGTTTGCTTGGGAGCTCCCCTCCAGGAACCGCCTCAAGGTGGAGATCGGTACCCTGAGGTCCGGAGGCTCAACGGGTACGTACTTGGTTTTCGCCTGGCCCACCCGATCGAACGCCCGGATGCCCACGACCGAATTGTGGTTGTCGTACGTGAGGAGGAACTGGTCCCCCTCCCCGAAAGGATAGGACTCCCCCACGAGCTTCAACGCACCGCTGGCGTTGGACGTGAAGATGAGAACGTACTCTGCCGGGTCCGCATTGAAGAACTCCAGCACCCGTTTCCGACAGCGGGCGACTCCCGCTGTCGCGACGGCGGACGTGGGATTGGTCGAATGGGGATTCCCGAGGACCGTCTCCGTCAGGAAGGCCGCGTGTTTCTTCACCTGAGACTCTCCGAACAACCCTCCTCCGGTGTAGTCCACGTAGGTGTGGCCCTGGCGGTCCAAGCGACCGAACTCCGACCGCCGAAGGATGTCCACCGCCGACGGATCACCGAAGGCAGGGAACCGATCGAGGAACGTTTCCAACTCCCCTGCCACTTCCTGTTCGGACGGTCTGAATCTCATTGCTGTGCCACCCCCCACCGAATTCTCTGTTGGTGTTTGTTTGGCATACCGCCCCCGGCTCCGGATCCACGTCGAAGAACGGGTCGCGGCTCGAGTCTGTGCTCTCTGACTCCACCGAGCTGGGGATGTCCCCAATCCGGTGGGCTTCGCAGAAGATAAAAAGATCTGGCTGTGTGCGGGGATTGAATAGGCGGAGCGCGAAGCGGAAGAAGGCCGGCCTGGGCCCTCTAGAACCGGAGGTAGGCCTGCGCCCTGAACGAACACGCTCTGTCTCCAGACCGGGGCTCCCATACGTCCAGCCCGGCCCCAACCCTGAACCGAGGGGTGAAATACACCATCAACCCCGGTGTGAGGAGGAGTCCATGGTCATTGGCCCGCCGACGGTCCGGATCGCCCCAGCTGATTCGGGCCAGAGGCTCGAACCCCTGCACGATCCAGCTCCGCTCCGCCAGGGGGAAGAAGTGCATGTAGATCACCTGGCCCGTGAGGAACGTGGCTGCGTCCCCGGCGGCCCAGTTGTCGCCCGTCATGATCCCCACCAGGACATGGGGCCCGGATTCGAGGAAATCCCCCAACTCCAGATCGGCCCCAAAGGCAGAACCGTACCTGGTACCGTTGTCCACAGGGTAGTCGTGGACGCTGAAGTTTCCACCCAATCTCAGGTCACTTCTCAAGGCCACCGCTGCTCTGCCCGAAAAGGACCTTTCATCGTTCTCATCCGACCGTGTCGCGCCGGAACCGCTGGTCACACTGGCCTGGTACGAGACGTTTCCCAGGATTCCGTCGATCCTCAACCCGATGTCCCGAGCCGAGTATTGAAGCGCTTCCGAGAACCGGGAGTAGGAGCAGATCCCCCCCGGCCCATCACAAGCGGTGAGGCCGGGGATGTTCCCATCCCGCTCCACGACGGAGATCAGGTGGGTGCTCTGGAGCTCGAAGAGATCAAAGGAGCGTTTGAACTGTCCGGCGGTCACCCCGAGCGCTGGATGAATGCTGAGCTTGAGATATGCGTCTTGAAGTCCGTTCGCGAAATCGTGCTCGAGCTTCGCCCTGAGCCTACCTCCGAACCCGGCCTCGAGGCCGATTCTAGCCCTCCGGAAGAGGGCCTCCCATGGACTCCCTTCAGCGGATGAGGAGTGGACAATCTGGGAGTGCAGTCGCCCTCCGATCTCCAGCCACAAGCGGTCCCTGGCCTCCTCAGGGTCCTGGGCCCTGACGGCTGATGCCCCCCCAAAGGGCCCGGCACAGAGGAGACTACACCAGAAAATCCGGGCGGACGATTCAACCCACGGCCAGAGCAGACCACGGCGAGAACTCCGAGACCGCAGGGGAATGTATCCGATTCGTAACAGATTCATGACGGACCTGGAACGGAGGCAACGGCTTCCGCCACTTCGGCTTGCGGAGGATCCTGCTCCTTGCGACCATTCGGTACTCCAAAATGACCTGGGCCTCTGGGCCATCTGTCACCTTCGATGAGGAACCATCGTGAAGCGAAAGTTGATATTGGCTGCGACCATCGCTCTGACCATCTCCTGCGGCGGGGAAGCAGGGGAGAGCAGGGCCTCTCGGGCCCTCCTCCAGAACAAAGGATCCGACACCCTGGTGAACGTTGCTCAGGCCTGGGCGGAGGCCTACGGATCGGTGAATGCTAACGTTGCCGTGGCCGTGACGGGAGGTGGCTCCGGTACCGGGATCTCGGCCCTCATCAACGGCACGGTTGATATAGCGAACGCCAGCAGGGAGATGAGGGAAAGCGAGATCGAGGCCAGCCAGGCAAGGGGCATCGATCCCGTGCAGCACGTCGTGGGGTACGACGCTCTTGCGGTGTTCCTTCACTCCGACAACCCCATCGACGCGTTCACCTTCGGCCAACTCGCCGCCATCTATGGCGAAGGCGGGGCGTTCGAGTCCTGGAACGACCTGGGCGTCACCGTTCCCGGGTGTTCCTCCGGGGAGATCGTTCGGGTGAGCCGGCAGAACAACTCAGGGACCTACGTATACTTCCAGGAGACCGTCCTGGGAGAGGATCCGTACAAGCTGGGTTCCCGGGACATGCACGGCTCCAAGGACGTGGTGGACCTTGTCGAAAACACTCCCTGTGCCATTGGGTACAGCGGGCTGGCCTACGCCACGGACCACGTGAGGATGCCCTGCGTTTCTGAAGAGGAGGGCTCGTCTTGTATCAGTCCAAGTATGGAGACTGCGGTGGATCGGAGCTATCCTATCTCTCGGCCCCTGTTCATGTATACGGCAGGGGAGCCGGAGGGCGCCGCCAAGGAGTACCTGGACTGGATCCTGAGTGACGAAGGTCAGTGCATCCTGGTGGAGAAGGGCTATGCCCCCGTTCGAGGAGATCTCTCCTGCCCGACTCCCGCAGACGGGTAAGAGTGTTCGCGTTCCTCCTCCCTCCGGCGATGAATCAACCTAGAGGATGAGCGCTGTGACACATTACGAAGAACGGCTGGAGCGGGACCTCGGGGAGATCCGTTCCAGGGTGAAGGCCGTCGGAGACCTTCTGGAAGACCAGGTCCGGGACGCCACTCAGGCACTGCAGCATATGGACCCGGACCTGGCCAACCAGGTCATCCTCAAAGATCGGATCGTGAACCGGGAGACCAGGGGCCTGGATCGGCTCTGCCACGGGTTCGTGGTGCGGCATCTTCCGGTGGCACACCATCTCCGCTACGTCTCCTCCGTCCTTCGGATGGGGGTTGCCATGGAGCGGGTGGGCGATTACGCCGTAACCATCTGCCGCCATAGCCTCCGCTGCTCCTCCCCACCCCCCCCGACCATCGCCCGGGATCTGGAGCTAATCGGACAGCAAGCACGCTTCTCGCTGGGGGAGGCGCTGAAGGCATTCCATGAGGAGGACGTCGATCGGGCCACGAAGGCGCTGGGTCTCACCGCGCCGGTGGACAACACCCACGATAGCGCCTTCGAGGATCTGGTCGCGGCCGGGGAGGCCCACGAAGAACCGGTGCGCGACCTCTTCGCCTATCTCAGGGCCCTGTACGTACTCCTCCGGGTCAGCGACCAGGCCGAGAACATCGCTCAGGAGACCCTCTTTGCGGCCACCGGAGAAACCCGGAACCCGAAGGTGTACCGCATCCTCTTCGTGGACCAGGCAAACGACTGCAGGAGCCAGCTGGCGGAAGCCTATTCCCGGAAGGCTTTCCCGGAGTGTGGCACCTTCACCAGCGCCGGATGGGACCCCGCCGACTCGATCCGACCCGAGATCCTGCCCTTCTTCGAAGAGCATGGGCTGTCCGTCGAGGATCCGACACCCAAGGGTGTCCCGGACCTCCTGTCGGAACCGAAGCACTTCCATGTGGTCATCGGTCTGGACGAAAAGGCCCGGGAGTTGATCGGGGAGCTTCCATACAAGACCGTATTCCTGAACTGGGACCTGGGGCCCTGTCCGTTCAGCGAAGAGGACCCGGATGCGACCGGGACGCTGGAGTCCATGTACCGGGTGATCGCGGGCCAGATGAGAGATCTCATGGAAGTCCTCAGGGGCCCGGATGCCCTCTGACCCGGGTCTCACCTCCTCTACCCCCACACCTGCCGCCAAGGCGGGCAGGGCGGCCGCGAGGCGACATGGCGACCTCCACAGCCGTGACCTGGCCTGGTTCATGGACAAGGCCGTGGCAGCCTTCGTGTTCGTCGGTGGGATCTCCGCCATCGTCTTCATCATCGGGATCTTCGTCTTCATCACGAAGGAGGGGTTCAGCTTCGTCCTCACCACAATGGACGTGAAGGAGTTCTTCACTTCTCCGGCCTGGCGGCCGACCTTCGAACGGAATCCCACCTACGGGGCCCTCGCCCTCATCGTCGGGACGGCCTCCGTCACCGGGTTGGCCATGCTGGTCTCCGTCCCATTCTCGCTGGGAGCTGCTGTATTCATCGGGGAGTTCGCCACCGGTAAGCTCAGGGAGTCGTTGAAGATCCTGGTGGAGCTCCTGGCCGCGATCCCCTCGGTGGTCTGGGGCTTCATAGGCCTCAGCATCATGAACGGCCTCATCATCCGGCTTTTCGATGTGCCGGTGGGATTGAATGTCCTGAACGCCGGGATCATCCTCGGCCTCATGGCTGCGCCCATCATGACGACCATCGCCGAGGACGCCCTGAAGGCCGTCCCGGATACATACAGGGAGGCTGCGGAGGCCATGGGGGCCACCCGCTGGCAGGTCATCCGAACAGTGGTCTTCCCCGCCGCGAAGAACGGGCTTCTGGGAGCCGTTCTCCTGGGGGTCGGGCGGGGGTTCGGGGAGACCATGGCCGTCCTCATGGCCACAGGCCATTCCATCAACCTGCCTAGCAGTATCTTCGATTCGGTCCGAGCCCTGACGGCCACCATCGCCGCGGAGCTTGGCGAAGCTCCGGTTGGATCCGACCACTACAAGGCGCTGTTCACCTTGGGCATCCTTCTCTTCGTGGTGACCTTCATCATCAACCTCACCGCCGACCTGGTGGTTCGAGGTGTGAGGAAGGCGAAGTAGGCGATGTTCGAAGCTACCGCCCTCAACCGTCGGAACCAGCAGGTGGAATGGCTGTTCAAAGTCCTCTTCTTCCTCATGACGGTGATCCTGGTGATCCCCGTCGTCGTCATCCTGACGGTCCTTGCCGTGAAGGGGCATGGCGCCATCTCCTGGGAGTTCCTCACCTCGCCGCCCACGGACGGGATGACGGCAGGGGGGATCTTCCCGGCCCTGGTGGGGACCATCTGGTTGGTTGGGGTGGCCCTGGTGGCCTCGGTGCCCCTGGGGGTGGCGGCTGCCATCTACCTCAGCGAGTACGCACCGGACAACTGGCTTACCCGAGTAATCAACCTGGCGATCATCAACCTGGCCGGGGTGCCTTCCATCGTTCACGCACTGTTCGGAGTGGGCGCCTTCGTCCTCTTCTTCAGGTTCGGGACCAGCATCCTGGCGGCCTCGTTGACCCTGGCCATCATGACGCTGCCGGTCGTCATCGTCGCTACTCGGGAGTCTCTTCAGGCGGTGCCTCGAGCGTTCCGAGAGGCCTGCTGGAATCAGGGCGCTACCAGGTGGCAGACCATCCGACGGGTCGTGCTACCCAACGCGATCAGTGGGATCCTCACCGGGATCATCTTGGAAGTCTCCCGAACGGCCGGGGAGACGGCCCCCATCATGTTCACAGGGGCGGCCTTCTTCCTCCCCTTCCTCCCTCAGGGGGTGCTGGACCAGACCATGGCGATGTCCCTCCACCTGTACGTGATCTCGACCCAGGTGCCGGGCGTACCGGAGGAGCTTCCTTACGGGGTGGCTTTGACCCTGATCTCGATGGTTCTGGCCATGAACGCCGTCTCCATCACATTCCGGGTCTACCTCCGGGGGAAGAAGAAGTGGTAGAGGCTGGCAGAGTTTCCCAGCACTCCCCTCTGGGCGGAGGGCCTGACGTCGGGGATGAGGTCGTACAGATCCCCATTAAGCTGGAGGTCCAGAACCTGAACTTGAGCTATGGAGACACTTCCGCGCTCCGAAACGCCAGTTTTCAGGTTCGCGAGAACGAGGTGTTCGGGATCATCGGGCCGGCGAACTCGGGGAAGACGAGTTTCCTCCGAGCCCTGAATCGGATGAACGAGATGGTCCCGGGGATGAGGGTGGACGGGAAGATCCTCTTCGATGGAGAGGACGTGAACACTTTTTCGAACGTCTACGCTCTCCGACGCCGCATCGGAGTGGTGTTCCCGCTACCTGTGGGCCTCCCCCTGAGCATCTACGACAACGTCGCGCTCTCCCCCCGCCTTACCGGCGTCAAGAGGAAAGCCGAGCTGGACGAGATCGTTGAGAGGTGTCTGACCCGTGCGGCCCTCTGGGACGAGGTGAAGGACCGACTGAACGCCCTCGGCTCCCTCCTCAGCGGGGGACAACAGCAGCGCCTCACGATCGCCCGGGCCCTCTCACAGGACCCGGAGGTGTTGCTCCTGGACGAGTTCTCCATCGCCGTGGACCCGGTGACCACGATGCGCATCGAGGACGTCCTGAAGGAGCTCAGGTCGGAGATGACCATCGTCATGGTGACGAACCTTGTGCAACAGGCCCGGCGTTTGGCGCAGCGGACGGCCTTTTTCCTGAACGGTGAATTGGTGGAGGTTGGGGATACGGAGGAGTTCTTCACCGGCACGGTCCGGGACCAACGGACCCGGGAGTACGTGGAGGGGAAATTTGGATAATCCGATACCCGCCAATCCCAGGCCGGAGAATCCCTCCGCCATGGATCCAACCGACGGGTTCGACCACGTGCCAGCGGACCGCCACCCGTTTGCCATCGAGACGGAAGATCTCAACCTCTGGTATGGGGATTTCCAGGCGCTCTTCGATGTGGATCTCCAGATCCAGCGGGGTCGGATCACCTCTCTGATCGGCCCGAGCGGGTGTGGAAAGACCACACTCCTCAGGGCCGTCAACCGGATCGTGGAACGCCTCGGCTATGTCCGGACCACCGGTGCGATCCGCGTGCTGGGGCAGGACATTTACGCCCCTGCCGTGGAGCCGGTTCAGCTACGGAAGGAGGTAGGGATGGTCTTCCAGCGCCCCAACCCCCTTCCATTGAGCATCAGGGACAACGTGCTGTTCAGCCACCGGATTCACCGCGGGAAGATGAAGGTCACTCGAGGCCAGGAAGACGAGATCCTGGAGACGGCTCTGAGGGAAGTGCTCCTTTGGGATGCCGTGAAGGACAAGCTGAACGGTCGGGCTACCTCTCTCTCATTGGAGGAACAGCAGAAGCTGTGCATCGCCCGCCTGTTGCCGGTGAAGCCCGAGGTGATCCTCATGGACGAGCCCTGCTCGGCTCTGGATCCGGCCGGCACGGAGGCGGTGGAGGACCTGATGTGGGAGCTCAGGGGAGAATACACGATCCTCATCGTGACCCATAATATGGCCCAGGCCCGGAGAGCGAGTGAGGAGACCATCTTCATGCTCCTGGGGAAGGTCATCGAGCACCGGGCGACGGACGATCTGTTCCTGACCCCGGAGCACCAGCAGACGGCCGACTACATCGAGGGTCGGTACGGCTGATCCCCGCCTGGCAGTGTGGCAATCGACATCCCCTCGGTTCCACAGCTCCCTCCTGTCCCCGCCCCGAAGGACCACCGGAGGCCCATCCCCGCCCGCACGCCCCCTTGCGGCGTCTACCCCCCGGCACCATGCTGCTTCCTCGTTTCCGTCCCCTGCCGTTCTTTCCCGGAGGCACACCATGATTCGCCACTTCTCCCGGGCCCTGACACTCCTCCCCCTCCTGGTTCTGTTGGGGGCCCCGTCTGTGAGGGGCCAGACTCCGCCTGACATCACCAGAGACCTCGAATGGCGGAATATCGGGCCGGCCAACATGGCCGGGAGGGTGACCGACATCGAGGCCGTGGTCGCCAACCCCGCCAGGGTAATCGTCGGTTCCGCATCGGGAGGGGCGTTCCTCTCAACGAATGCCGGCACAACCTGGGAGCCCATCTTCGAGGACTACGGCACGGGAAACATCGGCGATATCGCCATCTTCCAGCCGAATCCGGACATCATCTGGATCGGGACCGGGGAGTCCTGCACGCGGAATTCGGTGGGGTGGGGGGACGGCGTGTACAAGTCCACGGACGGGGGCGAGACCTTCGTCAATGTCGGGTTGGAGGATTCCCATCACATCGGTGAGGTCACCACCCACCCGACGGACCCGGATATTGTCTACGTGGCGGCCCAGGGACACCTGTGGGGGCACTCTGGCGAAAAGGGGCTCTTCAAGACCTCCGATGGTGGTGAGAGTTGGGTGAAGCTGGCCGGAGGTCTTCCCGACGACGGGAGAACCGGGGCCACGGATCTCCTCATGGACCCCCGGGACCCGGACATCCTCTATGTGGCGTTCTGGGAGCGGATCCGCATGCCCCACAAGTTTCTCTCCGGGGGGCCCAACGGTGGGATCTTCAAATCGACCGACGGGGGGGATTCCTGGACGAAGCTCACCACCGGCCTGCCCTCGGGGGAAACCGGGAAGATCGGCCTGGCCATTTCCCTGGCAAACCCGGATGTGGTCATGGCCATCGTGGAACACGGGTTCCAGCCGGCTCGTAGCGATGACGCCTTCGACGACATGACCCAATTGGGCACGGGGATTTACCGATCGGAGGATGCCGGAGCCAGCTGGATGTACCAGAGTCGGTACAACAACCGGCCATTCTACTACTCCCACATCTGGCTGGACCCCCAGGATGACCACCGTGTGTACGTCCTGGCCGGTTCGGCTCAAGTCTCCGAGGACGGCGGAAAGACCTTCGATCGCTCCCTTCAGGGGATCAGCGGCGACTTTCACGCCCTGTGGATCGATCCGGCCAATCCGGAGATGTTCTACGTCGGGAACGACAAAGGGTCCTACGTCACCTTCGACCAGGGCCATCATTTTGTGATGTTCGACAACATGGACATCGGTCAGTTCTACGCGGTGACTACGGACATGCGAGACCCGTACTGGGTCTATGGTGGACTTCAGGACAACGGGAATTGGGGTGGGCCCTCCAACAGCCGGGACTGGAACGGGATTCTCAACGATCACTGGTTCAAGTTCCACTCTGGCGACGGATTCCACACAACGGCCGATCCCAACGACTGGCGGACGGTTTACACCGAGTCCCAGGGAGGCAACATCCGGCGGTTGGATGCGGTCTTTCGGCAGCAAGGGAAGAGCATCACGCCCACGCCCTCCACCATCGTGAATCTCGAGGAGGCACTCCCCGGCTATGAGGGGGACACCGGGCGGCTGGACCGGGATTTTTTCCGTTTCAACTGGTCCTCTCCCCTTCGACTGTCCCCTCACAACAGCAACACGGTTCTTTTTGGTGGGAATCGCCTTTTCCGGAGCTACGACAGAGGGGACAGCTGGGAGATCATCAGCCCGGACCTCTCTACGAACGATCCGGACCTCACGGATCCTGAGAGCGGGGGGTTGACCCGGGACGTCACAAGCGCCGAGACCCACGCCACCATCATCACCCTGGCGGAGTCACCCGTGGTTCCAGGCCTCATATGGGTGGGGACCGACGACGGGAGGGTCCATGTGACCAGGGATGGGGGGGGAGTCTGGACGGACGTGGGTGTGAATCTTCCTGAGCCCCCCCTGGGCCTGTGGGTCAGCAGGGTGGAGCCGTCGCACTTCGACGAAGGAACAGCCTACATCTCCATTGACGGCCATCGGTCCGATGAATTCAGACCCTGGATCTTCAAGACGGCCGATTACGGGGCAACCTGGACGCAGATATCACACGATCTGCCCGATGGGAACCCCATCTACGTCGTTCGGGAGGACCCCAAGAACCCTCAGGTGCTCTACGCGGGTTCCGAGTTCGGGGCGTTCGTATCCGTGGATGGAGGGGGCACCTGGGCGGAGCTGGGCCGGGGCCTCCCGACCGTTGCCGTCCATGATCTGGTCATCCACCCGAGAGATGGAGATGTGATCGCAGCGACCCATGGCCGGAGTATCTGGGTCCTGGACGATGCGACTCCGCTCCAGCAGATGACTTACGCAGTCCAGCAGTCGGACCTGCACCTGTTCGTTCCCAGGACTGCCACCAGATGGAGAGGGATCAGTCGAGGGGCCACCCGGGGACACAAGCTCTTCATGGGAAGGAACCCCCTCACCATAGACCAGCAGGACCCGGGTAACTCGCCCAACGAGCTGGTGAACTCGGCAGGCCTCTCGTTCTGGTTGGGTGTTGAGCCATCAGGCCCGGTGACCGTGACGATCTCAACCATGGACGGGGGACAATCCGTTTCCCAGGAGGTGGAGGCCCACGAAGGGCTGAACCGCTGGTTCTGGGATCTCAGGTTCGCGCCGTCCCAGGAGGAGGTCGACGCGTTCCAAGAGCGGATGGCTCAGATCCGGGAGCAGATGGGCGGCCAGCTTCCCCAAGGCTTCCAGGCGCGTCGCCCCCAAGGAGCGAACGCCCCGGCAGGGACCTATCGGGTGA
>JBDHCH010000051.1:0-34973 GCA_039592115.1 Gemmatimonadota bacterium | reverse complement strand
AATACGGCATTCTCCACCAAGCTCCGCCTGGCGTAGCCTGAGTTGGTGTACCACTCCTGCCGCCCGAGCTTTCGCATCGACCGGATGTTCCGGTTTCTCTCCCTCTGGCCGGGCAACTGACTCGAAGACAGCTGGGCACCTCTGCCCGGCGGGATGAGCACCGTCACCCGATGTCCGCGTCCTTTCCCCTGAACAGCCTCGTGGACCGCGCCCGCATCACAGGCGCCGTCGGCCATGAGGGAGGCTACCCGATCATCGATTTGGTCCAATAGACCAGGCACCCGCGCACAGTCTGCAGTGCGTCGATTGGTCAGCTCGGCAGCAAGGACCTCGCCGGTTTCGGCATTGACCGCCAGGTGGAGCTTCCGCCAAACCCTCCTCTTTGGCGGTTTTCGCAGATGGCCGACGTGGACTCTCAACCCCGTGGTATCGATGAGCAGGTGGATCGGTTCATCTGTGACGAGTCGCCGGAACCGAAGGTTGTAGAGTTTCTTGAGGCGTCTGGAGAGAGTCGTGTGATCGGGGATCGGAAGGCCCAGCCCCAGGAGGTCGGCCAGCGACCGGAGAAACCCTTCGGTCTGGCGGAGGTGAGGGTGGAAGACCATGCGGATCGTCAGAGCCGCCCCGATGGCCAGGTCCGAGTAAGCGCGCTGTCCGCCCGGCCTACCGGAGGCCGGAGCTTGCCAGGCATCGAGCGCAGCATCCGAAAGCCAGACGGTCAGGTCACCACGATTCCGTAGGCCGGCCTCGTACTCAGGCAAATTGCGAATCCGGTATTGGGATTTGGCGTACTTGTACTGACTCCGCTTCGGGTACTTCATGGGTGGCGACTCCGGGTCGGGGGCGTAGCACCACCATCATGTCGCAAAACCCGGAGCCATGCACCGACGCCCTACCTCGGACAGACCTTCGAATTCGATCCCGCCGACCCTTAATCGCGTTACTCTTCTGTTCCAGCCCTCCGGCGGAAGGTACAATACCCCCGGCCTCTCAGAGGCCTTTTCTGCCTTTGACGGATTTGAGGACTTCCCCGCCCCACAGGCGCATCCCGGAGGGCCGCATGAACAGATACCGACTCCCACGGTTAGGCCTGTTCCTGATCGTGTTTCTCGCAATGGTTGGCTTCCCGGCCAGGTCCCAGGCTCAGGACATGAGCCTTGCGGATCAGGTCGTGGAACGAGTTCTGGACAATGGTCTCAAGGTCCTCATGGTGGTGAGACCCGAGACGCCTCTCATCCGGTGCATTCTCGCCTACCGGGTGGGAGCAGTAAACGAACGCCCGGGCATTACCGGCATCTCCCACTTCCATGAGCACATGATGTTCAAAGGCTCCAACTCCATGGGAGTGAGACCCGGGATGCTGGAGAGGGACCAGGAGATCATGCGGCAGATCGACGAAACCATGGCCCTGATCGTCGAAGAGGAATCGAAGGTCCGGGGCCGGGACGAAGATCAGATTATCGCCTGGAAGGCTCAAGTCTCCCAACTCATCGACCAGCAGCGGGAAGAGACCATGCTGAGCGAAGAGCTCTGGGGTGCCTACCAGGAAGCCGGAGGCACCGGGATCAACGCATCCACCGGCCGGGAACTTACCCAGTACTACGTCACGTTGCCGAAGAACAAGATCGAGCTCTTCCTTGCTCTCGAGGCGGACCGGATGGTGAACCCCATATTCAGAGAGTTCTACTCAGAGCGGGACGTCATCGCCGAAGAGCGGCGCATGAGCGAGAATCGGCCCGGTTACTTCTTCAACGAGCAGCTGAACGCCACCTTCTACGCCGCCAGCCCCTATTCCTGGTCGGTTGTGGGGTGGATGTCCGACGTGACCAACATCACGCGGGCCGAAATGCAGGAGTATCGGGACCTCTATTACCGCCCCGACAACGCGGTCCTGGCCATGGCGGGGGACATCGACGTGGACGCAGTCATGGCCCTGGTGGAGGAGTACTTCGGGAAAATTCCCGCTCGGGGTAAATCCCCACGTGTCCGGACAAGGGAGCCCAGCCCGGAGTATTACCGTGAGACCGTCGGGGAGGACTTCGACGCTCCCTACATCGAAAAACGGGTCTTCGGTAGAGCCGCCACGAATCCATCGGTTCAGCTCCTCTTCCACATCCCGCCCTTGTGGCACGACGATCTGGCCCCCCTCTACATGTTGGGCCAGGTCTTGAGCTCCCGCTCCGGGGACATGTACCAGACCATGGTCCTGGGCAACGAACACGCCACGCGGGTCAGCGCCCGGGCTTCCACCTCGATGTACGACGGGTCCTTCCGGGTTACTGCCACCGTGAAGGAGGTGAGGCGCAGTGCCGTCGCTCCCTCAGACGTCATCGAGGAGGAACTCTGGTCCTTCCTGGAAACGGCCAAGACGGTGCCGGTAGATGAGGAACTCTTGCAGCGCGTGAAGAATCAGGTTGAAGCGAGCTTCCTCCAGAGTCTTAGGGGCACCGGGATCGTCAGTTCGTTGGCCAGGATGGAGGTGGCCTATCAGTGGCAATTCATCGAGGAGCAGTACCGGCAGAGGATGGCTGTTACGCCTGAGGACCTGATGCGAGTGGCCCAACGCTACTTCACCACCGACAACAGCGTCGTCGGAGTCTTGGAGCGTGAGCGATGAACACCGCCCCTTGGATCAGAGACGAGGACATGACCATGTTGAAGCGCCATAGTCTCAAAGCACTCTCTCTGGTGCTGGCTGTTTCGGCCCTCGCCGCGTGTGAAGCAGGCTCCAGAGACGGCCCCCGCCCAGAGGACTTCACCTACGAGCCCCTGGAGTTTACGCCCGCGAACCCCGCCGACTTCCGCACCGAGCTTTCCAACGGCCTGGTAGTCTACATCGCAGAGGACCATGAAATCCCCTGGGTTGATGCCTCTCTGATGGTAAGGACGGGCCCCTTCCTGGAGCCCCCGAACAAGATCGGTATTGCCTCCCTCACGTCGGACCTCATGAGAGAGGGCGGCTCGACCTCCATGACCGGAGAGGAGATCGATGAGAGGATGGACTACCTGGCCGGATCGGTTTCGGCCACCCGCCTCTCCATCCACGTGAGGCACCTGGACGAGGGAATGGGCATCTGGATGGACATCCTCAACAACCCGGCCTTCCCTGACGACAAGCTCCGGCGCAGGAAGGAGAGCGCACTGGTGGCCATCCAGAATCGCAACCAGAACGTGTCTCAGGTGGCTGCCCGGGCCTTTAATGACCTGGTTTACGGCGCGGATTCGCCAATCACGGCGATCCAGACAGAGGCCATGGTAAACGGCTTCAGCCGCCAGGACCTCGTCAACTGGCATCGTCGCTACTGGGGCGCGAACAACGCCATCCTCGTCGTGTCCGGGGCCTTCGACCGGGAGGAGATGCTTCAGAAGCTGGAGGAGAGTTTCGGTCAGTGGGCCGACGCCGAAAAGGCGGAGCCGCCCATTCCTGAGGTGACCCAAGCCGCCGCCGCCGGGGTTTACATGATCGAGCCCGAGGTGATTCCCAACCAGGGCGTCATCCGCATCGGCCACCTAGGAATCATGCAGGACCACCCGGACTACGCTGCCGTGGATCTCATGAACTACATCCTGGGGGGCGGGTCCTTTTCCTCCCGCATCACCAGGATCGTCCGTTCTGACAATGGGCTGGCCTACTCCACCGGTTCCCGATTCAGCGGGGGAACCCTCTATGAGGGGACCTTTGCCGCCAGCTGCCAGACCAAGAACTCCACGGTGGTCTTTGCCTCCCAGCTCATGTTGAATGAGATAGAGAAGATCCGGAATGAGCCGGTGCCGGAGGAAGACCTCGAGTTCGCCCGCACGGCCCGCGTCAACGCCTTCCCGGCCCTGTTCAGCGGAGGGCGGGGAAGGTCTGCCATCTTCGGCACCCTCGGCAACTTCGCCAACCTGGAGTTCAACGGGCGCCCCATGGACCATTACGACACGTACGTCGCGCGCTATGAAGCCGTGACGGTGGACGACATTCAGCGGGTTGCACGGGAGTACCTCCGGCCGGAGAACATGATCATCATGATCTCCGGAAACATCGACGAGAGCCGCGCGGGGGCCGACGACATGCTCCCGAACCAGGCAGCGATCGACGGGATGGCGGGCCTCTTCGGCGGCCGAACCATCGAGGGTCTGGCCGAGAGGTACGGAGACGGAACCGTGCACATTCTGGAGTTGAGGTAGCGATCCAGGTGGCCCAGGAGGTCGCGAACGTGGGCAAAACCTGAAAGATCGTAGTTACAACCGGCAGCAGTCCTACGAGATCAGGAGGAACTTCCAGCTCTACTGGTTGGGAGCCTCGGGTGGGACCTCCGGGCAGGCTCGGTGGATCGGCCTACCTCCGCCGGAGTCGAAAGCCATGTTCTCGTGGGGAACAGCTTGGCCACATTTTGCGCAGATCTGCCCTGCGTCGACCGTGCGCTTGGGCGTGTCCTCTCCGTTCGTGCCAAACAGCTTTGCCAAGAAACCCACCGTCCCCCCTCTCTGAGAATAGGGACCCATCATAGAGGAATTTGGCTCTATCTCAAAGCGTCGGACGCTTCGAGCATGGGAAGTGAGGCTGTCGACGGTGCGTCTGCGGCAAATCCCGGGGCGGTCCAATCCGCCGTCCCGGACCATTTGCGCACCTTCCCCGGCCCGGCCAGAGGTGGTCAGCCACTTTCTGGATTCACCCGCCTTTAGGGTTCCCGGCACGATAATCGTCGAGGAACTCGCTCGCGCTAGCTTGGAACTCTTCCTTCAGGACACCACGGAAGCGGTCCAACCCGACGGCATAAATGGCGTCTCGGAAATAGGTCAGGACCCAGCCGGTTCGTCGCCTGAAGGTTGCCCGCTCCTGCAGGGTGAGTCTCTGTCCGCAACATACGACTTGAGCCTGCATCCCACAGTGTAGGTGGAAGAGCAGCAAATTGAAGGCGGTGATTGACAGCGCGACTCCTTCCCGCTCGAGGGCCTCGCCAAAGACTTGGGCCAATTCCCCCTCGAGTGTTTCTGCGTCGAAGTGCTTGGCCAGGTCCCCATCCAGTTCTACGCTCACCTGGGCGTCGATGGTATCCACCCCTGCCAACACGTCAAAAGCCCCGATCTGGCCTCGGGTTTGAGGAGGAGTCCAGCACACCAGAAAAAGGGAAAGCACGAAGGACCGAAACATTCTGACCTCCGGTCTGCAGGGTGGGTCGTCCTCTTTCAACCTATTCCCTGACTCTCCGAAGGACCACTTCACCGACTCTGCCATCTCCGTCCAGTGATCGAAACAAGGTCCCCATCCCCAGGTAGACTCTGTCATATATGGATGGTACGCTCCAAAGCGACCACCACGATCTGTCTGACTCCTGGGGCGCAGCATTGAAAGCCCTCATGCCGACAGGAGCCATGAAGTCAGGATTCCACGGTCCGCAGCCGAAGGTCAAATAGTCAACAGCCGGAAGGCGGATGAGGTTTTCGGGGAGCACGGGACCAACGACGGTATGCGGGTGGCAGACGCAGCCGAATAGCAGCATGATTTCTGCCACACCACACTAGATCTGCCCGATCAGGCTTTTGAATCGAGGGTGATCCCTCAATGGACCCAGATCGGGATCGTTTTCGAACCACTCTTTATTCTGAAAGCCCCCTTGGAGCGCCTCTTCGAGGCACTGGATGGCTTCGTCCACCTTTCCTTGAAGAGAGTACAGGCAGGCAACATTGTATCGGACGCCGGCATCGTTCGGATCGATCTCCAATGCCTTCTCCGCCCAAGTGAGCCCCTCCTCCGGACGGTCCAGGCGGCATAACGACACGGCCCGCATGGTGGCTGCCCGAGGGTCATCGGGATTCAACTCCATATGCTTTTCCACCACACGGAGAGCCTCGGTGAGCTGGACCCGGGCTTCCTCGGTCCGTCCAAGAGCCTCGAAGGATTGGGCCGCAAGAAAAGCCGCCTGATAATCCTCTCTGATTTCGGCCGCTTTCCTGAATTCCTCAGCAGCCTCCTCCAACCGCCCTTCCTGAAAGCAGGCTCGGCCATGAAAATACCGGCCCTGGAAAAGGAAGGGATCCAGCTCGATGGACTTCTGGAAAGCCGCTTCGGCTTCTTCGGACCGGCCCAGGAGGAAGAGAGCAAGCCCCCTTGCCGCGTGTGCTTCGGCCAACGTAGGTGCCAGTTCCAAGGCTTCCTGGCTGAAGCGGTCCGCATCCTCCAGTTCTTGCTCCCTCACGGGGTAATACATGCGAATGAGAGCCGCGCTCTCAGCGGCTCCAGCCCAAGCCGGTGCGTACAGAGGGTCGACGGCGATGGCCTTTTCGAACATCTCTCTGGCGAACCCCAGACTTTTGATCCGCGGGTGCAGGAGGAACTGTTGGCCCCGGAGGTAATATTCGTAAGCCCGTATGTCCGAAGGGTGGACCCGGGAAGGGCCCTCCCACTTCTGGTTCTTCAGGATGACGCGGAGGGCTCTCGCCACCTGTTCCGCGATCTGGTCTTCGATGGCGAAGAGGTCCTCCATCTCTTTGTCGAACCGCTCTGACCACAGATGATACCCGTCCTCCACGCTCACCAATTGCGTCGTGACTCGGAGGCGGTTTCCGAACCTCTGAAGGCTCCCCTCCAGGACCGATCCCACGTTTAGCGCTCGGCCTATGGCTCGAATGTCTTTTGAAGTTCCTTTGAAAGTGAAAGCTGATGTCCGGGAGGCGACCCGGAGATCGGGGACTTTTGCCAAGGCGTTGATCACCTCTTCGCTTAGCCCATCGCCCAGGTAGTCGTTCTCGGAGTCACCGCTCATGTTGACGAAGGGAAGGACGGCTACCGAGCGGATCGGAGGTCGGAGAACGGGTCGGGTGAGGGCAGAGGCCCCTGGTGCGCCCCATCTCCATGCCAGGCCGGTAACCACCGGAAGAAGTACAGCCCACAAAACTACAACAGCGTCTTCCAGGACCCCAGAGAGGCCGAACCGGCCGGTAGCCCAGTCCGTGAACTCCAGAAGACCCCACCCGGCAGCCAGATACAACCCCACCAGCTGGGGTACACGGCGTCGTGTCACCTCCCTGAGGAACTCTCTGCTCATGATAGGGCGTTTCAAAGCCTGGCCCGGGTCCGAGCGGGGGCCCAGCGGGCATCCCCACTGTCATTATTACCCTACGTTCTTTTCAGGGTGAAAGATCCCTCCGCGACGGAACATGCGTTGGAGGGGACGCCCAGTCATAAAAGTTTCCCGCCGATCGTTTTCTTGATGGATTGACACAAGAGGTGTTTTCGACACGGAGGGGAATCCGTCATGCGCAGAGCGTCAATGGTTGCTGTTTTTTTCGCCTCTCTTTTGGCATTGGGCGCGACTGGGTGCGGAAATCCGACCGCGCCTGATCAGACCCCAGACTCCGCTCTCCTCCCGGTCTCCAGGGAGATCGCCCTCAAGTCTGGTGATGATCTCCGCTTGGAGGGGAGCGTGCTTCGCCTCAGCTTCGGCGAGGTCCTGGAGGACTCCCGGTGTCCGGTGGACACAACCTGCGTTTGGGAGGGAAACGGGAAAGTGGTTATCGGGATTGCCGCCGGGATGGGCCCCACCCACGCCCTGATCCTGAATACCAGCCTGGAGCCCCGCTCAGTGGTCTGGAGCGGGATCCGGGTGACTCTCTTGGAGCTGACTCCCGCTCCGCGTGCGGGGATTGATATCCCTCAAAAAGACTACGCTGTGAGGCTCAGGCTGGAGCCCCTCGCTGAGGAGCATAACGCCAGAACTTCTTGATCTATCGTCTCGGTTCGCCGGGGCGGAGGGGTTGGGTTGGGGGGGTGGTGGATCGGGGCTGAGGATTACCCCAGGCGGCGGCAGGCTCGAACCGCCGCTTCGGTCCACCGGCGGTGGCTGGGCAGGGAGGAGTGATGGCGACCAGGGGGGAGGTTGGCCTCGGCCCCAGAGACCTCACCGGCTTCCCAGCCCACCGGGTCCCGCCCGTTGGGGGCTCCGTGGGGGAACCAAGTTGCGCCGAGGGCTCCTTCCACCGACGTTCACCCAAGTTGACATCTTGGACAGGATCCAGGCTCCGGCCGAAGTCCGATAACGCCCCTGGGAGGACCAGTAAGATGCGCTCGGCAAATCTACGCTTTCCCACATCCCTCTTGATTATCGGCCCCCTCGCTGCCTGTGGCTCCGATGCGGGGGATTCCGGAGCAGCGCCCTCTGAAGTAGACCTTCTTGCCCAGGCTCAGGCCATTCACGAGGCCGCGATCACCATCGACACCCACATCGACATCGGGGGGAACTTCGGGACGCCGGAGGTGGATCCGTGCGCCGGCACCAACTCCAAAGTGGACATTCCCAAGATGGAGGCCGGGGGCATGGACGTTGCCTTCTTGGCCGTCTACGTGGGGCAGGGCCCTCGGACTCCTGAGGGGCATGCCGCGGCCAAAGAGTCGGCTCTGAACAAGTTCTCCGCCATTCATCGGGTGGCGGAGGAGATGTGCCCGGACCGAGTGGAGATCGCCTACACCGCTGACGACATTGAGCGGATTCACTCCACCGGGAAGCGGATGTTCGCCATCGGTATCGAGAACGGCTACCCCATCGGCAACGATCTCTCCTTGGTGGAGGAGTACTACAATTTGGGCGCCCGGTACATCACCCTGACTCACAACGGCAACAACGACATCGCGGACTCCGCCAACCCCAGGGAAGGGGAGGAAGGCGAGCACGGCGGGCTCTCGGAGTTCGGCAGGCAGGTAGTTCAAGAGATGAACCGGCTGGGCATCATGATCGATGTCGCACACGTCTCCAAAGAGGCCGTGATGCAGGTGTTCGAACTTTCCAGGACGCCCATCATGGGATCCCATTCCGGGGCCGCTGGTGTGGCTGCCGTATCCAGGAACCTGGACGACGAGCAGCTCCTGGCGCTGAAGGAAAATGGCGGAGTCATCCAGGTCGTCGCCCTGGGGAGCTTCCTCCAGGTGGATCCCCCGGAGTACCGTGAAGCCGTCCAGGCGGTGAACGAGGAGTTCGGGATTATGAATCGCCGGGCCATGCGGGGGATGAGTGAGGAAGAGCGGGCGGAATATCGGGCCCGCATGGAGCCCATCATGCCCCAGGTCGAAGCCCGTATGGAAGAGATCAACCGGTGGTGTCCCGGGCTTCAACGATGCAAGCGAGGCCCTGAACGTCACGGTGGAGTTGCTTCGGCGCGGATACACCGAAGAGGAGATCAAGATGATCTGGGGCGGGAACTTCCTGCGGGCCCTTCGGGAGGTTGAGCGGGTGGCAGCGGAAGTCCAGGCGGAGGGTTAGGCCAACCAGGGTCGGACCTACCCCGTACCCCCCGAAGACCTCATCCACGCGTGATCGGGGTTGGGTTAGGGTGGAACGGGGAGGGACTGGCCGAACCACAACGCTCCGTCTGACGAGTAGGTCCAATCGGCACCGATTCGGGAAAGCCCCTATGCGAATGGGCGTATGTTGTGCATCGGAAGGCCTCCCGATCTCCTGTGGTGTGTGCATCGAATGACCATCCGTCCGTCTCTCATTTCGGCCGTTCTGGTCCTTTTGGTGGCCCCGTCGCTCCTGGTTTCCTGCGGCGATGGGTGCACTACCTGTCCGACGGACCTGGGCGATTGGCCCGTTGCGAGTCCGAGCTCCCAGGGCCTGGACCCTGCACTCTTGGACGATCTCACAGACGAGTTGGCCGCTGGAAGCCTGGGCTTGGTGAGCTCGGTGGTCATCATCCGCAATGGACGGCTCGTCTATGACGAGTACTTCATGGGGATGAGCCTTGGCCAACTCCACAACTGCTATTCGGTGACAAAGAGCTTCGCCTCGGCCCTCATCGGGATTGCCCGGGACCGGGGAGAGATCGGAGAGTTGAGCACGCCCCTCCTGGATTTCTTCCCCGAGTACCCCTCAGTGGAAAACGACGAGCCGTGGAAAAGAGCCATCACTCTGGAACATGCGCTTCAGATGCGGACCGGGATCGAGTGGGACGAGTTGTCGGTGAATTACGGGACTGCTGAGAACCCGGCCACAGCACTCTACCGTACCGACGACTGGCTCAAGCACATGCTGGACCAGCCCATGAGCGCCGAGCCAGGCACGGAGTTTGTCTACAATACCGGCGTGGCGGTGCTCCTCTCGGGAGTCCTTCAAAACACCCTCGGCATGTCTGCGGAGACCTTCGCCCGGGATGTGCTCCTCGAGCCCATGGGGATTCACAACTGGGAGTGGTATACGGGACCCAAAGGAATCACCGATACCGGAGGAGGCCTTCTCCTGAGTCCCCGGGACATGGCGAGGTTCGGGTACCTCTACCTTCACGACGGGATCTGGGAGCCTACGGGAGAGCGCCTGATTCCCACATCCTGGGTCCACGCTTCGACACAACGGTATTCCGAGTGGGAGAGTGGGGGCGGCTACGGGTATCAGTGGTGGATCTTGGCGGCTCAGGTAGGCGGAGAGACGATCCGTTTCCCTTATGCAGTCGGAATGGGCGGTCAGCGGATTTACGTGGTGCCGCAGTTGGACATGATCGTCGTCCTCACCGGGGAGCACTACAATAACGAGCCCTCCTACCGGTGGAAGATCCTCTTCGACTACATCTTCCCCTCGGCCGAACCCAGTTGGGCGTCGGCTCAGATGGTTATGCCCGAGGTTTCCTTCGTGGGGCGATAGGACCTGAGGCTACATCATTTCCAACTTCTGAGGAGAGTCACCAGGCCGGTCATCTCATGAGCCCGCCTGGACTATCCTATTGGCGCTCTGGTGAGGACAAAAGAAACGTCTAGAGATGGAAGCTCTTCACCATTCTTCCAGATCCTCATTTCCTCTTCTGCAAAAGTCACGGTGAGAATCATGGTTCTTTTGTCATATTCCTTATCACCGCCTCTTATCTCGGTGAAATAGGCGTCGTCCGGTTCTTCTCCCCACATGAACTGAACCAGATAGTCCCATTCAGCTTTTCGCCCAAAGCTGTTCATGAAGATGTCCCCGGCATGTTCTCCGAATACTCCGTCCGGGAATTTCTCCGAAAAAGTCATTGTGTATGCCGGAAACGGGCCTGCGTTTGGACAACAGCCTTCAACTTCCTGGGAACCTCCCAAGTCTCCCGAAAAGGTTATGAACTCGCCGCTCGTGGGTCTTGGGGGTTTGCTGGGCTTTTCGCCCTTTGCGAACTGCGCGTCAGGCGTGTCCACGTCCACCGGTTGGGTGTCGCAGGCGACCAGGACGAGGGGCAGGGCGAAGAGGGTAAGGAGTCGTTTCATGGTCGGATGCCTCCGTCGGTGGAGATGATATATGCCGTCATCCGGCAACTCTGCGGTCTCAACGAGATCCCTGATCGTCATGATTCACCTCCTCTGGCGAATCGCTGTCCTGGGTCGGCCCGACTGACTGGATTGGTTGCGGACACCTAGGGACCTGGGGCATTCCTCACCAAGCGAAACCCGTTGTCGGGGTTGCGGCTCGATGGGAAGTCGTAGTTTTCGCGAGAGGCGGAACGGGAGGCGAGCACGTGGCTCCCCCACCCGCCGCCACGCAACACCCGGTGCGTGCCCGTTGTGGGACCCTGGGGGTCGTCGGTCGGGCTCACACTATAGTAGTCCGATGCGTACCGGTCTTGGACCCACTCCCACACGTTCCCGTGCATGTCATAGAGGCCCCAGGCGTTGGGTTGTTTTTGGGCCGCCGGGTGAGTCGTGGAACCGGAGTTGCCCGCATGCCACCCCATGTCGTCCAAAATGCCCGAGCCGGCGTAGTCTCCGGTGGTCCCGGCCCGAGCCGCGTACTCCCACTCTGCCTCCGTCGGCAGCCGGTAGTCTTTGCCTGGGTCCTTTGCGTTGAGGGTGGCAAGGAACTGCTGGATGTCGTGCCAACTCACGTTCTCCACCGGGCAGGTGTCCCCGCACGAGTCGAAGTCGCTATGATCGTTCCCCGACACCGCCCGCCACTGCTCCTGGGTGACCTCGGTCTTTTGCATATAGAACGGCTGCGTGATGTTGACGGTATGAACGGGAAGCTCGTTGGGATCACCGTGCCCGGTGAGGTCTCCCATCTGGAAGGTTCCGGCGGGGATCAGGGCGAACTGTTCAGCGCCGAAGACGATGCCCAGGTCGGGAGTCACGGTGATGTCTGCGGTGCCAGACTTCCCCTCGCACGTCGCTGTGATTGTCGGGCTGCCCGCCTCAACCCCCGTCACCAGACCCGTTCCGCTCACCGTCGCCACCGCGTCGTCGCTCGACGCCCAGGTGATGCCTCGCCCGTTCAACACGCTCCCGGCCGCATCCCTCGCCGTTGCCGTGAGTTGGAGCGTCTGCCCAGTCTCTATCGTCTCTTTCTCCGGGCTCACCACCACGCTGGCCACCGGTTCCACCTTCGGCCCGGTGCTGCCCCCGTCACCACACGAGATGAGCAAGAAGGGAACAGACAGGAGGGCGACGGTGGAGAGGCGCAGACGAACGGGGAAATAAGCACCCACGGGAAGATCGAGCAGGGTTGCCAGGGGTAGGAAACGAGGCCTCATGGCACACCTCCTTTGGCAGATCGCCGTCCCACGTTGTCTTGGACCCAACGATCGAGCACCGTATTCTGGCACGGGATGGCAACACTCACCGGTGCCCGTTCCGCCACCGTGAGGTAGCCGTTCCGGCGGGGGAACGGTCCGTCAAGACCCCAGGAGGGTCACCGAGAAACCCCCTGTCGCCCTTTGAAATCCATTGCCGGATCGGTGGGGACCCGAGTAGCTTGCAGATATTCAACATTCCAGACTGGGACAGGACCTACCGTCCATGATCGAGTTCCAAGTTCTTGGATCCCTGGGCCTTCGGGGGCTGGACGGGGAAGAGATCCTTTCCGTGCTCTCCCAACCCAAACGCACGGCCCTCCTCGCGTATCTTGCCGTCGCCTCTCCCCGTGGTTTTCAACGCCGGGACACGATCACGGGTCTCTTCTGGCCCGATGGGGACCAGGAGCACGCCCGGGCTTCTCTCAGAAAAGCCGTTCACCACCTGAGGAAGGCGCTGGGAGATGGCCTGGTCCTAAATCGCGGCGACGAGGAGATCGGCCTGGACTGGGGACGATTCAGCTGCGATGCCATCAGGTTTCAGGGGGCCATGGACGAAGAGGACAGGGAAGGCGCTCTGGAGATTTACCGTGGAGACTTTCTGGGGGGCTTCTTCCTGTCGGGGTGCCAGGACTTCGACCGGTGGCTGGAGGGGGAACGGACGCGCCTTCGGGAGCTGGCGGCTAGCGCCGCCTGGGGGTTGGCCTACCACAACCTCTCGGCGGGACGGGTCATCGACGGGGAGCGGATGGGCCAGCGGGCCCTTTCCCACGTCTGCACAGACGAGAGCGAGGCCCGCCGGTTCATCGAGGCTCTCGCGGAAGCGGGAGACCGGGCTGCAGCGGTTCGGTTCGCCGAACGGTTCGAACAGGCGCTCTGGGAAGCGCTGGAGTTGGAGCCCTCCACCGAGACTCGAGGCCTGGTCCAGAGGATCCGGAGGTCGAGGTCTCCCGCGAGTCTACTCGAAGGTGAACTCGGAGTGGAATCGCCTGAGGATTTGCTGGCCTCCCCTGAGCAACCGGGGCGCGAGCGGCTCCCGGACCGCGGCGAGGTCGAGGTCCCAGGTGTCCAGGGTGTCCCGGCCACTGCGCTTCCGGAGGATCGAGGAGCGGCGCCGACGTCGGTGAGGCCGCGCTTCCCAGTACGTGGCCGCCTGTGGGTGACGCTCCTGGCCGTTGTGGGCACGGTCACGTTTGTCGCCATCTGGCCGTACGGTCCCAGACCGGCTGACCACCACGCCCCACCGGGAATCGCCGTGCTGCCCTTCAGCGTCCAGGGTGATGGCTTCGATCTGTGGCGCGAGGGGATGGTGAGCTTGCTCTCCACCGACATGAACGGCGTGGGTGGGCTTCGGACCATCGACAGTCGCACGGTACTGGCCCGCTGGAACGAACAGGTGCCAGAGGGCGGCGAGGCGGACCGTGAAGCGGCCTTGGCGGTCGCGCACGCCACAGGGGCCCGCTATGCGCTCCTCGGCTCGGCTGTGGTGATCGGCCCGGAGGTGCGGTTATCGGCTGACATCTTCGAAACCGAGGGCGGAGCCCAGATGGGCAGCGTCCAGGTCGAGGGCTCGCCCGACAGCGTCCTGGCGCTGGTGGACCGTTTGGCCGTCCAATCACTCGTGGTGGTGCTCGGGCAGGAGGTGAGGGAGCTCCCGCCGGTCGATCTGGCGAGTGTGACGACGGCCTCGATCCCGGCGCTCACGGCATGGTTGGAGGCCGAAGCGTTGTTCGGCCGCGGCGACTACGTGGCTGCCATCCCGGCGTACCAGCAGGCCGTAGCCGCCGACTCGACTTTCGCACTCGCTTTCTACGGGCTGGCCAAGGCCTATGGCTGGTCAGAGGGGGACCACACCGACCGAACTCGCGAAGCGCACGAGCAGGCCATGCGCCTGGTTGACAGATTGCCGCCTCGCAAGGCGGCTCTGGTGCGGGCGGTCCACGCGCGGCAGCAGATGGCTATTCAGGAGGCGGAAGAGCTGCTTCGAGGGCTAGTACGCACGTATCCCGACTACGCCGAGGCCTGGTTCATCTTGGGCGACCTGTACCATGATCGGGGGGGGTGGATCCCGGTGAGTGTGGAGGACGCCCAGCGATCCTTCAGGCGGGCGTTGGAGCTTGATCCCGAGTTCGCCCCATATCGTGTGCACACGATCGACCTGGCCTTTTCAATCGATCCGGACAGCGCGCGGGCGGACCGTCTCATTGAAGACTACAAGGGGCTCGCAAGTGCCGATGCACTCCACACTCGCCGTCTCGAGCTCGGGTTCGACCTCGCCTTCGGCGATCAAGAGCACCGCGATCGGGCGCTTGCGAGCCTCGACACGGTGGATTCCCAGGTACTCCGTCACCTGCCAGTGAGCCCCCCTCTCACACATCCACGCTTCTGGCCCCAGCTCGAAGCGGTGTACCTGGCACAGGAAAGGCGTGGACAAGCGTGGGCATGGAGGGTAACAGGAAACCTGTTTCATGGTGCGGCCATGGGCCGTGGCTACCTTGGGAAAGCCCTCGAGTACCTCGACCGACCGCAGGCCACCATCTACGACCGCGTTTACCACCCCGTCTATGCGCACATCGATGGGTTTCCGGTGCCTGCAGACCGGCTGGAAGAAGCGGCGGCCGTATTGAGCCAGGTCGACAGTACGAGCAACCCGCATCTTGCGTATTGCGCGGCATTTCTTGCCGCGGCTCAGGGGCGCTGGGCCGAGCATGCCAGGGCGGTCGAGGTCTCATGGGACCACTGGCGCCGGGAAGTCGATGCCGGTTCGTCAGGCTGGCAGGGGAGAGCCGACGCCCTGGCTGTGGAGGCCTACGGGATGTTGCACGCCCTGGCTGTGGAGGCCTACGGGATGTTGCGACGGGGCGATCCGAAAGCCGCTGTCGAGAAGCTCGAGGAGGTCAGGCGCTATCAGGCAACCCCGCTTGTACGTACGGTCCTGGCCTACGCCCTCATGGAACTGGAGCGCTGGGAGGAGGCCGTGCCCTACCTTGCCGAGTGGAGTACCACTTACTCCCACCGGCAGTACCATCTGGCCCGGGCCTACGAGGGGATGGGAGAGTATGGGAAGGCCATAAAAGGGTACGCGTTCTTCGTCGAGGCCTGGGAGGACGCCGATCCCGAGCTCCAACCCTGGATCGAGGGCGCACGGCGGGCACTGGACCGCCTGGCCCCCTACCGCTGACGGGTCACCCCCTCCATCACCACCCCCACTTCCAGGCCCTGTTGGAGATGTATCGGGATAATGAGGAGGGTTGATCCAGTGTGACTGTATCCCGAATGTGTCCGAGAAGGCTGCGAAAGGCGGCGGAGACACAGCTTAAAGGCAGCTGGAATCGTCGAGAAAGGCCCGGAACGCGGCGGCTTTCGCCGCATTCGACCCCCTCGTTTTTTTCATGCAGGCCAGAGGTCGCCGGTTCGAGGCCGGCTGGCTCCAATAAGCCAACATATGGTGTTTCTGAGGGTTACATGGACCCCTGGTCGCCGATGGCAATGAGGGGTTTACACGCTTCTCCACATGTTGAGGGTGGTTCTTGGCGGGGTTGGGGCGTGGGAGCTTGGGAGTCCACGGATGAAGTGCTGGCGAGCGGTGGGATGCGATGCTGGCGGTCTCGCACCGGAGAGTGTGTTGACCCTGGCTTAATGCCGGCTCCGGGCTTCACATGCGGCAGACGCCTGACTCACCGCCGGCTCGTGCCTTCAACTGGAACCACGGATTGGGTTGCCAGGCTCAAGCAAAGCAGTCTCCGATAAACCCTGGGCGGTTCACCAGCGTGTGTTCCGCTTTCTCCTGAACCCGGGCAAAGAAAGAGCGGCCCACCGAAGTGTAACTTTTTCTACATTTCCCCCGTAGGGAGTCGTGTCCGTATCGGAGGAGGTGAAGTGTGGCCCGAAAGAATGCTCCGCAGTTCAGTCGCCGAGAGCGACAGATCATGGAGATCCTCTATCGGCTCGGATCGGCCTCAGTGGCCGAAGTCCTGGAACAGATGCCGGAGAAGACCACCTATGACTCCGTTCGCCTTACCCTCGGGGTGCTCGGCGACAAAGGTCAGGTGAAGTTCCACAAGAACGGGCGCAGGTACGTCTACCGGCCGGTGGTTCCTCACGACGACGCGTCCAGGTCGGCCGCCCAGAACCTTCTCAGGACCTATTTCCGGGGTTCCCCATCCCAGGCCATCCTGGCGGTTTTGGATGTTTCGCCCAGTGACCTGTCCGACGATGAGCTGGACGAGATCGAGAGCCTGGTTCGCCAGGCCAAGGAGAAGCGGGAACGATGATGGACCTGGTTCCCGGTGCATGGTATTCCGCCTTCCTGACAGTCCTCATCGATGTGGTTTATCTGAAGGGGACCACGTTGGTGCTCCTGGGTGGGCTGGTTGCGTGGGTCCTTCGGGGGAATTCAGCGGCGGCCAGGCACACGGTCTGGGCAGGGGTCTTCGTGGCACTCCTCCTCCTGCCTTTGGCATCTCTGGCCACGCCTGAAGGGAGTGGCCAGGCTCCTGTCCTGGTGCGGGCGGTGACGCCCATGGATTCCCAGGAGGCATCGCTGGCCCGGCTGTCTCCTGAGCCGGTGGATGCTGGGTCGGGGATGACCCGGACGGAGGAACCGGTGAGCCGGATTCCACCTGCTCTGGCCGGTCACTCGCCGTCGGCCCACTTCCGGTTGGGTCCGTGGTACCGATGGCTGGTCCTGGTGTGGGCGGGGGGGACGGCGCTGCTCCTCTTTCACCTCGGAACCAGCCTGGTTCAGACGGCCCGCCTCCGGGCCCGGGCCCGGGAGGTGCCGAATGGCATCAGGGAAATGGTGGCTTCCACGTCTGCTCGGGTGGGCCTTGGGCAACCTCCCCAGGTGCGCTTGACGGGAGAGTTGGGAATTCCAGGAGCCTTCGGCCTTCTGAAACCGTGTGTATTCCTTCCCGCGCAGGCAGTCCAATGGCCCGCCGTCCAATTGGAGGCGGTTCTGCTTCACGAGCTGACCCACCTCCGCAGGAACGACTATGCCGTGCACCTGGTGGCGCACCTCGTTCGGGCCTTCTGTTGGGTGAACCCGGTGGTCTGGTTGGCTCATGGCCACCTGGTGAGTGAGCGGGAGATGGCCTGCGACGATGGGGCCATCCATGGGAGGTTGGACGCAGTGAGCTATGCGGAGCAGCTCCTGGTCCTGGCCCGGTCGGCAAGAGGACCCGTGCCGGCGCTTCCCATCGTTCGCCTCTTTGGCCGGTCGCTCCTGTCCTCCAGAATCCGTTCCATTCTGGACGAGGGAAAGGTCCGCTCGCCCCTCTCCCGGTCATGGCTCCTTCTGGTCCTCTGCGTTCTGACGGCAGGGGCCATTCCCCTGGCCACAGTGGATCTCCTGGAGGTCGCGCAAACCCCCGACGAGGCGGCGCTTCACCTGGAACGTTTGGTGGACCCGGACCCCGAGGTACGCCGTCGGGCTGCCTGGTCCCTGGGAGAGTTGGAGGATCGAAGAGGAGTTCCAGGGCTGGTGGAGACCCTGCGCGACTCCGATCCCCGGGTGAGGGTAATGTCCGCCTGGGCCCTGGGTGAGATCAAGGACCGGGAATCGGCACCGGCCCTGGTGGCTCGGCTGGGCGATCCGGATTCCGGGGTCAGGGAGATGGTCGTTCTCGCCCTGGGCGAGATTCAGGACCCCTCTCTCAAGTCCACTGTTTCTGCTGTTTCCTCCCAACCAGGACTCAGGGGCCCGGTGGTCTGGGCCCTGGAGGAGATCTCCGATGATGATCCGCCACCGGTGTGGGCCGGAGAGCTCCAGGGTGAAAGGCCCTACCCTCCGGACCTCCAGGTCTATCTGCAGGACTTGAAGGCTCACGACGCTGACACCCGGTCCCGGGCAGCCGAGAAGCTGGGCCGCCTCGGTGACTCCGTGGCCGTGGTGCCCCTCATGGACGCGCTGTCCGACCCCGAGCCCACTGTCCGGGCCATGGCCACCTGGGCCCTGGACGAGATCAATCCCACACGAAACCCCAGCCCCGGTTCCTGGGGCTCGAACTAGAAGAGCACTGCCCGATGAAGAACCCATTAGGCTTCCTGCTTCCTCGAAATGTAGTTTTTCTTACGGTAATTGGTGTATGGACATCCCTGGGCGGTTCATTGGGCCCGCCCGCTGAGGCCGAGGCGCAGGTCTCCCGCCCGTCCGTCGACGTTCCCCGGGTGCACGGTGCCCCCGATCTCCAAGGTCTGACGAACCTGACTTCCTTTCAGGAAGCTCTGGAAGGGTTTGCGCGGGTCACGGGGTTCGTTCAGCAACTTCCACAGGACGGCCGTGCGGCCGTTCACGAAACCGTGGCCTACCTGGGTTACGAACAGGACGCCTTCCATGTGGTGTTCCTGGCACTGGACTCATCCCCTGGACTGGTTCGGGCCCGGTTGAGCCCCAGGGAGAACGTCTGGGGTGACGACGTGGTCACCCTCATGCTCGACACGGACGACGACGGGCGACGGGCCTACACCTTCAGGTGCAACGGGAGGGGCGTCCAGTGGGACGCCCTCCTCACCGAGGGTCAGGGCGTGGACGTTTCGTTCGACGCCGTCTGGGAGTCGGAGGGACGGGTCACGGAGTGGGGATATGTGGTGCGGATGGAGATTCCCTTCCTGACGCTCCGGTTCGAACCCGGTGATCTCCAGACCTGGCGCCTCGTGTTGTCGCGAAACCTGGCTCGGGACTCGGAGGAAAGCACCTTCTGGCCCCGGGTAAGCTCCGAAGTGGAGGGCATTCTCACCCAGTCCGCGACCCTCACGGGGATTCGGGACATTTCTCCCGGCCGGAACCTCCAGGCCATCCCCTACGGCACGTTTAGATCGTTCAGGGCCGTGGATTACCGGGCCCAGGGCGGGCCACGGTTCGTCACCGACCGGTCGGACCCTGAGATGGGCGGAGACTTCAAGGCGGTCCTGAACGACCGGTTCGTCCTCGACGTCACCGCCAACCCGGACTTCAGCCAGGTGGAGTCCGATCAACCCCAGGTGACCGTTAATCAGCGCTTCGAGGTCTTCTTTCCCGAGCGTCGACCCTTCTTCATGGAGAATGCGGACTATTTCCGTACCCCGGTGAACCTCCTGTTCACCCGGAGAATAAGGGACCCCCGGGTGGGGGCCCGTTTCACCGGCAGGACCGGAGGATGGGGGATCGGTGCACTGACCATCGACGATGCAGCAGCGGGAGAGCTGGCCGCTCCAGGGACCCCCGGGGCCGAAGAGAGCGCGTTCTTCGCCGCCGCAAGGGTGACCAGGGAGGTGGGTGAGGCATCCTCCGTGGGCGGCATGTACGTGGGTCGGGAGCACGGGGGTAGCCATAACCGCACCGGCGGTGTCGATGCCAGAATCCGCTTCAACGATCACTGGACCGCCTCGGGCCAGGCTGTCCGGAGCACGAGTGGGGGCTCCGGAGTGGATGACGAAAGTGGATCTGCGTACTTCGCGTCCCTCTCGCGGTTCGATCGCCGGCTCTTCCTCACGACCTCGTACATGGATGTCAGCCCCGATTACCAGACCCAATCCGGCTTCGTGCCTCGGACCGGTATCAGAAGACTCTCCCACTTCTCCAGCTTCTTCTGGCGGCCGGAAGATCGGGAAATGACCTCATGGGGTCCCGAACTCTCCACCTACGCACTTTGGGATCACGAGGGAACGATGTTGGAGGAATCATTCGAGGTGAGCCTGGAGTGGAACTTCATTTCCAACTCGGGCTTGGAGGTCAACTACAGACGGTCCACCGAGCATCTCCGGCCCGAGGATCACCCGGCGCTGAACCAAGTTCGGGACTATGAGACCAGCACCTGGGACATCGAGTACCGGACCAATTGGTGGGACTGGCTCCGCGTCGATGGGAACCTGCTCCTGGGCCACCAGACCAACTTCAACCCAGCCCAGGGTGCCGAGCCTGAAGCCGGCGACTGGACCCGGTCGAATCTCACCGTAGGATTCCAGCCCACCACTCGGCTCCGCATCGACAATACCCTCATCTGGAGCCGCCTCACCGATCCGGCGTCCGACCAGACTATCTTCACCGATGGGATCATCCGGAGCCGGTGGAACTGGCAATGGAGTCGGGAGCTGGCCGTGAGGGCCATCCTTCAGTATGAGGACACCGACTCGGACAGCCGTCTCACCAGTATCGAGCCGCGTCGCCGGTTCAACGCCGACCTCCTGGTGAGCTACCGCCTGACCCCGTGGACGGCCATCTACGCCGGCGTCAACGCCAACGCCCTGAACCGGGATCTGATCGACCCGGCGGACGGTGACCGGTACTTCGTCCGGACCCCCGACCTCAAAGCCGATGGCCGTCAGTTCTTCCTGAAGCTCACGTACCTTCTCAGGATCTGAGTGGGCGTGGTTGTTCCTGTCAGTGGCGGGGAGGCACAGTGTGCTTTCCTACCCCCAGTCCCGCCGGACACGGGAGATCGGGATGCGGATTACTGCCGGGGCGGGCCGCAGCTCGGTGACGCGCCTCCTCTTCGCGGTCGCCCTGGTGTCGATGCTGAGTCCGGCCTACCGTGCGACCAGGGTAGATTCGGTTGAGGCGCTGAGGCAGGAGTAAGGAGGCGGGACCGTGATACGAGGAAATGCACTCCGTTCAATAAGACTATTCGTTTTGACGGCTGTATGGGTCAACCAGACGGCATGTGCGCAGCAGTCGGAACGGCTCGCCAGCCTGGATCAGCAGGAGCTGGCGGGTGAGGTCGCCTCCCTCCTGGATCGCGCATGTGGGGAGGACGCCTTCTCGGGAACCGTTCTCGTGGCGAAGGGAGAGGAGGTGCTGCTCTCGCACGCCTGCGGCGAGGCCAGCAAGCGCTTCCACGTCCCGAACAACATCGACACCAAATTCAACCTCGGATCCATGAACAAGATGTTCACCGCCACCGCCGTGATGCAGTTGGTGGAAGGCGGGGCCGTGTCTGTCAACGACACTCTCTCGAAGTTCCTGGACGAGTCCTGGCTCCCGCGTTCGGTGTCGGATCAGATCACCATCCACCACCTTCTCACACACACCTCGGGCCTCGGCAGCTACTTCAACCCGACATACTGGAACAGCTCACGGGAGTTGTTTCGGGCCCTGGACGACTACAAACCTCTGATCCGGAACGAGCACCCTGCGTTCACACCCGGCACGGACTACCAATACAGCAACACGGGGATGTTTCTGCTGGGGGTGGTCATCGAGAGCGCCACCGGCACCGACTACTTCGACTACGTAAGCGACCACATCTATGGGCCCGCCGGGATGTCCGACTCGGACTGTTATGACATGGACCGTCCGGTGGAGAACCTGGCCATCGGGTACGACCCGGACCCGGATTCCGAATGGGGATACGAGAACAACCTTTACAAACACGTCATCCGGGGTGGTCCGGCCGGGGGCGGTTTCTCCACCGTGGGAGATCTGCACCGCTACGCCCTGGCCCTTCTTTCCGGGGAGCTGGTGTCCGAGGAGTCGCGCCGGGTTTTGTGGACCGACCATTTCGGCGCTGGTTACGGGTACGGGTTCGGAATCCAGGAGGGACCGAACGGGAAGGTCGTGGGGCATGGGGGAGGCTTCCCGGGCATCAATTCCAATCTCGACATCATGTTGGACCGAGGCTACATCGTGGCGGTCATGTCAAACTACGGGCGGTCGGCCGGCCCTGTCGCCAACCAGATCGCTGAGCTGATCTCGCGGCTCCCGCAGGAAGGAAAGTAGGAGAGCAGGCATCGGAGCCCATTTGCGTGTTAACCTGCCCCATTGGGTCATTGGTTGATCCGAGTCACGCCCAGGGCCAACGTTGCGGACCTACTCCCGGGATCGATCCTGACCACTTCGCGATTCCCGTGACCATCCGGTTTCGGCCACGGGTACAACGTGTTCCGAGAAGGGGAGAATGGAATGACCGACCGAATCTGCCCGAATGGCTGGGCCCATCTCCTTTCCTCGGGCCTTCTGGGCCTATGTCCTATGCTCTCGGGCTGCGGGGAGTCCGACCAATCCACCGCACCGGAGGTCCAGTCCGAGATCGTGGTTCTGGAAAAGGAAATCACGCCGAATCCCTCACCACCCTCTGGCTTCATCGAGACGAGGATCAAAGTCCGAGGGCAGCACCTGGGTGAGACCCTGAGAAAGCGGGCTGTCTGGGATCCCGAGGCGGGTCACCGCGGTTAAGACCGTCTACGTGATCTCGAGGTCGCCCTACGTCAATCGACGTACAGGTCCCTACGGTCCAAATCCACATCTTTCGGGTGTGACGCCAGTGCGGATCGACCGCTTCGGGTGGTCTTCAGGCCGGCGTGTGAGCCGGACTCCGAACCCGCGCTCGTGACGGTCCTGCCTCATCCTCCGAAAGGGGCCTCTCCTTGAGACCGATGATTGTACAGATGGTATTGCTGTCGGTCCTGTTGCCCGTCCACGGCACCAAGGCCCAATCCCTGGACATTGCCCTGGCCGGACACGGGCTCAGCGTCGGCAACTCAAAACGCATCACTGGGGTTCGACTCAATGCCGTGGATCGGCACGTCGAGGAGATCAACGGCCTCAACCTGACCCTCTGGAACCCAGGCCAGAGCCCGGACGCCGTTTTCAACGGGATCGCTTTGGGGCTCATCGGCACGAAAGCCCAGCGGATCAACGGCATCGCGCTCAGCGGAATCGGGGTCAACGCGAGCGACCACTTGAGAGGGTTTGCCGCGGGTACCCTGGGTGTCGGCTCCGGCAAGCTGACCGGTGTGGCGGTCGGACTGATCATGGTGGATGTCAAAGAACACTTCCGGGGCATCAATGTCAGCGGCTTCTGGACCGGCAGCCCCGAGCAGTTTGATGGTCTGGCCCTTAGCCTGGGAGCAGCGACGGCCCGTAACGTCAGAGGCGCTACCGTGGGCGGGATCATGGCAGGCGGAGACCAGAGCCTGACGGGTGTGGCGCTGAGCCCCGGCGGCGTCTATTCGGCGCGCTTTCGCGGCGTGGCCGTTGGGGGTCTGGGTGCAGGCTTCGAGGACATGAATGGCATCGCACTTTCTCTTGGGGGAATCGGCGGTGAGGGGTTGGACGGGATCTTGCTTGCGGGATTGGGCCTGGGCGCAGTCGACAAGATCAGGGGTATCGCCATCGGGAGCCTCTTGGCCTTCGCTCCCGAGGTGACGGGCCTGATGGTTGGGGGCCTGAACGGCCTCTACATCGACAGGATCGACCTGGAGGATTTCCTTCACTTCAACATGGTGAACGAGCGATTCACCGGACTCTCGATCGGGCTCGTGAACTACTCTGCTCGACTGAAAGGGGTGCAACTGGGCCTGGTCAATTACGCTGGCAACAACCCGCGGTGGCTCCGGCTGCTACCCCTGGTCAATCTTCACCTGTAAGCGAACTGAGGGACGCGGAGGACCACATGAAGATCCTTCCCACGGCGAAGTGGTGTGCCAAGTGGATGGCCTACCTCGGCTTGGCCTGCGGCGTGCTCTACTCGGTTGGCGGCCTCGTCTACGATCTGCTGACGATCGGCCTGAATTGGGGCACGGCGATGGCCTTCGGGGCCCTTGTGGGGATGCCGGCGATTTTCGGCGCGTTCGGGTTCCTCTGTGGAGTCCTCGCCGCCCTTGTGGCCGGAGCCGCTGGCGCCATGCTTGACCTGGTGGGGCGGCGAGGCGATTGAAGAACGGAGATCTCGATCCTCTCCCCTACCACAGGAAGGTGCCGCGGTGTCAGATCACTCGTCGCTGGTCGCGCTGGAGCTCGGAGTAACGGCTCAGCAGGTGGATGCTGTCTCCGAGCTCCTGGCCGGCGGAGCCACGGTGCCGTTCATCGCCCGGTACCGGAAAGAGGTCACCGGTTCTCTGGACGAGGTGGCGGTGGCCGCGGTCAGGGATCGCATGGCGCAACTGGCAGAGCTCGACAAGCGCCGTGACTCGATCCTGGCGTCCCTTTCCGAGAGAGGTCTCCTCGACCATGCGCTTCGTTCTCGCGTCATGGAGGCCGAGACCCTGCCGGCCCTCGAAGACGTCTATCTGCCCCACCGTCCGAAACGGCGCACGCGGGCCATGGTGGCCAGGGAGCGAGGCCTGGAGCCCCTTGCGGAGGCTCTTCTGGGCCAGACGGGTGCACCGATTCAGGCAGCGTCGTATGTGGACCCCGGGCGGGGAGTCGAGGACCAGGACGCCGCTCTCGCCGGCGCTCGGGACATCATTGCCGAAGACGTCAGCGAGGACCCGGAGGTCCGAAGTGAGCTGCGTCGCCTCTTCGCCGAGAAGGCGATCCTCGCCTCGAAAGTGGTCAAGAAGAAGAAGGATGAAGCGGGCAAGTTCCGGGATTACTTCGAGTGGTCCGAGCCCCTGTCCAGAGCGCCGTCGCACAGGATCCTGGCTCTCCTGCGGGGGAGTGACGAGGGCCTCCTGAGGGTGAAGGCGAGACCGGAGGAGGCCGACAGTCTGGTGAGGCTCAGGCGGCGCTACCAGCGGGGTCGGGGCTTCGCCTCGGAGCAAGTCGGCAGAGCCATCGAGGACGCCTACAGCCGTCTCCTTCTCCCGAGCCTCGAGCGGGAAGCGCTGAAGGAGGCGAAGGAACGGGCGGATGAGGGGGCCATCCGGATCTTCGTTACGAATCTCCGAGAACTCCTCATGGCGGCGCCCTTTCGGAGCAAACGCCTGCTCGCCGTCGATCCGGGATTCCGAACCGGGTGTAAGGTCGTGGCCCTGGATGCTCAGGGAACGCTTCTTCACAACGACACCATCTTCCCGACACTGGGTCAGAAACAACGGGAAGATGCTGCGGGAATCGTCCGGGATCTCGTGCGACGGTTCTCCCCTGAGGCCGTCGCAGTCGGCAACGGTACTGCGGGACGGGAGACCGAGGCTTTCATCGGGGACCTCGATCTCGGCCTTCCGGTGATCATGGTGGACGAGAGCGGTGCGTCCGTCTATAGCGCCAGCGACGTGGCCCGGGAGGAACTGCCCGACCACGATGTGACGGTCCGAGGAGCGGCCTCCATCGGGCGTCGGCTCCAGGATCCGTTGGCCGAGTTGGTGAAGATCGATCCCAAGTCCATCGGGGTAGGCCAGTACCAGCACGACGTTGATCAGGCCGCCCTCAGGACCGCCCTGGCTGACACTGTGGTGAGTTGCGTCAATGCCGTGGGTGTGGACCTCAATTCGGCCAGTCCATCCCTCCTCACCTATGTCGCCGGGCTGGGGCCCGTGCTGGCCAAGAATATCGTGGAATGGCGAGAGGAGAACGGCGCCTTCCGGACTCGGCGGGACCTGCTGAAGGTTCCTCGGCTCGGCGCCAAAGCCTTTGAGCAAGCGGCAGGATTCCTCCGGATTCCTGACGGGTCAAACCCCCTCGATGCGAGCGGCGTACACCCGGAACGCTATCCCCTGGTGGAACGAATGGCCGCGGACCAGGGATGCTCCGTCAAGGATCTGATAACGGACGAGGGGCGCCGCGCCCGCATCGTCGCCGACCGATACCTCGGGGAGGGGGTGGGGCGCCCAACCCTGGATGACATCGTCGAGGAGCTCGCCCGTCCGGGCCGAGATCCCCGTCCCGACTTCGAGGCCTTCTCCTTCGCCGACGTCCACAGTATCGGCGACCTCGCGCCCGGTATGGTTCTGCCCGGCATCGTCACGAACGTCACAGCTTTTGGGGCCTTTGTAGACGTCGGCGTCCACCAGGACGGCCTCGTTCATGTTAGTCAGATGGCGGATCGCTACGTGAAGGATCCCAACGAAGTCGTCCGCGTGCGGCAGCGCGTCCAGGTGCGCGTGCTCCAGGTCGACGTGGAGCGGAAGCGCATCGGCCTATCCATGAAAACCGGCTAGGGGGGCGCCGGTCGTTGGGACTCTCCTGATCCTCCCGACGGCTGGCCGTGGGAGTGGAGCTGACCCTGGTCGTGGACCCCTGACCTCCAGGAAAAACAGAATCCTTCCGAATCCCTCCCGACCGAGTGTAGCTTTAAAGATAGCCGGGGTTTTATGGTGGTAAGGAGGTTTGGGAGGAACCTGACGAAACAGGCCGCAGCCATTCCTAACGTTCCCCGTGAGCAATCCTCTGTGGGTTCGAGTCCCGCCCCCGGCATTTCCGTTTCATAAAGCCCGCAGTCTTGGTGTAGTGCCTCTGCACTCCGCCCTCTGATCTCCGTTCCCATTCCCCACGCCACCGAGCCGCCGGATGGAAGGGTGCTGGATCGCACTCTTTCACTGCATCCGGCGCAGACCTATGATTGATTATCCCCCAACAACGATTTCTTGGAGCCATGTCGAAAGAACAGCGCCACAGCGGTATGAACTCGAGCGACGTGCGAACCGCGCTCCAGGCATCGGACCTCAGGGAGGCTGCTTCCGGTCCCCTGGCCCGCCAGCTCTCGTCAAAATACCTGGAAGAACACTGTATCCTGCCTCTCGACATCACCGACGGCATCGTGCGGATCGCGGCCGGCAACCCCCTGGACCCGACGACCGTCGACGAGCTGAGCTGGACATATGGTGGCAAGCTGGAATTGATCGAGGCTCCCGCCGCAGAGATCCACGCTGCGATCATGTCCGTCGCCGGAGCATCGCCGTCGGCTCAGGACCTTCGGGGCGCCCACGTGGAGGTCGTGTCCGAGGACGAGGAGGCCTTCGACGACGTCCGTGCCCTCGCCGCTCAGGCGCCCGTCATCAAGCTGGTCAACACGATGATCCTGGAGGCCCTGGAGGGTCGGGCCAGCGACCTGCATCTGGAATCCACGGCCGAGGGGTTACGGGTCCGCCACCGAATCGACGGGGTGTTACACGACGTCTCCCGTCCCCCCCGATTCTATCAGGCCGCCGTCGTCAGCCGCGTGAAGATCATGGCCGACCTGAACATCGCGGAGCGTCGGCTTCCACAGGATGGCCGGATTCGACTCCGCCTTTCCGAGCGGGAAGTCGATGTCCGCGTATCCACGATGCCATCGATCCACGGCGAGAGCGTGGTCCTGAGGATTCTCGATCGTGGCACTCGGGTGCGTGACCTCACCGCGCTAGGCATGTCACCCCAGGTCCTCAACACCTGGCAGAATCTCATCGCGCGGCCCCACGGTATCATCCTGGTGACCGGGCCCACGGGATCCGGCAAGACGACGACGCTCTATGCGGGCCTGGACTCCATCAACGAGCCGGGCGTCAAGATCATCACCATCGAGGACCCGGTGGAGTATCAGTTGGACGGCATCACTCAGATTCCGGTCCACCGGAAGGCGGGGCTCGACTTCGCCGTGGCGCTCCGGTCGATTCTCCGGCACGATCCCGACATCCTCATGGTGGGTGAAATGCGGGATCCTGAGACGGCCGAGATCACGGTCCAGTCGGCACTGACTGGTCACATGGTCTTCTCCACGCTCCACACGAACGACGCGGCAGGGGGGATCACGCGGCTCTTCGACATGGGGGTCGAACCCTACCTGGTTTCGGCCACCGTGGAGGGAATCCTGGCCCAGAGACTCGTCCGCACGGTCTGCGACGAATGTGCTGAGCCTTACGAGCCGCGGCAGGAAGACCTAACCCGGTTCGGAGATGGTGTCGTGCCAGAGGGGGGCTTCCGGAGAGGCCGTGGCTGTGACGCATGTGCCGGAACGGGATACCGCGGGCGCACGGGCGTGTACGAGCTGATGCCCATCAGCGACAGGATCAGGGGGTTGATCGTGAGCGGCGCGCCCCTCGAAGAGCTTCGAGGGGCTGCGCGAAAGGAAGGCACTGCACCTCTTCGAGCAGATGGGTTGGAGAAGGCGGCGGCCGGGGTGACGACTCTGGAAGAGGTGATCCGCGTCACCCGGGACGAGGTTCTCCCGTGAGCGAGCGTTTTCGTTATCGGGCAGCCACACCCGAGGGGCGAATCCTCGAGGGGGTGTTGGAGGCTCCCTCCCGGCAGCAGGCTCTGGACGATCTACGGAGCCAGCACCTCCATCCTGTGTCGGTCCAACCGGCGTCCACCGGCGAACGCAGAGCCGGGCGGTTCCTGGGCCGGCGTGCGGCAGTCATGAGTTGGACTCGGGACCTCGCGACCCTGGTGGGAGCCGGTCTGCCTCTGGACCGTGCGCTGACCGTGACCACTGAGCAGTCCACCCACGACGGGCTGGCAGACACGTTGGCCGAGGTTCGCCGGTCCGTCCGGGGCGGCCTGAGCCTTGCCGACGCCCTGGCCAGACACCCCGGCTATTTTCCGATGCTGGTGGTGGCCATGGTGCAGGCCGGTGAGGCAAGCGGTCAACTGGAGACGGTCCTGGAGCAGACGGCCGAACACCTGGAGGAGACCGCCGACCTGCGCTCCCAGGTATTCTCGGCCCTCCTCTATCCGGCACTGATGGCGGCGGTGGCCTCCCTTGGCGTGGCGGTCCTTCTGCTCTTCGTGGTGCCCCGTTTTTCCGCGATGCTGGAGGAGGTCGGAGGGAGCCTCCCACTGACCACTCAACTCCTGGTGGGTGTCAGTGGCCTAATTACCGGCTGGTGGTGGCTGTGGCTCGGCCTCGGAGCCGTCGCGGTCGTGTTCCTGCGAGGGGCTCTCCAGCGACCGGAATTCAGATCCCGGTTGGACGCCGCGCGCCTGAGTTTCCCCTGGGTGGGGGACCTGGAGCGGAAATACTTCACGGCGCTCTTCGCGCGCACTCTCGGCATTCTCCTGCAGAGCGGTGTCGGCATCGTGCAGGCCCTCACGATCACCCGGGGCGCCATCGCGAACCGATTGATTGCCGAGAGCGTCGAGGGGGCCGCCGTAGGGGTATCAGAGGGGAGTCCGCTGGCTCCTCTTCTGGCCGGTACCTTCCCGCGGCCCGCGATCCACATGATCGTCGTGGGTGAGGAGAGCGGAAAGCTCGAGGATGTGTGCCTCCGGGTCGCCAGGACCTACGATGGGGAAGTGCGCCGGACGCTGCGTGCGCTGGTTTCGATGATCGAGCCGGTGATGATTCTGATCTTCGGCCTTCTGGTCGGGTTCGTGGCCCTGGCGATGCTCCAAGCGATCTACAGTATCAACGCCACCGCGTTCTGAGGGTAGCCTGTGAATACGCGATATGGGAACCGGCATGAAAACGGGATGACGCTCATCGAGATCCTCGTCGTGATCATCGTCCTGGGATTGTTGGCAGGGTTGGTTGGCCCGCAGATCTTCGGGCGTGTTTCGGAGGCCAGGAGCTCGACAGCCCGGACCCAACTGGAGCTCATGACCGTCGCCCTGGACAACTACCTGCTGGACAACGGGAGCTACCCGACAACCCAGCAGGGACTCCAGGCTTTGCGGGAACAACCGGCGCAGGATCCGGTCCCGACCAACTGGCGTGGTCCCTACCTGAGGAGAGCAGTCCCCCTCGACCCCTGGGATCGACCGTACATCTACCGGTACCCGGGCGAACAGAACCCGGGAAGCTTCGATCTGCTGACCCTGGGTCGGGACGGAGAGCCCGGTGGGGAAGATGAGGATGCCGATGTCACCAGCTGGGAGTAACCTCCCATCGCCGAGGATCGAGGCGTGAGCAGGCGCCTGGGCCTGGAGCTTCGGGCGGACGCCATAACGGCGGTTCAGCTGCCGAAGGGAAGACGGCCGAGCCTCTCGGGGAAGGGGAGTGCGCAGGTCAGCATCCTCGATATCTCCTGGGATCCCGAGGACCCCACGGACGCCTTCGGTGTCCTCCGCGAACAGTTCGGCTCCGAGAACCGGATCTCGGTGGCGGTCGACCTTTCCCTGCTGCTCGTCAAGCGGATCCAGCTTCCCCCAGTTCCCCTGGCCCAGAAGCGCCAGATTCTCGGGCTCGAGCCGGACCGCTTCTTCGCTGTCCGCGGGGAAGAGATGGTGTTCTCGGTACCTGGCGACTCCGACCTCGTCTTCGCCGCACCCGAGCCCCTCGTGAACGCATGGCTGGCGGGGCTGGAATCCCTGGGGAGGGTGGCAAGGATCGAACCGGCACCAATGTCGGATGCGCGGGGGCTCCGAGCCGCCTCGGTAACCGACGGCCTGGTTCTGTCCGCGGATCAACCCAACGGGTATCAGGCGGTGGCGGTGGCCGGCGGACGACTGCGCTGGGCGAGACGGTTGTTCGGCGGACCGACGGAAGTTCGGGAAATCCTGTCTGACCGGGTCGCCGGGCAGGAGACTCCCGGTACCGTCTTCCTCCAACCGTGGAATGACCAGGCGGCAGCGGAGCTGAGGGAGGGACTCGAGGGCATCCAGATCGAGCCTCTGCCTCGACTCGGTGGCCTGGATCCAGTCTACCTGACGGCATACGGAGCTGTGCTGGATATGGAGGAGGGATGGCGGGAGGGCCTCCTCACCGAGGAGCTCGAGGCCACCCTCACACGGAGGCAGAGGCTGCGTTCGGGCCTGGCGGGGGCAGCGTGCCTGATCTCCCTCGTCTTTGGCGTTCTGTCCGTCGACGCCTACCGAAACCGGACCGAGCGAGAGCTGGATGGCCGTATCGCTTCCCTGCAGGAGTCCGCAGCGGAGTCCTTCGAGCTTCAGCGACGTGCGGAGGCCCTGCGGCGGGAAGTGGATGCCATGGCGGCGTTCGAGTCAGAGCCGGTCGACCTCCTGAGCGTCCTACTCGGGATCAGCAGACGGCTCCCGGAGGGCGCCTGGGTCCGGACGATCAGGGCCACCGCGACAGGGGACTGGGAGTTGGACGGTTACGCCCGGGAGGCGGCGGCTTTGATCCCGATGTTCGAGAACGATCCTCGGTTCGAGGGGGTCCGGTTCCGGTCCGCCACGAGCCGCACCCAAGTCGGCAGCGAAACCTATGAGAATTTCTCGCTGGCTCTTAGAGCGATACAAACGCCTTGACCGGCGTGAGAGGATCGTTGTCGCTGCCGGTGCAGTGATCAGCGTGGTCGCTCTCTCCGTGGCATACCTCTTGTTGCCGTTCGCCCGGAATTGGACGGAACGGGAGGAGGCCATCGAAGCCAAGATGGAGCAGGTGGCCCGGCTGCAGGCCCTACTGGAGAATCGGGAAGCGCTCCAGGAGGCTGTGGACGGCCTGGAACAGAGCCGGGACCGACGGGCCCGCCGCCTGTTGACCGGGAGCACCGCGGCCCTCGCAGCTTCGTCGGTTCAGAGCTTGATGCGCAGTTACGCAGAGCGGAGCCGGGTGAGGTTGGAGCGCGTGACGGTGGATCCGGATCAGACACCTGAAGAGGACGGGCTGACTCCGATCCGGCTGCAGCTGACGGTGCGTGGTGACGTATACGGCATGGTCGATTTCCTGTTCTACCTCCAGAGCGGCGAGACCCTACTCGTGATCGACGAGCTCCAGATCACCGGCAGCTCGGGGGGGATCAACCGGAGCGGCGCCGAGTTATTGGGTTGGACGGTTCACCTGCACGGCCTGTACGCTCCGGACGAGGTGGCGGCATGAGGATCAACTGGCACAACGCTCTGGTTACGGTCAGCACGCTGGCGGTGGCCGCTGGCGTCGGGTTGAGAGTGGTTCCCATCAGTGTCGAGGTGGTGCCCATCGTATCCGCCGCGGTGGTCGAGAGCGCCCCGGTGCCGAGTGCCCGGGAGCAGGCCGAAGCGCTGTTGTCGTACCAGCAGATCGTCGAGGCGAACATCTTCAGCCGGAATCGGATCCCTCCGTCCACCCGGTATGTGCCCCCGGAGCTGGCGGTCGAGGGCACGACAACCGAGACGGGCTCTCGTCCAGCCCCCAGCCTTCGCCTGTTCGGGGTCGCCGTCGGGCCGATGGGCGCAGTCGCACTCATCGACGCAGATCCGACCATCCCCGGAGCCGAGGTCTATCGCCTGGGGGATGCGGTAGGAGACGCCCTCCTCGCCGCCATCGAGGACACGGCCGTGGTCCTGGAGGGGCCCAACGGCCAAATACGTCTCCGTCTTCCCTCCTTGAGCCGGAGGTTACCTTGAGGAAAGGCCAGAAATTCAAGACTGTCGCCGTGGCCGCAGTCTCCATCGCACTGATCTGCTCCGTGTTGGCGAGCACGCCTTCGCCCGCCAACGGGCAGCAGGACATGCGACTCAACTATGTGAACGCAGACATTCGGGACGTCATCCAGTCTCTCGCCACCGTGATGGGCGTCAACCTGCTCATCAGCGAAGACGTGCCCGCCAGGCGGGTGACGTATACCACGCCGGCTCCGGTCCCAAACGACCAGGTCGGCGCGGTCTTCGAGGCCATCCTGGAGAGCGAGGGTCTGGTGCTGGTGCGGCGCGGTCCGGTAGCGGAGGTGATGCCTGCCGAGCGCGCCCCCGCCACGAGCGAGATACACTTCGGCAAGGAGCTGCCGAGTCCACCGCCTCTCGGACTGATCACGCAGATCGTTCCCCTCCAACACATCCGTGCAGAGGAGGGAATGGCGGTCCTGGAGCAGCTCGTGTCACCGACGGCCCGCCTCGAGATCGTTCCCCGGTCCAACTCACTTCTCATCACCGACCGGGGCACCAGTGTCGCTCGCTATCTGGACCTGATCTCTCAACTCGACGTCCGGGCGGACGGAGAAGGGGGGCTCCGTACCTACGTCTACAGGCTCAAGCACGCCAACGGTGTGGACCTGGCCATGACCTTGGGCCAGCTCTTTGGAGCGACGGTGGCCCCCGTCCAATCTCCGGGACGCTTCCAGTCCCTGCAGGACAGAAGCCTCTCCTCGTCCCTCTCGGCCTTTCGCGACCGGGAATACCAGCAGTTGGAGCAACGTCGTCAGATGGAGATTCCCCTGCAGCTCCAGTCCGGACCGGACACCATGGCCGGACCCGGAGACGCGGGTGCTCTACTGGGGGAGACGGTCATCGTGCCGGACCTGGCCACCAACTCCCTGGTGATCCGGACCGCGCCGCCGAACTATCCGGTCCTGGAGGAAACCATCGATGCCCTGGATCTTCGGCCTGCCCAGGTGTTATTGGAGGTGCTGGTGGCCGAGGTGAGGCTCGATGAGCAGACCCAGTACGGCATCAACTGGGCGATCCTGGGGGAGGAGGCTGAAGAGGGGAGCGACATCAGCGCCGCCGCCAAGCTGGGACCCCAGGGCTTCACCGACTCCGAGTTCTCGGCGGGTCAGGACCTCGCCGTGCGGGTGGTGAAGCTGGGTAGCCAGGACTACTTCGCCATTCTGAGGGCTCTGGCGAGCGAAGACGACGTCCGGGTTCTTTCCACGCCTCATGTCCTCGCTCTGAACAACGAAGAAGCCCGTGTCTTCGTCGGGGCCGAGGTCCCGTTCAACCAATCGACGCGGACGGGTCTGGACGTGGTCATCGACCAGACGATTCAGTACCAGAACGTGGGTACCCAGCTGACCATGATTCCGACCATCAACGACGACGGGTATGTGACATTCCGCATCCTGCAGGAGGTCAGCAACCTGACAGGATCCACGGTTGCGGCGGCTCAGAACGCCCCCGTCATCACCACCCGTGAGGCTGAGACGAGCGCTCTGGTGGGGGATGGTCAGACCATCGTGATCGGCGGGTTGATCGATGAAGGATCTGAACAGCTCGAGACCGGAGTGCCGATCCTGAGGAGCATTCCGGGCCTCGGCAGCCTCTTCAAGAGCGTGAGCACCAGGCGTTTCAGGACCGAACTGGCGATCTTCGTGACCCCGTACATCGTCTACACCGACGAGGATGCTGCCGCGCTCCTCGAGCGGGAACAGAACCGGCTCCGAACCGGCCAAGACCTGGAGGACGTGCTGAATCGGAAACCCGACACCACTCGGATCCGGAACTGACTCGCCACCTCGTGCCCCCTCAGGTCCAAATAACAAAAAAATAACGGTTGCGAACTAAACTAGTTCGTAAGCATATTAGCGCCATTAGCAAAATTCATAATCAACTGAATACTACGGAACGGTCGGCCTGGGTTGCCGCGGGTCGGGACGTGTGTGGTGCGACAACGGTTCCGTTGGGTCTTTCGTCTTTCCATGACGACCTGCGTGTTTTGTCCGACACTCCGACCCAAGGAGGACCCATGAAGTTCACTCGACGAGAGTTTGCCAAACTGACCGCCATGGCGGGGGCAGGGTTGATGATACCCTGGGACCTCCAGCGGAAGCTACTGGCCCAGATCCCAGGCGGCACGTTGGCGCCAGGGGAGGTGGACAAGTACACCCTTCCCCTGGTCAAGCCCCCGGCCATGCCCTTAAGCAAGGGCTCCAACAAGAACAAGGACTTCTACAAGATCGCCGTGCGGCAGTTCTCGCAGCGGATCCTATCGCCGGGGCACCCGGAAACCACGGTCTGGAGCTACGGCTCGGTCGACCACCCCGGCACCGTCGCCGAGGGTGGGACCTTCAATTACCCGGCCTTCACCGTCGAGGCCTTGGCCAACAAACTCACTCAGGTCTTGTGGCGCAACGAGTTGGTCGACCCCGCCACCCGGGAGTTCCTTCCCCACCTCCTGCCGGTGGATCAGACGCTCCACTGGGCGAATCCGCCCGGCGGGCTTGACGGGCGAGACCGGAGGGGCACAGCCCAGGCCCCGTACCAGGGCCCAGTGCCCATGGTCACCCACGTCCACGGGGCTCACGCCGCCGAGGACAGCGATGGCTACGCC